>JACZSL010000018.1 GCA_022574205.1 Patescibacteria group bacterium
GTTCGTAAAATACTAAGCACTCTCGACCCCGACTCGCCCGCTTCGCGGTCTCCGTCTTTCGAGTCCTGTCCCAGTGACAAACACAAAAGCCCCAACGCGCAGCATTGGGACTGTGTGTTTGTTGCTCTCCCAACCGTCCATTACTCCTATCGTAGAAGTGTTTTCAGACAGAGAATATATGGCTGAAATTAGGGAGAAGTTAAACTTTATTGCGAGTTATGCGTAAAGTTTTTACTGGTCAAGTATTTGGTCAAAAAGGTAGTGAATATGCTAAGTGCGAATATTAATTACAGCAACTACATTTGGATTCAATCTTTTCTGCCGAAGATTCTCCTTCAAGTGAATACCCAGCGTCTAGCCAATCCGCAAGTCCGCCTTTAAAATCATAAACATTTGTATATCCCGCTTCCACAAGTTTGTTGGCTGCAAGAGGAGATAATTGGCAGGTAAAACTCGCACAATATACTGCTACATCCATTTCTTTGTTGGAAACAAGCTTTTCTACTTTCTCCAAAAAATCATTTTCTTTCACAAAAGCATTTTTTGCATTTGGTAAATGTCTCCCCTCATATGAAGCTGGAGCTAACACATCAACGAGAACAAAGTCTTTTTTCTCATCAATCCATTTTTTTAATTCTTCCCGTGTAAGTTGTTTGTAGTTTTCCATAAAATATTTTTAGTATTTAATATAATTATAACTCTAAGACAAAAGTTCGTTATTGCCTATCTTGGAGCATACATTATTATTACTGCTCCGAGGACGGCAATAGAAGCCCCGATGATTTCGTAACGATCTGGTTTCTTCTTATCAATTACTAAGCCCCATACTATGGAAGATGCGATAAATATACCTCCGTAAGCTGCATATACTCTTCCAAAATCTGCTGGCTGTAGTGTTAGTATAACTCCATATAGAAATAGTACCAAAGAGCCTAATAATCCAAAGAACTTTCCTTTATTTTCTCGCAGCCATATCCACACCAAATATCCTCCTCCAATTTCAAATAGTGCAGCTACAAGAAATAACGCCAAAGAAATTATAATTACGTTTGCCATAGTCGTTCATTCTTTCTCGGCCAATAAAAGATTATGGCTACTCCAATGAGAGCAATAAGAGCACCAATAACATCAAACCTGTCTGGAGCAATACCATCAAAAATCCAACCCCAGAGGAGAGCCATAACTATAAAAATACCTCCGTAAGTAGCGTAGATTCTATGAAAGTGGGATGGTTGAAGTGTAGGAACAATACCATATAGAAATAATACAAAACCACCCAGAAGCCCCACATAAAATGCATAATCTTCTCTTATCCAAAGCCACACAAGATAACCGCCACCAATTTCAAGCAATCCTGCCAACACAAAATAAAATATTGTTTTGGTAATTACTGCTAATTTCATATCATTCATCATACCAAAAAGTTCTATATACTGCCGCATTTACCAATGAATTCCCTATATTTTTACTACAAGTTGAGTATTCTTTCATTCAAATAAGAATGTAGGAATAATGTACAGTTGCTCCGGCGACAGGACTCGGTCACGAGTTGCTAAGTATTTTATCACACTTCGTTCGTAAAATACTAAGCACTCTCGACCCCGACTCGCCCGCTTCGCGGTCTCCGTCTTTCGAGTCCTGTCCCAGTGACAAACACAAAAGCCCCAACGCGCAGCATTGGGACTGTGTGTTTGTTGCTCCGGCGACAGGACTCGAACCTGTGACATCTTCGTTAACAGCGAAGCGCTCTACCAACTGAGCTACGCCGGAATATATGTTTCCGTACAAGTTGGTACCAACTGAGTAGATAGTCTACTTGCCGGAATATATTTATTCTATGGAACATCAGTATTTTACTAAACTAGCCCCTAATTGCAATTAAAACATAGTATCATAGAACGTCGCGAAGCTTGACTTGTGGGCAGTCCGGTCACATTGTTCTTTCTGGAACCCTGTCTATAACTCTAGGAGTAGCACTATGAATGAGAAACTGCTGCTCGTAGAGGAATCACCGTATCTACGTGGCATATTGAAAGACATATTGCAAAGGCGTGGTTACGCATTAACCACAGTTGAAAGTTTAAAAGAGACGAAGGCAAAACTGGTGGAGAGTGATGCTTCCTATGATGCGCTCGTACTCGTAACTGAGAAGAAGCCTGAGCTTGTTGAATTTGTTCGAAAAAGCAGGAAGTTTCAGTTCATTCCCGTCATCATGATAAGTGGTGAAAAAGCATATAAGAATGCGGCTAAAGAACTGAAAACGTTGTTTCTTAGGAGACCTTTCGGTATCTATGACTTTGACACCTTCATAGAGTCCGCCAGAGAACTTGTGGAAGAGTTTGAATACACGTAAGACAAAACTCCCATGCTTTAGAGACCCACAAAAATTAAGTTGTAAATTGATTTTTTGTGGGTTTTTTGTTTTTCATATTGAGTCGATCGCGCGTGCAAGCTTGCGATCTTTTTGAGTTACCACACGTCCTTCACTGTGGGTTGTTGTAGAGATCATAACTTCATTGTAATTTTGAATGCAGATATCCGGGTGGTGATTCATACGCTCCGCTATCTTCCCCACATCGTTTACAAACGAAAGTGCAACCTTAAAATCCTTAAAACGAAAGGTCTTTTCAAGCGTATCAACACTTTCTTTCCAATCTTGTTCCATTTATTAGGCGAGTCCTTTGCTTTTTTTAAAACACTCTTTACACATAAGGTTTCCTGTCTCACGCGGTTCAAATGGCAATTCTGTTATGGGGCCTGCGCAACTGCTGCATTCCCAACTTCCCTGGTACATTTTACGCTCTCCTCCCATGCCGCCTCTTTTGTTTGCGTGACAATCTCTACATAGTAAGTTTTCAGTGCTACGCGGCTCAAATGGCAATTCTGTTATAGAACCTCCACATCCACTACACGTCCAATCTCCTTTAAACATTTTGCGTTCGCTATCCATACGTTTCTAAATTAGTTAAAAATAATAATAAGTACCGATTAGTATACTGCAAAAACTTACAATGAGAAACTAGTCATCCATGTCTGGTTTATCCAGAGTCAATACATCACCACCGGAAGAATCCCCGGTTATACGCAGGACGTCCTTATCAATCTTCTTGATCTCCTTAAACCCAGTATTGTAATGATTTATAGTTGTTGTGAGGGAATTCCCAAGTTTTGTATAATATACCTTGTACGCATCTATATGTTTATCTAGTTTTCTTACATTTTTAACAATATCTTTTGATTTTTCTTCTATTTCCATAGCATTTAGAAATTGAAGGACAGTTTGTAGATACGCGAGAAAGCTTGTTGGTGATACGATGATAACCTTATGTCTTACTGCAGCTCTATAAATAAGACTCTCATTATCCGAACCTACTTTGTTTGATAGTAGATCATAGTACACCCCTTCCGACGGTATAAACATAAAAGCATACTCGGTGGTTTTTTCTTCAGGTTTAATATACTTTGCCGTTTCGGTAATCCGCAATTTCATATCATTGACGAAAGCTTTTTCAAATCGTTCACGCTCTGTATCGTCTTTAGCTTCGATCATCCGGTTGTAATTTTCAAGTGAGAACTTTGAGTCTATCGGAACGATCTTATCTTTGACAAACACCACTGCATCAACGATGTCGCCACCCTTGAAACTATATTGCATCTTGAAACTGTCGGGTGGGAGAACGTTCTGCAAGACTGTCTCTAAATAATATTCTCCTAAGATACCTCTCTGTTTTGGATTTTTAAGCACGTCCTGAAGTTGTTTCAGCTGATCTGAAAATTTAATGACTTGTTTGTTTGTTTCCCCAAGCTTCGTGAGACCCTCGGTTACTTCACGAACGATGCGCGTTGATTCACCAAGTTGTGCCTTCATAGATGAGCGTATTTCCTTGGCGCTCTCGCCAAGCTTGGTATCAAGAGTTCTTGTCATCTCCTGAATTTGTTGCTGAAGAAGCAGGATCCCCTGCCCTTCTTCTTTTCCACTACCGCGCTTATGTACTAGGAAATACCACAGCACACCTGCGTTTATAGCAATAAAGACAAATAGAATGACTGACAGCGTTCCTATATCCATTTACCTATTCTAACATTAGCTATGTTTCCTCTCAAACAAGAAGTATTTGACAAGCTCGATGGTAATGAGGTTAAAGAAACCAATACCAAGCAATGCTATATATTCAAACGAAGAAAGCGGTACCAGCGAAAGAAGTGTCTGGAGTGGGCCAAGCGTCAACGCGCCGACAAGCAAAAGTATGCTTATTCCGAGCGCAACAAGAAGGTAGGTGTTATCGAAGAGGTTGATCTTCCAAATGGGTTTTCTAAAGCTCTTGAGGGAGAATGCGAAGAAGATCGAAGCGATCGAGAGAGCCGCAAACATAAACGTTCGCACCTCTTCTATTGGTAAGTTCAACTGAAGCAAAATAAAATATAAAGCGACTAGGAAAATGCCGGTTACAAGTGAGATGGTAATGATCAAAATCTTCGTCTCATGAGTCAGAATGTTTTTCGTCCGGCTTGAACGCGGATCTCGCTCCATGATCCCCTTCTCCGGTTTTTCAAACGCAAACGAAAAACTCATAAGCCCTTCACCGACAATATTCGCCCACAAAATTTGGGACGGTAATAGCGGAAGAGCCGCTCCAGCTGCAAGAGCAGCGCCTATGAGGAAGATTTCGCTAAAACTTGTTGAAAGTAAGTAAGCAACTATTTTTTTAAGATTGTCGATAATCTTTCTTCCCTCCTCAATCGCATAGACAATGACTGAAAAATTGTCATTAATAAGCACCATGTCAGACGCCTCTTTTGCGACTTCTGTACCGCTCCCAACAGCAATCCCTATGTTGGCGCTCCGTAGGGCCGGTGCGTCGTTAATACCATCTCCGGTCATCGCAACGATTTCATTCTTGCTCTTCAAAATACGCGCAATGCGAAGCTTTTGCTCCGGAAGCACACGTGCAAAAACATTGACGTGTTTTAAGGCCTGATAGAGTTCGTCGTCGTCTAACTCCTCAATGTCGCTACCTCGTAAAACGTCTCCGTCTTTGCGCGCAATTCCGACGGCCACTGCAATGGTCTTGGCTGTCTCTGGGTTGTCACCTGTAAGCATAATGACACGAGCCCCAGCACGCTTCACAATAGCGATTGCTTTTGGTACGTCCTCGCGCGGAGGATCACTAAATACAATGAGTCCGGCAAAGACAAGGTTTTCGGTTAATGGATCAGGCTTGTTTTCTTCCCACCGAACAGGGATGGTGTCCCAATCGACATCTTTATAGCCAACACCGATGAGCCGCTTCCCTTCTCTACTACTCCTTAGTTGCGCGCTTTTAAATTGCTTTTTCTTAGCTTGTGTAAACAGCACTTTTTTTCCGTCAACATAAATGTGTGTTGCGCTGTCAATGAGCATTTCGGGAGCACCACTTACGTAGAGACGATTCTTTTTTGACCGCGGTAATATATTTATTGAGCCACCCAAACGCCTCTTCGACTCAAAATTAAGCAGATCAAGGCGTTTGTTTTCTATTTCAAGTTCCCTTTTTGATAGACCATGTTCAAGTCCATATATTGCTATGGCTGTCTCGATAGGGCCTCCGTGCACTCTTATCTCTTGTGAACTTCCCTTTCCCACCTCTTCAATAAATGACTTAGAGGCCAGCACAACACTTTTTAAAAGTTCTCGTTCATCGCTAAGGAGATCGTCCCCTTCTTTTTTACGCACACCAATAGACGAATACGATATTAGCCTTGTGAGTTTCATTTTGCCCTCGGTGAGCGTCCCGGTCTTATCGGTCAAAATAATCGTTGTTGCGCCAAGTGTTTCTGCCGCTAAAAGATTTCTCACAAGTCCGCCGCGTTTTAGGATGCTCTCCATGCCAATCGCAAGAACGATTGATACCGCGGCGGGGAGCCCCTCAGGTATGGTTGCAACAGCAATAGCAATCGACATTAGGAGAAGATCTGCGATAGGTTGTCCGCGGAGATATCCGAGCACAAAAATTGAAATGATTGAAAAACTAACAAAATAAACAAGGAGGCGCGCAAGCTTTTTTACATTACGTTGGAGTGGTGTCGCGCTTTCTTCAATACGACCCAAATGCTTCGCAATCTTACCTACTTCCGTGTCATTTCCTGTGGCAATGACAATGCCTCTACCGTATCCTGAAGTTACTAGCGTGCCCATCCATGCCATATTGAATTGTTCAGATAGTGGTGTATCTTCTTTTAGTGTTGCGATGTCTTTCTGCACGCCAACCCACTCTCCTGTGAGCGCCGATTCATTTATCGAAAGGTTTTTTGCTTTGATTAGACGTATGTCGGCAGGAACGTGGTAACCGCTCTCGACGACAATAATGTCTCCAGGTACAACACCCTCTGCCTTAATGCGCATTCGATGATTATCACGCAGGACGGTTGCAAATTTTTCTTGTGACGCATTAAGCTTTTCAAACGCCTTACTTGCTCTCTCTTCCTGAAATGTTCCTACCACAACATTTATAAGAAGAGCGAGAAAAATAACGATTGTATCGATATACTCTTGGAGTAAGAGTGTCATGACTCCCGCAATAAGAAGGATGTAGACTAGCGGGCTCTTGAATTGTTTATATATCTTTTGAAAAACACTGATTTTTTCCTCTGTATCGAAAACGTTTGCGCCATAGTAGTCGAGCCTCTCACTAACCTCATCTTGCTGTAAACCGTCGCTGTCGTTTGAGTTAAATTCCTTGACTATAAATTCAACCTCATAGTGGCACCATTTTGCTCTTTTTCGTCTAGTTTCCATACGCTACAGTATAGCAAAAGTAACCTTTAAATTGAGCCTCGAACCTGTTAGACTGTGTCCAATATGCTTTATACACAATTAAAAGACGAGGCAAGAGAAGCTCTAAAAAGTAAGGATGTATTAACTCTTTTAGTGCTTCGCGGTTTGATTTCTGACTGTACCAATGATCTCGTTGCAAAAAAGCGAAAGCCAAGTGACGATATGACAGATGAAGAGGTGCTTGTTGTGATTAAAAGAGCCGCCAAACAACGAAAAGACTCAATTGAACAATTTACAAAAGGAGGACGTAAAGATCTGGTCGAAAAGGAGGAAAAAGAGCTCAAAATCCTTGAAACCTACCTCCCTGCAAGCATGTCTAAAGAGGAAATCGAAAAAGTGGCTAAGGTTTGTAAAGAAGAGCTTGGGGTCATGGATAAAAGCGAAATGGGCAAGCTTATGGGTGCTGTGATGAAAAAAACTAAAGGTAAAGCTGACGGAAAAGACGTTAAGAAAGCTGTGGAGTCCTTATTTTAAGCCACGTGGACTTGACAAATCTGCTATAATTTGATACTATTGCGGCAGATTTTGCTATTTCATTTTCACTTCTTACTGATATGGAGGGCGATCATGGGCCTGTCATTGAAAAATCTTGTCGCTATGACAATGAATGAAATGAACGGTGGACTTTCGGCCAATTCTGCAATAGGGAAAGTCTTCCGGCAATCTACGATACCAAAAAGCCTTGGCTCAAGAGCTGAAGTGAGGATGAAAATCCTCAACGCTACACAGAAAAAAGAGAAGTTGCTGAAGCAACAAAGTCCTTTCCAGAAGTATGCTAGCTCACTCACTCCACAGAAACGACGTTTGTTAAGAAAATGCACCGATCGAGCGGCAGAAATTTTGCGTAAAGAAGCTGGTCCGTTTACAAATGCGAGTGATGCGGCACGCACAGCACTTGGCGAAGCGCGCAATTCTCTTCAGAGGATAGGACTGCCACAAGCGTCTCCAGAGCGTATTGATTTTGCTACAAGATTAATA
Organism: Patescibacteria group bacterium; assembly: GCA_022574205.1. GTDB lineage: Bacteria > Patescibacteriota > Minisyncoccia > Phycocordibacterales > JACZSL01 > JACZSL01. The sequence continues at coordinate 7,793 of JACZSL010000018.1, forward strand.
TGCTCACAACTCGGGCAACGATACGGAGCAGCACGGGAAGCACAAAAACCAGAGCAGTGGCGACTGCGGTTTTGGTAACTGAACACTCAATTTCGTACAACGCGAGCGCAACTCATTGTGTTCGCGCTTTTTTTATGTAAGTTTCCTTACTCTTCGAAACTTGTGTCTCTATATATTTTCCGTTTTTTATATTACGAATATATACACTATGTAGGCTACGTAAAGCAAAATAAGGATGATTCCTTCAATCCGTCCGACCCTGTAGCGCTTTCCGATAAATATGGCTACAAGCAGGATGAGCATGGAGACGATAACTGCGATGAACTCGGAGAAAAGATCTCCTACGACAGCAATAGGTGTGATGAGGCCTGCTATACCAAGAATGCCTAAGAAGTTGAAGGTGGTTGACCCGAGTATGTTTCCGATAGCAATACTTGTCCTTCCCTGTATAAGGCTTACAACCGACACAGTGAGTTCTGGAAGTGATGTACCGATTGCAACGACCGTAAAGCCGACGATTGCAGGCGTGATGCCGAGAGCCAAAGCGAGCACTTCAGCCCCGTCAACTACCCAATTGCCTCCGATGAAAACTCCTAGTATACCGCCGAGTATGAGAAGTGCTGAAGTAAGAATTGTAAAGATTTCAAAATCAGGTTCAGCTTCTTCCCCACCACTTGTATCGCTACGATAAAACATAAAAAGAAACCAAACAAAAAGTAAGGCTATCAATACGAGCGCCTCAAGCGCTGTCACACCAAGAAACGCCTCATCGCCAAGGACGGGGAAGAAAATGAATATTACCGAGATGATAATAGCACCAAGCGCTATCATGAAATCACGCGAAATCCAGATAGGTTTTATAACGAGTGGGGAAATAATCGAAATAAAACCTATTATCACTAACATGTTGAAAATGTTGGTGCCGGCGAGCGCAGCTAGTCCAATGTCGTTTCCTGCTAACGCGGAAGCGATTACGACGCTCATCTCAGGGATTGAAGTGCCAATTCCGGCTATGACAATCGCGACAAACCAGTTTGAAACTTTAAAAATCTTTGCAACGGATACAGAGCCTCGTATGAGAATATCAGCACCTTTAACCAATATATAAAGGCCAAGGACAAACAATATGAGGGCTTTTAGAATTTCGGGTTCCATATATTGCGGTTATACAAACTAGTATACGTATATTTATAACTTTAGTGAAATGTATAATACATTGCTCCTAAATTAAATATAGATTTAAATGTAGTTTTAAATCTAGATTTAAATGTACATTTTTTGCGCTCAAAGTTGTTCCAAATAAAAGACCATCACCGTTCTATGACTAAATGGCCACACTGGTGTCGACCGTTTGTTGTGGTATTATCTTGTTGAATCAGTAAACTTGCAGAGGTGATATTATGATGGATATCTTACATGTTTTAGATGTCGGCAATATTCCTCTGGAGGAATTAGCGTCTCTGGTACACAAACTTAACCAAGAAAGAAGAGTTGTGGGAGTTTGGTATCGCCCAGAAAATGAATGGGACGAAGTCATTATTCGTCGGAGATGTACTGTTTTTGACAGAGATA
>JACZSL010000001.1 GCA_022574205.1 Patescibacteria group bacterium
GAAGAACCGGTCATTGAAGAACCTCCTGTAGAGGAGCAGGTTGCAGAGCCAGCAGTTTCTGAGCCGCCTTTTGATGAGGAGCCGATCATAACATCATAATATGACTTACAAACACACTACAATTTCAATAATAATATTTGCTCTGACGCTTTTAGTTGGCGCGCTTATGGTGATGCCTTCAGTTGCGTATGCAGTAGAAAACCTAGTAGTTGTATTTGAAGGGGAGCCACTATTTGATGAGGCTAACTTCCTCCCCGGAAGCGCCGTGATAAGGACTGTAGAAGTAACTAACCATACAGCAGTGGCTCAGGATATTATCGTAGAAGCAATAAACGCTCTCGACAGCGGTGGCCTTGGAGACGCTCTTGATCTTGTAATAAAAGAGGGGGCAACGACCCACTATTCGAAGACCCTTGGTGTATTCTTGCGTGCCGGAGAAGTTCCTCTATCTTCTCTTGGAGCTGGAAATTCAACCACTTACACTTTTAGCGTTACATTTGATGGGAGTTCAAACAATGACACACAGGGAATAGGTCTTGGATTTGATTTGTGTGTAGGATTTGAAGGAGGAAACACGCATTGCGGCGGTACTGTTGTGGAAGACAAGAAGGAGACTGATAATGGAGGTAGCAGAGGAGGTGGAGGTGGGGGTGGTCCCGTGAATATCACGCCGCTTGAAGTTTTCGATGAGGAAGTAACAGCGACAAATGCTGTAACTACAACTGCCGTGATTGAGTGGGATTCAAATCTGCTTTCAACAAGCCGTGTAATTTATGGAACGCAAGTCGATGGACCTTACAGTTTGAACCTAACAGTACTTCCTAACTTTGGATATCCATCCAGTACAATAGAAACTCTCAACAAAGTTACTCACCACGTTGTGACATTGACTGGCTTGGAAGTGGACACGACTTATGTATACAGGGTTGTGTCTCGTTCTTCGCCACCGACTGTAGGTTTTCAGCAAACATTTGCTTTAGGTGAAGAAGACGATTCTGGTAGCCCTAGTGTTCCGAGCGCTGGAACAGGTGGTACTCTTCCGAGCCCAACTGGTGGTACGGGTGAAGGAGCTCCTGTGGGTTCCACGGAAGTTCAGGATACGGAAGCGATTCCGACTGAAGAGTCTCTTCTGTCCACGACGAGCACTCAAGTGGCGGCACTTGGATTCCTCACTCTACCGGACGATTTATTTGGCTGGCTCAAGTGTTTTGCTCTCTTGTTGCTCTTTATAATTCTCATCTATATTGCTTGGATCCTCTGGAGGGATAGTAATAAGAGGAATTACACAAAAGAGAAACTTAGAGTGTATAGAAAACTCTTCTTCTTTGTAGGTTTACTTCTTTCGATTATTGCCGCATATGTTTTAGGCTGGGAGTGCACTATCATTCCTTTGATTGTTTTGGCAATCATTGCCCTCGTCCTTTATGTTGTGAGTCTATTCACAAACAAAGATGACTCCGACGTGGTCTAGTAAAGAATCCTTGCTTTAAAGCAAGGATTCTTTTTCGTGTTTGCGGATTCTACCAAACAGAACGAAATCATACGATATATCGTATGATTTTATGTTTTTAACGATAATATATTTATCTCATGCGGAAAGTTTTGCGTCGCTTTGCGACTTTCCCCGTAAGTTCTTGAGATGTATTTAGAAAAAAAGCGTTAGGTATTTAAAGTATTTTCCGAAAGGGCATATTAAAAAAGAATATGCTGTGCTTCCGAAACGTATATTGGAAAATAAAATAACCGGGAGCAACTCTGGAGTTTGACACATCTAGCATTGTTATGGTATTGTGGTGGAAGAAAAATATTTAGAGAGGTATGCAGTATGAATCAGAAACACATGTCTGGTACGGAAGAACGTAAGTTTCTTCGCCACCTTAAGCTTTTTTTTAAGGAACTTGCCAAGGCGGAGAAAACGGGACTGCGATACGCGGTTGTCGGCGGGGTAGCGCTTGCTGCATGGTCTGGTGAACTATACAGGCCTATGCGTTCGAATGGAACCATGAGAGACATCGACGTAGTTGTGTTTGATGATCCTTGCAATTGCACAAAGGATATAGAAAAGCGTCTGCGATTATCTGACTATCAGATTCCTGTCGCTTTCAGTCGTGCGAAATCTGAAAAATACAGACCGCGCGTACAGCTGTTCTCACAACTCAAGAGAACACAAAAGGGATACAGTATTGTATTCAGAGGGGTAGAAATGCCCCTGTCCGATAAAATGTGCGAATTATGCCTGGTCAATCTCGTGACATCAATCGGGAATGCCATACCAATACGCACATTTCACCCGTCCGTGCTTCTTCATCGGTATATAATAAGAGTGGGAGGATTGAAAGAAAAAGACAGAAAGAAGGTAACAGCCTTTGCACGGTACTGTGTGAAAAGTGTCGGCGTTTACGGTTCTATGCACGATCGTGCGGATTGCCGCGCATTTCATGAATTCGCGCGGAACGTGAGAGAAAGATATCCGTGGTACACAAGGTTCTTGCAGGCATATAACTATGTTGACCACCAGGTTTTCAATTCTCTGTTGAGTCATCGCATGATTCCTCGCCATGTATCCCGTTTTTTAGTTAACGTCTAAAGCGAGGAGGCTACATGCCCCCTCGCTTTTTTTTAATATAGACCTCTTAAAATAAAACATAATAAGACCATTACATCCGTGTAATGGTCTTTAGGCAGTCATTTCTTGTCTCCATCGATTACCCTAAAGGATTTTTGCCTTTGTCGCGGCTGATCCATGTAACTTAGATCGAACGGGATGTACTTTCCGTTTTCAAAAAAATACACCACAGCCCCTTTTCTTATTCGCTTCTGCAATGCTTTGTAAGTAGAAAAAACAGCACTAAACAAATCTGAAAGAGTTGTGCTTGGAGTTGCCTTCATGCCTAACACTTCAATATACGTTTCCTCCGTCATTGTAAATTTTATGGTCCTTTTTCCAGTGCTTCTGTCCTTGTCTGAAGAATGGCCGTCTGTTGGATTTCTCATATGAAACACCTCTCCTAATCTAGAGTTATGAAAGCAATGCAAAGTGTTTATGTCAACCATTCATGTTATCCTTTTAACATATAGGCGTAGATTTTGTGTCACTTTTTAAAGTCCACATGTCATAATAGTCTTATGTTTTTAAGGAAAATAATCCATAAACTGAATATTAAAGCTCAATGCAAGGAATTGGGCGTTAGTTTGTGGGCGTGTCCACAGTTTATCTTTTTAATCATGGGGGTTTTCATCATTACCATGATTTTAATTACGTACAATGTGGGGCAGCGGTATATTGATGCACAAATTGTTGCAATTATTGTTTTGTTTGTTACAGCTTTTCTTTTTATAATTTCCCTCATTATCATAAGGGCATTTGAACAAGTAGTAGAATCAAAAAAACTAGAGGCAAAACAAGCGAAAGAAATCCTTAAATTAAAAGATCATTTTGTTTTTATTGCAGCCCACGAACTCAGGACTCCTGCCAATGCTATAAAATGGGGTCTTAGCTCTTTACGTGAAGAACAACCTGAGCTGACAGAAAAAGGAAAAGAGCTTTTTGATATTATACAGCGAGGCAACGAGCGGCTGCTATCTTTAGTGAAGGACATTCTTGAAGTGGCGCGTCTTGAAAGCGGCACAATAAAAATCACTTTAGAGAAAATTGTAATCGTAGACTCTTTTGGCGAAGCATGTAAAGAGGTGCAGCAATTAGCAGATGAACAAAAGAAAACGATTGATTGCAATTTTCAGAGCGATCTTCCTCTTGTGTGGGGAGATAAGATGAGACTCAAAGAAGTGTTCGGAAATCTTTTATCAAATGCCATCAAGTTTGGAAGGGAAGGCACCGATGTTTCCGTGTCGACTGAAGTGAATGATACTACTGTTGTGTTTCATATTACCAATAAGGGTAGCGGACTAAACTCTGAAGAACAAAAACACCTATTTGAGAAGTTCTGGCGGTCAAAAACTGCACATGACATTGAAGGAACCGGGCTCGGACTATTTATCACCAAACAATTACTCGAACTCATGTCGGGACGTATTTGGTTTACTTCAAAGCGTGATGAAGGAACTACTTTTTCTTTTTCACTCGTGCGGGCTGATGCTCCCAGTCCTCGAGAAGTCAGTAAGTGAAGCGGGGCGGCGGCGAGTGTGTATTTTATGCTAAACTACGTATATGAGTGAAAAGAAGAAAATTCTCATTATTGAAGACAATAAAGACCTGGTTCTTTTGCTGTCCAACGCGTTAAGGAGTGAGGGGTTTTTGGTAGCTAGTGCAAGAGATGGTATAAAGGGGTTTAAGCTTGCGGAAGAAGAACATCATGATCTTATTATACTTGACCTTGATATTCCCGGTATAAAAGGATTAACGGTTCTCAAAAAATTACGAAATGACAAAAGAAATAAAAAGACGCCTGTTATTATATTTTCCAATTATACAGAAGCAGAAAATCTCAGTGAGGCTCTGGAACAAGGTGTTCTCGATTATCTTTCAAAAAGTGACTGGGAGCTTAATGAGGTTGTAGAAAAAGTAAAAAAAGCTCTCGGAGTATCATAAATATGTAACTGGTGGACCCTCTTATTTTCTAAAACGGGAAAAGTCAGTATTTAGGTAAATTAAAAACTTTTGAATTAACCCCGCCACGATGGGGTTGATTATGTAATTAAATATGTAATTAATTACGTAATTCCAAGAATTATATACAAAAAAAAACCTCCGGCAAATATTCCTTTCGGAAAAATTCGCGCGGAGGTTAAATGGTTCACCCGCCTTAGGCGGAAATATTTCAATGCTTAAGGCCGCAGGACGAACCCGGAAGCAGAACCGTAGTGGTCGATCGATAGATCAAACCAGTCAGAGTCAAACCCGACCCCGCTGCCGCTAAACTTGAAACACGGGGCCGAAGAGCAGCAGACAGAACCCGGAGCGTATCCATCACCGGCGCAATCAATCCAAAGATCACGATAGTGCTCTAGACGCTCTGGGTGCGTCAGGATCATTATAGCGACATGGAAAGCCCCAAGACCAAATTCGGAGACGTTCTTCATGGTTTCGCGAGCTCTGCGGACACTACGCCCCCGATGACGGAGACCGAACTGAGCCGGTATCACGAGTATGTCATGCTTTTTCTGCTCTTTACCAAACCGCTTTATAGCGGCTACCGTGCTCTCATGCTGGCGAAGGTACTGCATAAAAAGCTTGCCTTCGCGGTGAATGTAGAAATTTCCGTTTCTGGTTTCTTTGATTAAGTCGAGTACGATCTTTACGGCCTCATGGTAGATTGGTGATATCTTCTCCCATCTCGGAATGGCGAACCAACCTTCGGCATTCGGAGGTGGATTCTCCTCTGCCAGCTTCTCGTCAGCCGAACCAAGTTTGGGAAGAAGTTGCCTGAGGTAAGTGACCTGCCGTGCAATCGCCTTGGGTTTTTTGTAGCCCGAGAAGTAACCGTAGTCTGATGCCACTTCTTCGCTTTCGAACTTAGCAATTGTCGCTTTGCGAGTAAGCGTTGTCATGACGTTAGCTCTCCTTTTGCTTATTATCCGAACCACTCGGACTAGCGACTTGCCCCTATTGTTGAGACCAGTGTTTTAGGAGTTTTAAAAACGCCCAAAACACTGATCTCGTTGCCTTCCGTGCCAAAGAACTAATTACGCAACGAGCATAGCAAATCGTCAAAGAAAGTCAAGAATGTCTGAATAGAGAAAATTTTTTGTTAGTTTTGTTTTGATATACTTATGTTGTGAATGATTTACAAGGTATTGTTATGGTTTTAGCAAAGATACTCATAGTCGCCGCAGTTGTCTTTGGCGGTTATTTTCTAGTGACACAGGACACTGTTGAAGAAATTAAGGACTCGGATGACTTGGTGGTCATTGCTTCTTTTGAGGAATGCGCTGCGGCAGGAAACCCCGTTCTGGAAAGCTACCCAAGGCAATGCCGCACAGTAGACGGACAACATTTTGTTGAAGATATTCAAGACGATGACTCTACGCCGGGAAGTGGGAATGCACAGGCCGGAACAGTGGCGTGTGCAGCGAAACAGCGTGGTACATTTTGTACACAGCAGTACGAACCAGTTTGTGGTTTGGTTCGAGTTCGAGTGCAATGTATTACCACGCCGTGTCCTCTGATTTCTAAAACTTTTGGTAATGCATGCACCGCATGCAGTAACGAGTTTGTCGAAAGCTATACGGAGGGGGAGTGTCGTGCAGGAGAATGAGCAGTCAGAATAAATAATAAATACGGGAAGAACATTACCGGAATGATGAAATTATTATTAAAGTGAAAGGTGTGGGGGCAAGCTTAAAGTACAAGGTAATCTTATGTAGTCAATGTCTGTCAGACATACAGGCTTGGTTTGGTAAGTCTAAGACAGGTGGAAATTCAAAAATAAAACCGGCTACTGCGTGAGCCGGTCTATGATTTTGTAAAACTCCTATGAGTTCGTTTTTATTTGTAGTTTTTTATTGAGTTTCCACGCCTCGTATCAAGCAGCCTGTTCAGTCAGGTATTGGAGTTCGAGAATCTCGAACAATCCAACTTCTGAACACCCTTTTCGTATTGGGTATTCAAATTCCCTTCCCGGTACAGCTCCGCATAAACATCTGGCAATCATCATCTTATGGGAAATATGACCTTTACCATTCAGATCGTTTTCCCCGTTTACGACAGTGAAAGTCTCCACTCTCGGTTCCCCGTTTGGTGGTGTAAGACGAACTTTTACCTGCATTTCAAGCGCAAAACAATCGCACGGCAAGTCCGCGACTGCGCCGCTTTGTATAAGCTGCGCACGCACCTTATTGATGCGCTGATGTGCCGTGTTGATGCGATCTCGAATCCGCCTAATTTCCAGGTCACAGCATTCACCGGAAACCTCCCTTTCCAGAAGAAGTAATCGGTGCTGTATTCCAGCGACAATGAGCTTCCTTTGGTATTTACGTATACACTTATGCTTTCTTTCGATGTCTGCTGTTTTTGGTGCATTTATTACGCTATGATGCTCTACCATGTCCTTTCCCCCGTACGGTTTTGATGTAGTTAAAGAACAATATGTGCTCAAAACAGCACATATCTTCAATTTACTGGCTTTTGTGTAGTCCGTCAAGAGATTTTACTTATATCCAGGCATAATAAAACTAAATACTGTTTTGGAGGGTATTAAAAGAATAGACAAATGTGTGGTAGAATCGCTGTGGTAACAGTCGATAAGGAGGCATATTGTGTACACTGAAAGTGAACGAGATCTTTTTATTTGCTATGGAAGATTCGTGTGCGAGTCTAAATGCAACCAAAGTGAAGGCCTGTACAAATTCAAATCAAGCCGAGGAGATATTTATCTCACTAGGAAAGGATTGCAGGCGCGTCTAGAGCATCTGATAAACAAGAGAGAACTTCATGATCAGACTGAAAGAGCACTTGAATTACATCCATAGCATCCACAACCAATAGCCGCCCTGTAAAAAGGGCGGCATTACTGTATTTATCTATTTGTTATTATACGCTAGAACAAAAACTAATGTATTTCGCACAAAATTCAGACGTAAGGACGCACGTCCTTACGTCGCGGTAATGCTTGCCAGCCTTTGGATGGGAACTCTATAAAAAAAGCTGTTTGGTGAACCATACTGTCTTCAGTGTTTAGTGGACGTAGAGTCCGCTTTGCTCCTGAACAAATTCAGGAGCAAGTTCAGGAGCAAAATTCTGAAGCGATTTTGGGGCTTAAAATAGCAAGAGAAAGAATCCTTGAATTTCATCCGAAGGCAGATCCGCCTCTGGCGGAAATTCAAGGATTTTTTTGGTGGACATAACGCACGAAACTTGCTTATGTCCTGAGTGGAGCGAAGGAGAACAAACTACATTCAAGGATCAAACTCTCTTATTTTCTTAAAGTTTATATTCTTCAAAAAACTCTTTGAGTTCTTCTTTTGTCCACCATCCAAAATCATCTGGAATTGAGTTTTTATCAAATAAGATTACTTCTGTTACTTCTTGATTGGTCCGTGGGATATCTGCTAATTCAGCAATAACATATGGTGTAAAAGACCATTGGTTGTCTTTATTTTGAACATCAGACTCAATATCAATTATCTTATAGTCCTTCACTCTAACACCAGCTTGATCTTTAACAATCCTATTGACGCACTTCTCGATTGATTCCCCGTACCGGATTAAATTGTGGCAAAAATAAAGTAAACCATTAGGATAATCTTTCGCCTTAGGTGGCAACTCGTGTTCGGGTATCGCGTTTGGACGGCGTAAGGCAATATATTTACCATCCTTTTTTAGAAGAATCTCAAAAGTGATATGCAAGCCGCCACTTGCTTGTTTAGCAATTGGAGGAGCAAAATTTGCCTCTTTATTTTTCCAATCATATTCAAAAGTCATAGATAAATTATACCAAAAGTTCCAACATAAAGTTGGGTAGGTTAAAAATATGTTGAGAAATAAAGATAAATTTGATTGTGGACATAGCGGACGAAACTTGCTTATGTCCTGAGTGGAGCGAAGGAGAACCGCATGCATGAATGGATATTCGAAGCGCCCACTTTGGCTCGCGCCAAGCGAGACAGGTCAGAGGCGATTTCTGTGCTAAATAGCGAAAAAACAGCTTTGGTTTAGGTACAGTTGACATACTTAATCTCAATGATATTATTGTCTGGGTCTTGGACCTTAACAATATAGTTATTCTATGGAAATAAGGAGTTTTATTGTGAATAATTGGAAAAAACTTTCCAGCGGCGTTCTCGGCGTCTTTGTTGTAATTGGACTTTTGTGTGCAATTACGGGCTGTGGAGGCGGAGGTGTTGATACACCACCACCACTTTCATCGCCACCTCCAGTTGACTCCGGTTTGCCTCCGGATCCCGGAGAAGCAGGTCTCGTAGGTCTTCTCGGTGTTGACTCAGATAACGATGGTGTGCGTGATGACATTCAACGATACATTGCTCTCACTTATCCTGATTCTGAAAAGACGCAAGCTGCGTTGACGGAGTTTACCAAAGGTATGCAAGAAGAGTTGGTTAATGCTGAGGACAAGGAATTGTCGATCGAGATTGCCATCAAAGGCAATATGATGATTTCCTGTATTAAGTACATTAATCCTGAGAATGGTTCGAGGATTTGGAGGGAACTTCGTGCAGAGATCTTAAATACTGAAGAGAGGTCTCGTGCATACATACAATACAACGATCAACTTGGAGGGGAGGTCTTTAGTCTCTTCCCCAGAGCTGCCAGTTCTTGTGGTTTTGACGTAGATTCACTTCCAAACTAATCTGAAGGAGACGAAAAGTGAACAGAATATATCTTGTACTGCTTGCAGTGCTTTTCGCGGTTGTTCCATTTACTGTTGCCGCTCAGGGCGTTTGTGAAGTCAGAGAGGTGAGTACTGTTGTGGTGTTTGGCAATGGAATTAACACTCCCGAAAAAGATGCTTACGACTTACTTGAGGTATTAGAAAAACGTTTAGAGGCAAAACTGCCAGCTGATAAGTTTGAGGGGCTGGAGTTTAACATCGCCTACAATCGCACTGCGGGAATCCTGCTTGACCTCTTGGAAGCTGCAAAAGACAAGTATCTAATCGATGCAACCAGAGAAATCAGAGATTTCTCAATTGCTTTCTGGAGAGCTCTTGGATACTTGGATATTCTTCCGGATTGGTTTCAGGAGGCCGCATTGGAATCTGCTGAAAGTCTTACCAGTGCTTCGCTTGTAAACGACAGGGATTTGAGCAACCATTTGGCTCTCTATCGTTCGAGCATACTTGAAGGCAAAACCGTGCTTTTGGTCGCTCATTCTCAAGGCAATTTCTTTGCCAACAGAGCGTATGAAATTCTCTATGAGGGCTCAAATCCGATAACAACACAAAGCTTCGGCATAGTGTCAGTCGCAAATCCGTCAAGTTTTGTCGGAGGAAACGGCCCTTATTGGACACTTCATGAAGATGAGGTGATTAAGAGCGTTGCAAGATGGTCCGCAAGGTTTCTACAACCACCTCCTCTTGTTTCTAACATCGGTAACGACCCAAATGCAGAGCATGATTCATTGACCCACGGTTTTGTGACATCATATCTTGTAAGAGGAACTAATAGTGAAGAGAAGATTCTCGCTGGCATCGAGACGAGTATTGGGATGCTTGAAATTCCGTTTCCTGTTGCAGAAGACGGCATTATCACTGTAACGCTTACATGGGGAGTAGAGCCTGACGTTGACCTGCACGTGTTTGAACCAAACGGAACACATGTCTACTATGCCAATCGATTCGGAATTTCCGGATTTCTGGACGTGGACGATGTTACGTCGTTTGGCCCGGAGCATTACTTTGTCGGGTGCGACACTCTGGAAGAAGGTATGTACCGGATTGGTGTCAACTACTTCAGAGGCTTCAATCCTGAAGTTGCACTCGTGCAAATACAGGCAGGCTTTATCATACGAAGCTTTGAGACTCCGCTTGAAACAGCTGTCGGCTCTTCGGGCAATAACTCACCGATTCTTGTCGCTGATGTTATTGTCGGCATAAACGCCGACGGCGTCTACGAGTTTAGTATAATGTCCCTTGGTGTTCAGTAGCAAATAACCTTAAGTAAAACTTTCCGTAAGAGGATAACTTATATAATTATATAAACCCCACCTGCGCAAGCGCGGGTGGGGGTTTTTGTTTCGCACCGAGAACTTAATTCTCTTTGTTGTGCTTCACAGGAGAAAAAGTGGCCGAGTTGCGGTGAGACCAGGTTTGCGTCTGCGGGTCGTATTGACCCCGAACAGCACCTGAGATCTTCGATAGCAACTGTAGCGCCACGGGTTTTGTGGGCTTGTTCAACATGAGAATATCCTCAAAGTCAGTTTAGAAAGAACAAACCAAACGTTGTTGTACACAACAAAAACATCTGGACCCATGAAGTGTGACATAATTTATAGTTTCTATCAATATGTTGACATATTGATATTTTATAGTATTTTGTAACTAGATCATTATGTTTACAGCTTAGAGGAGTAGCAGCAATGACTATCTTCATAATCACCCATCAGGCAGGATTTGAGGTTGATCCAGTTATTGACAGATTAAAAAGTCTCAAACTTCCTTTTGTTCGCTTTAATCAGGACGATGGCGACAATATTTCTAAAGTCGGATTTCTTCGGTCAGATAGCAAGGAAAATATCTTTTGGACTAGCGACAATAAATCAGTTTCTTTAACCAATGTTGGTTGCGCGTGGTTTCAACAACCCCCGCCATTCACTGGGCAACCGGATAATTTTGAACAGGCTGTACAAAGAAACAATTTAATAGCATTTCTTGAAGCCACGTTTGACTTTTTGCCAGTAAAATGGCTTAACAGGGTAGCAAACGCGCGTCGAGCGGCAAATAAAGTTTTGCAGCTACACCTTGCTCCCTCAGTAGGATTAGCAGTTCCGAATACATGTATTTCAAATGACCCACTTACAGTACGCTCGTTTTGTTCCAAGGGACCGAGTATTGTTAAAAATCTCAATTCCTCATGGATAGCACAGGAGAATGATGCCGTCGTGTCCTCCACAAAGTTCGTGCAAGATGACTACATAAAAGATGACCAAGCAATTATATTCTGCCCTCTCATATATCAACAATTCATTGAGAGAAGATATGATTACCGTGTAGTTATACTGGGAGACGCAACGTTTGTATCTCGGTGTGATTCAACACTTGGTGATCCCGCAGATGTACGCGTTGACAACAAAACGGGAGCTAACTTCTACCGGGATAAAATACCTCCTGAATATATTGAAAAGCTCAAAAATCTAATGGAGATCTTGGGTGTCGACTACTGTTCTGCAGACTTCATTGAGGACCGCGGAGGCAAAATCTTCTTTTTGGAAATGAATATCTGCGGTGCCTGGTGGTGGATGGATGAACTCCATGGGGGTGAAATACTTGATTCTTTCGTGAAATACCTGACAACTCGATGAGCCATCAAGATGTGTTATCAGCGGTGGTGTGTACACTTCACATCACCGCTATTTTTTAACATATTAAATATTAAAGCAACCTATGAAACTGCGAGAACAACTGGATAAAATAATACATATTAACAAAGGTGAAAATTGGTGGAAGCCAAGGTTATTTAAAGATATAACACTCCCACAGCTTCCGAAAGAATTAAAGATTCTTGAATTTCCACCTCTCAAAAACAATAATTACAACTGTTTTATTCATACACTCGGTCTCTCCAAGGATGTTGGAATTATAAAAAATAGTGGCGGTTTTATTTATGACACTTTTTTCCAAAAATTGATTGATAAAAAGGCGCTTATCCCTACAGACCATCCCAAAAACGGAGACTATATTTTATACAGAGACTCCCAAAATTATCCCGACAAAATCACCCATTCAGGTGTTCTTGACAATGGGAAAGTGGTGTCAAAGTGGGCGTGGGGACCACTTTTGTGCCATGACGTTTTTGATGTTCCCGCGTCTTATGGAGACGAGATTTCTTACATAAAGGCAGTCGATCATAAAAAAGCACGGGATCTCTACTGGAAGTATAAAAAGTTTAATAAACTTCCATAGAAGAGTATTACGACACACGAGGCTCAACATTGGGTGTATCGGGTGTGGCTTTTCGTTACTCTTTTTCCGTGTTTAGATGCTGTGTATTAACAATGGGGAAATATGCTAGTATGGTATAAGGAAAAGTGTAATTATAATTAACACTTGTATGGCGAAAGGTAGAAATCATCAAAAAAGAGAGAAAAAGAAGCCGAAGAAGAGTAAGAAGCCTCATATTTTCTAACGCTTGTTTTATATTTGCTCGTGGCGTAACCACCACTGTGTGAGAATACCCCCGATCTCTATCGGGGGCACCTTTTATAAAAATTTGCATTGTTGAATACTGATAGTTAAACTGAACAAAGTGACTACCATAGAACAATTAAAAAAGAGTAAAAATATATATGACATTAAGGCGGTTAAACTGACCAGCTGTATTGGTTTGCTAAAGAAAAGATGTACATCTGAAGTTTTGCGTGAAATAACTAAAAATTCACGATTAATTAATGTTTATGACATTACGTATCGCTCACAAGGACATAAAGTTAAAGGTTTTATTGTCGAGCTAAAAAAACTAAAAGGGAAGTTACCATGCATTATTTATAATCGTGGCGGGTCGGGAGAATTTTGCGCAATTAAAATCGGGGAAACATTTCTGCGGTTGGGTAGGTTTGCCAAATGGGGATACATAGTTATAGCTTCACAATATTCTGGAAACGCGGGAAGTGAAGGTAAGGATGAAGTTGGCGGAAGTGATATTGAAGACGTTTTAAATCTTAAAAAGATATTAAAAAACCATCTGCACGCTGATGAAAAAAGAATCGGTATGTTTGGTATTAGTCGTGGAGGGATGATGACATATTTATCTCTTGCGAGAGTAAAGTGGCTAAAAGCAGCTGTATCGATTGCAGGACCAACAAATTTTAAGCGTGAAGAAAAGTTGAGGCCAGATATGAAGCGGAGGAACAAAATGTTCTTTGGGGGAAGTAAAAAGGCGCTTAGAGATCGTTCTGCCGTTTATTGGACTGATAAATTTACCAAGAAAACACCACTTCTCATGCTTCATGGCACTGCGGACTGGCGCGTAAGTCCGTTGGATTCGTTGGATTTGGCAGAAAAGCTTTATGAAAATAAGGTCCCGTATCGCTTAATTATGTACGAAGGTGCAGATCATGGATTAAGTGAAGTTCGTGAAGAGGCAATGCTAGAGGTCAGAAAATGGTTTGATAAATATCTAAAAAATAACGGAAAATTACCTGATTTAAAACCACACGGCAAATAGAAACAAAAGTAAACAAAGAAGGGAAAAGAAGAAGCCGAAGAAGGCTAAAAAGTAGCTTAAACGGCTTATTTTCTGGGTAATTAGACGTTCTATGCGCGAGGACCGACCTCGTGTGTGGACCGTTCTGTGCGCGAGGACCGACCTCGTGTGTGGGCCTCGTTGTGTAGTGGAAAAGGCGCAATACCTTGCAGGAGGTTGTGCTTTTTTGAGAAGGTTGTACAATTTGGGGTAGACAGTGTTCTAAAATCATGTTGTTTTTAGGACATTTTTTGACATTTATACATATTCTGTAAACAAACTTACACCAGGAGGTGTACCATGAAAACACAATTTGGTTTTCTAAAGCTCTCGCGAGTGGTTACGCCACTCTTCCTCTTCTTTTTTCTGACAAGCTGCGGAGGTGGAGGCGGAGATACGCCCCCACCGCCACCACCTGTGGCCGATAACCCACCCACCGTATCGATAGATTTGCCAACAAATGGCGCGACTGTGTCCGATATGGTTTCAGTCGAAGTAACGGCATCCGACGACAGGGGGGTTTCAAAAGTTGAACTCTTTGTCGACAATGTGTTGTCGTCGTTTATGACATCGGCGCCGTATGACTTTAGTTGGGATTCAACGGCGGTTGCAGACGGAGCGCATATCCTTAAGGTGGTTGCAACTGACACCAATAATCAGACCGCCACCAGTCAAATCACGATAACAAGTGATAATGGTCCTGTTACATTTCGCATAGACAAGCATCTATTGACGCCAGTGGCGGTTTACAAAGATGAACTTCCCACTGCTCTTATCACGTATCAAATAGAGATGCAACTTCCGGAGGGTTGGACAGCTTTTGTTCGATTTAACCGCAATACATTTGTGGTTGGAAACCATGACCTTGTCAATATTCCAATCGAGGATGACGATGGCGACGGTGTTTGGGAAGTAACTTTTGCTACCGGCATTCCAGAACCTACTATTGAGTCGCGCGATGGAAAAACGGGTTATGTCAATATTCACATTTTCCTTCTTGATGAAAATGGTATGGAGGTTTTCATTAATTCTCCAAACGGAGCAAGCTCTAGAACATATCTGGGTGTAGTAGACCGTTCGATTAACTCCACCTTGAGCGCCACGTCCTCTCCTTCAATCATGAGGACTCGCTCCGCAATATTTTTGCGCGCGGATGACTTCCAGGGAACACTTCAGGATGTCCCAAGAGTCACGCGAACTGTGTACAGCGTCTACGACGATCGTTTTGACTATCTGATTGTGTCAAACATTGGGTGGTCATACGGAACTGGTCCAAGAGGCGGGGGTATAAATCCTGCTTCTTTCGGTAGTGCGGGACGTCTCAAAGCAAGAGCATGGATGAATGACAGCCACAGCCATATAGGTGCAATACACGAAATACTGCATCATCGTCTGTTTTTCTTCAACGATCCCGCTCTTAATATGACCGTAGGAGATCTTAGGGGAGTTCATATGGGCGCCTGTAGTGACATTGGCCCCGTGTCCATAGGAAGATTTCTGACTGACAATGGAGACGGAACATCCACTTCGGGAGAACTAAGAACAGCCGATGGCGGTCCGTTAAGTCAACTCGCACTTCGGATGGCGGAGATATCGGCCTGGTGGAATGGTTTCCTTCCGTCGTTCACGCCTTTCAGGTGTGTGACGGATGAAAGCGTAGATGTGTGGTCCTCTGAACCAATATCAAATTCGTTGATTTCAACAATTGACGAAAATGCGGTCATATCTGTCTACGGCAATCCACCCTTGTCATACGCAACAGGTCAAAAGGATTATAACGGCATTCTGCTCGTCATATCCCAAGACGGATTTCCTGACGCGGCAACAGCTGATTATTTCACGGCGCTCGGAGATCATCTGGCCGGAACAAGCGCCGGATACATGACGAGCAAATTCTTTGCAAGTCCCGGAAGTTTTAACTGGACTACCCGTGGCGAAGCAATACTGTCGTTTCCGACAGTTCCGTAGCTTCACGCAGTTTACAGACCAATGTAGATTTACCCGCTCTTGCAATGAGAGCGGGTTTTTTTATTCATCACAGTAGGGTGTGGGGGTGTGTATAACACCACTATACTTCAGTTCATTTTCGCAATACAATACAGACCAAGAAAGCCGTGGAATGCGGCAGAGCTTGTTTTTATAACATTTTATATTTCTATGGGAAACAAACACACGCTATTCACTATTATTGTCATAGTTATCGTGGCCGTTGGTGTATATCAGATTTTTGATTCTGGAGGTAATTCCGGCGGGTCTGCAGTAGTTGACAAAGAAAAGGCAGTCGAAGCTGCTTTTGAGGAACTTCTGGATACTCTGAACGTGAACGTGGTCAGACTTGCAGACAATGACGCCAATGGGCTATATCTGGTTCATCCAGACACCGGCATGACGTTCTACACAACTCCCGGAGAATGTGTCGGGGAGTGTTTGGTCAGGTGGCCGCCTCATACGGCCAAACAGGCGTTTGAGGATGGAAGTATAGGAACCACGCTTCGATCTGACACGGGAGAATACCAGTACACATGGAAAGGAGAAGCGCTTTATACATTTACTGACGATGAGTTTCCAAACAGTGTTTTAGGCGATGGATTTAAGGATGTTTGGAGGATTGCAAGGCCATAATGTTTAGTTCGCGTATATGTCAGCGCAAAATATTTTCAGCATAAACAGAAAAAAACTCTTTCTAGTTCTCATAGTGCTTTTTGCCGTGCTGGTTTTTGCATTTCCACAAACCACGTCGGCGGCATCTATAGCAACCACCGGACAATCCGCGGATGGATTTCTATGTAGTGATTCTTGGACTACGCCTTTTATGAGTACTGCCATCACCTGGGCTACAAACCAAGGTGTGCCAGGGCCGGATGTTCTAAACATGAGAAATGATATTTTTAGTTTTTTTGGGGCTCCAGGCGGACCAGAAGGAAATATAAAAACATTGTCAGATAGCAGTGGAGTTTTAAGTTGGAATCTTCGTCAAGTTCAGGGAATTCCTGGGGATGGTCAACGTTGCCAGGCGAGAATCACCGCGGCCACTAGTTTTCCACCTCCTCTACCACCAGAAATAACAATAGACGCAAATGGAAATGATCCAGAAACAATAACAGAAGGAGAGAGTGTAATAATAAACTGGTCTGTTGCAAATAATAATTCTGGCAGTTGCTCTGCAAGCGGAGACTGGTTTGGGTCGAAAAATCCAACAGTAGGCAGTGAGTCCCAAGGTTCACCGAGCGCAGGACCATATACCTACACATTAGAGTGTACTAACTCCGACGGCTCTGATACCAAGTCTGTAAACGTTACCGTCAATTCTGCACCTCCAGAACTCACTGTCACTCCTCCGTCCCTTGCTTTTGGGGATGTGACTGTGCTCTCCCCATCATTACTTGACTTTACTGTAACGAACACGGGAGGTGGAACGCTTTCAGGAGATGTTCTGTCCGCCGGTCTCACTACCCCGGAATTTGAGTGTTTAAGTAACTGTTTCTACGGTCCAATTTCTGTCGGTGCCCCATGGGATGTCACAATACGTTTCATTCCAACTGACACGATAAGCTACAGTGATACAGCAATATTTTCTTGCACATCAGGGTGCAGTAATGCTGATCAAAGCAGAGATGTGACAGGAAACGGGGTTGCGGGGCCGCCGCCAACAGCTGACTCGTTTGATCCTCCAACCGCTACAATTGCACAAGGCAGCACTGTCACACTTACATGGACGAGTA
The DNA here is from genome assembly GCA_022574205.1 of Patescibacteria group bacterium. Classification (GTDB taxonomy): domain Bacteria; phylum Patescibacteriota; class Minisyncoccia; order Phycocordibacterales; family JACZSL01; genus JACZSL01. Next base: position 17,538 of record JACZSL010000001.1, read on the forward strand.
CAGGCGCAGATCCGGACGGGTGCACAATTGATGACTCAACCACAGGAATTCCGTACACCCCTCTTGCCGAAGATGGAACTTTGGATGTACAGCCTGACTCTGACACAACATATACTCTCACCTGTTCAAATGCATCCGGCGCATCGAACGCGCTCACATCAGTTATTACCGTAAATCCTCCTCCACAGATCACAGATTTTAGAGCCACACCAGACACATTTACTGCTCCGGGATCCTCCATACTTGATTGGGATTCTACTGGAGCGACAAGTTGCTTAGGATCTGGATTTAATACAGGTGGAGCAACAAACGGTTTTGTTACTGTCTCACCAAGCGTCACAACAACATACATGCTAACGTGCTCAGGTCCTGGCGGACCAGATCATGTTCTGACTGTTGACGTGACTGTGAACGAGCCGCTGAATGTAACTTTGGACCCGGGAGATAGTAGTGTGGTCGAAGGACAATCAACAATTCTCAGTTGGGATGGTGGAGGAGCGACGAGCTGCACAGGATTTGGATTTAATACAGGCGGAGCAACAAGCGGTAACGTGCAAGTGACACCAGTGGCACCTGCGTCAACATACAGAGTGACATGTACTGTTCCCGGAGACTCAGACACCGCTGAAGTAATAATAACGGTAAAAAGCCCTGCAATTAGCATTAGTGTTAATCCTCGGATAGTAATTCCCGACAGGACAATAGTGATATCGTGGACGACAGTAGACATGGACTCCTGTGAATTGCTTGACCCCGGGGGCATTGGTGTTGCAAGCGGTATCAATAGTTCCTACACCACGCCAGCAATCACAGCTGACGGCACGTATACGCTAAACTGTACCGCATTGGGCGAGCTCTTTTCAGCCACAGTCATGGTAAAAATATTCAGCCCACGGTTTGAAGAAATTTAGGAGGTAGATATTGAAGAAAAAGAATCCTTGCTTTAAAGCAAGGATTCTTTTTTGTATCACCTTATACGGTGGGAGTCCTAGTCATTACCCGTGACACTTGACTTCCGTTTATTTTTCAGTCACGATATATGAAGATGTTCAGGGCTTTTTTATGCTTGGCTAGCTAAACGCGTAAATGCCGTCATAATCAACCCTAAACAGCAGTATGTGGCGGTATTTGTATTCCAACTAACTAAAAAGAGTTAGAAAATGAACGTACAACCAAGAACTGTCAAACAGGCATACGATGCTATGAAGAAATGGGATTTCAGCGTCGTTGAGAATTACCTGGAACGGAAAAAGGGTTATGCTGTCGAGAAGATCGCTGGTATGAAGGAAGAGTATATGCGCTTCCTCTCGCTGGTGATCGGCGAGCAAACCCCTGCTCCGATCTCGTATGAGGTCGATCCTTTCTGGCATGTGCATGTTCTGCATACGATGAACTACATCCCCTTCTCGCAAGAAGTGGCTGGTGGCTTCCTTCATCACAATCCTGTTGCGACTGAAGAAGAGCGTCTGGCACTACAAGATGAATACGATGGATTCATCGCGCTGTACAAGAAGCATTACGGCGAACCTGACCCTGCATTCTGGGGTGGTAGCGACATGGTGTGCATATGCTGCTGTCCTGGTAGTATTTCGCCCCTGCCACAAGGCATGGCGGCTTGATGAGTAAAGGACGTGGTGTAAAAACCGCGTCCAATTTTATTACTATGATTATAGAAAAAATAAAAAAAGAAAAAGTAGAAGAACTCAAAGCATGGGGCAAACGTCTCATGGGTGATTTGCATGAAGAAGCAATAGCCTCAATGCGAGAGGAAAATATAACACACGAGTACATGGGCATCTTTGAGATTGATGGAGAATGGTATGGAGTTGGTTTTATGCAAGGAGAAAATATACAGCCAGCAACTGATAAAGAAATTAATAATGCACATAAAAAGATTATGAAAGAAGCATGCGGTAAGAGAATATCTATTGAGACTATCTATCGTTTAAAAGATAAGGATGATTCCTAGTTTCTATTAAGAGTTTGTATTTGAAATATACACGACGGAAACATATCAATAATTTCACTCTGCTCTAATTCTTCCTGTATCTTCCTCCAATTAAGAGTTCTGAACCTACCCTGTCGCTGGAGCAAAAAATAATTTACCAAGGTCCGACCTCCGCACGGAGGTCGGACCTTGGTATTTGTATTCCTCGTCCACATAAAAAAGATTGACACTTTGTCACTTCTAGTGTACACATACGCACAGACTGGAAACTAAGTCTAGATCTTTTCAAAATTCAACTTCATAAATTACAGAAAGGAGAGCTATTATGCTCAAGAAACTACTGCTTACGCTTGTACTCATGCTCGTCTCGAGTATGACATTTGCAGGTCAGTTTGCTATACCGCAGCACTCTGTTATTGCACAACGTGGAGACACAGTTCTCGGGACGTGGTGGAGTTTACACCACATCGGATTTGAGGCAATTGGTATCAATCAAAATGCCTATTGCGACATTTTCCGAGCTCGGAATGCACAGTTTTTCTCAATCAACACTCGTGGCTGCACAAACTCCGGATTCAATAAGTTAGGGACAGGAGTTGTTTGGAACATTCCGATTCCCCCCGTAAAACTTGTCGCCGCTTCCGGTGAGGTAATCATTCTTGCCGAAAGGCCCGATGGTTCATTAGTCCCCGAAATTATGTCGCAAGAGGAGGTGGCAATAGCAGGGGCAATGGCCACGGAGCGTGAAATGTCTGCTTTGCAAGTCAGCGAGCTTAAAAGTGAGCTTCTAAATGCATCCGACACAATTGTGGAGAATGAGTCAGAAATTCGAGCGCTAGAAATTGTTGTAGGTCAATACCGACAGGCCGAGGAGAGCACGTCTCTTCTGGCAAAGTCTCTTGGCATTGTTGGCCTGCTGTCAGCCACTCTTATAGCAGTGGGTGCGGCATTGCTCATATCTCTATACCCACTGATGAAGCGAAAAAACAGGAAGCTTGCGGCAGAACTGGAGGAGGTTAAGAAATCACGCGATGCTTTACGCTCCACTCTGGAGGGAGAGAATAAGGCGCTTATGGCAAAGATAAAGGAGATTCGTAACCGAGAGAAAAGACTGCGTAGGGCGATATTAAGAACGAACGTTTTGCTGGAGTTGCCAAGCGATTTAAGGCAGGTTGACGGCCTTGATGTGTACTTACCGATACTTCGTTTTGTAGACAAGGATGTCAATAACATTCCTGTAGTATATCTTCTGGGGGCGCCGAACGGGATTGTCTTTGATAACCCAAAGAAAGTGTGGAAGCATCTTTCAGAATACGGAGAGGCTGCAGAAAAGTCCCGGAGGCAATTGGGCATCGAAAGGTGTGTTGTCACACTAAGGAGCGGTCAAGACGTCGCTCAACTCCAAAAATAACTACTTATGAAACTGGAAGGCGAGGGAAACCGAGTGCGGAAGGTATTCATCATAGGTTTGACTCTGAAGGTCTTAAACAGATGCGGAAGAGTAGATAGAGTAGATATGGTAGATTGGGGCGCTGTTGTGGTAAAACACACAGCGCCTTTTCATTTTACCCCCACACCTTTCATGGCGTTGTGGTTTTTGCTAAGTAAGTCAATATGGTGGTGTACACAGAATTTAATGATGAATTTAGTTATTATTGCAGTATGTTAAACAAACCACGTTTCGCCACGCCATTAAAGGTGTGGGGGTTTACATATAAAGGTGTGGGGGTTTACATAAAAAAAACCCGCCTTTTTAAGGGCGGGCCTCCATAATGAAGTTTGGGAACTAGGGTGTAACGTATTCTATTTGCCTAAGCCCAAAATCGTTCGGACCACGGTCGAGGATTATCGTATCAGCGACTGGCGGGGAAGTAGGGTCTGGCGCTTTGGCAACCTCTTCTGTCGGAGGCGCTTCCGGCATTTCTTCTTCGGTTTCCGATACCTTTTTCGGCTTGAACTTAATAGGAATACCGCCAGGATCAGGCGTCGCCACAATCCAAGTATTGCCTAAGAGCGCTCGAGTGAAGGATTTTCCGTCGGTAATTGCACCACCTCCACCAAACCCTGCAACAGAACGTTCAGATGAAAATGCCTTTGAAATGCTCGTAAGAAGATTGAGTCCACGGCCGCCTGTCGTGACACTGCGGTTGGCAGTCACTGACTCCGGCATCGCCACAAGGTTAATTTCCCCAACGCCTTTTACATACCTCAAGACATACTTTGCAACGTCTGCTTGTATTGCCCCCAAGGGATTTATTTTCTTTGACTCTGACTCTGCGGTCACAATCCCAAGGCACTTCTGCGATCCTTCCGGCAATAAAAACCTCACCGTGTCAGCACGGCTTTTTCTTGCTTTAGCCACGAGGTTCTGGTGTGGGACAAAAACAATGCGCGTGCCGCCAACCTTTCCTTCCTCCGGTATAAGAGGCTTACCGCGAGTATACTGCTGTTCGCACTCAGAGTTAAACCACTCTGCCAACCTTATTCCTCCTTCGGCTGCGTCCACTGACTCATTGAAGAGCTGTGGTTCCGGCAAAAATGGAGTACTGACATGCAGTATACCCGGCAGTGGTTCGGGCGAGACAAACGTAACGGTCTGCGTTGGAGCAACATTTACGTCTCCGGTGGAGACGTTTACGTCACCTGTGGTGAGACTCACGTCGCCGTCGTTAACCGTCACACTTTGGTCACCGGTTCTTATCGCGCCATCAGCAATATTTACGCTGCCGCCAGTTGCCGTGGCACTACTACCTTCTACGTTAACCGTGTTGCTATTATCGTTCTTGTTAACGTTTTTGTTTTTGATGTCGATATCGTTCTTGTTAACGTTTTTGTTGTGAATGTCGATATCGTTCTTGTTAACGTTTTTGTTGTGAATGTCGACTGTGGCACTACCCCCATACGCGGTCGATTTAGCAACCGCTTTCGCGCTTTGGCTTTGCTTCTGACCCTGCTTTTGCTTCTGTTTCTGACTCTGCTCCTGATTTGGAGCCGACGGTTTGTATCGATCATCTGCGAACGTGGTTGTCGACGCGAAAAGCGCAATAACAAACAGTACAAACAACATTTTTGTATTCATTTTCGCCTACCTCTCTGTGTATCAAGTTACAAGTTGTCCTATATTCCGTAGCCATTTTACGTAGCTTTTTCAAATTGTCAAGGTTTTAAAACCATAAGACTACCGGTGGTTTTTGCCTACCTTTAAAACAGCGTTATTTTCTGGTACTATTTTGCCGATGGCAGAGAAGGGATTGCTTTATTCCTCTTTTATATTTTTCAAGTGAGGGAAGACCGAGTGACTCTCGTCGCTTATCTACATTTTTTTCGTCTCTTATGGGTAGAAAAGCAACGCTACCATTTTTTACTTTGTATTGTGTGCCGTACATTTGCTCACCACCTGAAATTACTTTAATTTTATCTACCAACATCGCCTCATCTTTTCTTTCTACATTTGAATCATTCTGTCGGTGCATTTCTAAGTATTGCTTCATAAGGGGAATATCACCAGAGTGTAGAACCAATACTAACATTGCTTTATATGTGTTTTCTCCGTATTGCTTTGTGACAATACCATGTTGTTTAAGAATTTGTTTAACCCTTGTTGTATTCTTTTTCACTCGCTCCAGCCAGATTCGTCTGTCAATTTTGCGTTGAGAAAATGCAGCGATTATTTCTTGATCGTTTTTGAGAAGCCCTCTTAGCTCTTTGATTATATCTTTCGTCACATTCTCATTCTACAAAAAGGGCCGCGAACACACAAACGTGTTCGTGGCCTTGCTGGTTACCCTAATCACCGACTGATTTGTCGTGTCGGTTAGATGGTGTCACTACAATCGGAATAAGGATCCTTCGTGTCGGTTTCCATCGCAATGCCAGGTTCACTGGCATCTGCCACATCCACCTCAACTTGTTCCGCAAATTGAAACATGAAGGGGTCCAGCGGTGTTGAAGGATCGTCGCTCTTTTTCATACATTTCTCCAATCGGCCGTGTTGATTCAGAGTCGTTGTAGCTTCAGATTTACTCTAACAAAAACTTGTTACTTGTCAACCGTGTAATAAGTCTATCAGAGCTTGCGAAATCGGTAGCCCCACCTCAAGTTCGGATGGTAGCCATTGTCCTTGAGGGTTAATTTCAAAGAATGTATAACCATCTCTTTCTGAATAACCTAAATCTATACAACCAAAGACTAGCCCTAGCGAAAAAGTTATATCACGGCAGAGTGCCGCAATCTTAGTGGGGAGAATATGCTCGGAGTAAATTCTGCGATAGTTATGATGTCTCCAATCAACGCCATGGTTGTATCCATAAAGAGATTCGCCCACAATTTTTACTGCAAAGACCTTTTTACCCACCACCGTAACGCGTACATCAAATTCCTTTTTTACCTCCTCCTGTAGAATAAATGGGCAGAGAGGAATACTGTCCAGATGTGCCTTAATCACTTTTTGCGACACCCGTCTAGTATATATGACTCTATTAAGCCTCTCCTTATCCTCTTTTGCGGGATTCAGTCGCACAAAACTACTGCAAACAGGTTTCACTATCATGGGCTTACCACTAAGATGTTCCAAAAAAGCAAGTGCCGCCTTCCGAGAATTACCAACACACGTTTCAGGGATACGCCATCCGATGCGTTGTGCAACGTGTAGCTGGTATGGCTTACGACCAGATATTCTTGTTGCCTCAGGCTCGGAAACCCACCTCACACCGTTGAGTAAGTGTGGAAAAGACCTTACGTATGCTTCCGTCTCCTCCAATATATATCTCTCTTTCATGTCATAAGGCTCAGCTCGGTACTTGCCGCGAGGACGTCGCCACCAAACGCTCTTAACATTCTCCACAGAGAAGTTAGCGGCACTAGTGAGGAACCTTCTGTCTGGGCCATTTTGTCCGACTAGATACGATGATTCGAAACCATTGGGGTATCCACCTATGTCAAGTGTGACGTGGTCAACTCCACGCTGATTCATTCTCTCTTGCACATATTTTGCGTGTGCGTCAAGAGAATGAGAAACAATTAAAACAGTGTTCTTCTGCATTTCAACTCTCCTCAAGGTACAGTAAATAAACTGAGCAGATTATACTCTGTTTATGTATTTTAGTCAAGGTTTCCGCAATGGTTCAATGGCATGTAATCGAACCTTGAGTATGTTGGGATTTGTTGTGTGTGCCGTATACCTTATTTTAGCCTCTAAGGTGATGCAAAGGTATTGAAACATTACGGCTTCTTAACAATGACTGATAATGTTTCAGTAATTTAACGCAGAGGAAAGCAAAAGCTCCGTGCCGTAAGGCGCGGGGTTTTTTGTAAAGAGTGTAGCTTTTGGAGATTATATGTCACAGAAAACATTCCAAACTCTCTTGAGAGTTGGAATGAGAATCCTTGATTTAATCCTTGATTTAATCCTTGAATTAAATCAAGGATTCTTTTGATCTCCACCCTTGTGCGAGGGGAGCCATCGTGTACATATAAAAACTACCTTTAAAACAGCGTTATTTTCTGATACTATTTGACCATTATGGCAGACAAGCAAAGACTACTCTCTGGCATCAAGCCGACAGGGAGACTCCATATAGGTAACTATTTCGGCGCTATGCGGCAGTTCGTTGAACTGCAGGATAAGTATACAAGCTATATTTTCATCGCTGATTACCACGCACTAACTTCGGTACAAAACGCGGAGAGTCTTCAAGAGCTCATATTAAACACCGCTATTGATTATCTTGCAGTCGGCTTAAATCCCAAAAAAGTAGTACTTTTCAAGCAGTCCGATGTACCGCAACATACAGAGTTAGCATGGATTTTTAACTGTATTACTACAATGCCATATTTACAGCGCTCCCACGTATTTAAAGATGCGCAGGCAAAAAATAAAGAGATTGATGTTGGAACATTTGTTTATCCGATGCTTATGGCGGCAGATATTTTGCTCTATAGTCCGGACGTGGTGCCGGTGGGTGCTGACCAGAAGCAGCATATTGAATATGCGCGGGACACAGCGCAAAAGTTTAATAATATTTTTGGAGAAACATTTAAACTTCCTAAAGAGTATACGCCAAAAGACAGCGCAACAATTCCTGGAGTTGATGGGCAAAAGATGAGTAAGAGCTACAATAACACAATTCCGTTGTTTGGCTCGAGGGATGATGTAGAAAAAGCAGTAATGGGTATTGTTACAGATTCAGGGGGTGATTTTCCACAGCACGTGTACGCAATACACAAGCTCTACAAAAGTGAGGACGAGCTAAAAAATGTCTATGATGATAATAAGGGTAACTATAAAGCTTTAAAAGAAGCCTTAATAGCAGATGTTGAAGAGGTCGCTCGACCACTACGAGAAAAGCGTGAAGAGCTCACAAAAGATAAGGCATATGTCCTCTCTGTGTTGAAAGAGGGTGGCAAGATAGCGCGTGAAATAGCCGAAGAAAAAATGAAAGAGATTCGTGAAAAAATTGGTGTAACGTTGCAATAAAATAGATGAAAAGAACATTAGTTAAAGATTTGCGCGAGAATATAGGAAATGTGGTTATGCTTTCCGGTTGGGTTCATGTTAGGCGTGACCATGGTAAGATTATTTTTATTGATTTACGAGAAGCAAGTGGAAAAGTACAGATGGTTGCTCTTCCGGCTCATGAAGATGCACACGCTGTTGCAATGAGCTTGCGACCCGAGTGGGTAATTGAAGTGTCCGGAGAAGTTAAAAAACGTCCGGAAAAAATGGTAAACGCCGATGAACCAAATGGTGATATAGAAATTGAAATAAGTGAGATCAATGTTCTAAACGAGAGCGAAACAACGCCGTTTGAGATAAGTGAAGATTCTATAAGTGTTGATGAGATCACACGCCTTAAATATCGCTACCTCGATCTTCGAACAGAGAGAATGCAAAAGAACATGAGGGTAAGAAGTGAATTTGTACGTAATTGTCGAGATTTTCTAAACCAGCGTGACTTTACAGAGATTGAAACACCTATTTTGACTGCAGCAACACTAGAGGGGTCTCGAGACTTTATTGTTCCTTCAAGGCTAAATCCTGGGAAGTTTTACGCGCTTCCACAATCCCCACAGCAGTACAAGCAATTACTGATGACCGCCGGCTTTGAAAGGTATTTTCAAATTGCAAAAGCTATTCGTGATGAAGACTTACGCGCCGATAGGGGGTTTGAACATTCACAAATTGACATTGAAATGTCATTTGTTAGCGAGGGGGATGTATTGGAGATAGTTGAGAAAATGATCACTGTGGTTGTAGAATCGATGGGCTACACAATTAAAGAAACGCCGTTTCCCAAAATCACATATAAAGAGGCCATGGAAAAACACGGTTCTGATAAGTTTGATTTGCGAAGCGAGGCTGAGAAAAAAGCTGGTGTCCTTGCATACGCGTGGGTTACAGACTTTCCACTATTTGGAAAAACCGATGAGGGAGAGTGGACATTTAGTCATAATCCATTTTCAATGCCGAAGAATGAGTACATTGAAGATCTCCTTTCTGGTAAGAACATAGACAATATTCTTTCAACGCAGTACGACCTTGTCTGTAATGGCTATGAGGTTGGCGGTGGGAGTATGCGTTCTCACAGGGCTGACATTCTAAAAGCTGTATATAAAGTTATGGGTTACAGTGAAGAAGAAACTGAAGCCAGTGTGGGTCATATGCTTCGCGCATTCAAATACGGAACGCCACCACACGGGGGGATTGCGCTTGGAATTGAAAGGAATATCATGATTCTTACCGGTGAAAAGGCGCTTCGGGAGGTTCAAGCATTTCCAATGACGCGTGGAGGGGTGACGGCTGTAATGGATGGACCGGGGGATGTGTCAAAAGAACAATTAGATGAGCTTGGTATTTCTATTAAAAAGAAAAAACATGATTAAAATAATTTACGCTAAAGTCCCGCCAAAAAATATTACAATAATACAATTTCATAAAGATAAGGAAATAAAATTTGTAGAGAAGGGGAAGAGTAGTGAGCTTTATATTAAAGCACCAAAAAATATTGATCGGCGCAAGCTTATTGTCTTGATTCGTAAGGCTATACGGGTCGCAAAAGAGCAAAAGCTTAAAAAAATAGCTTTCAATTTTTCCGCACTAAAGGCTTTGATCCCAAAAAAAATTACTAACGAAGAGTTTGCTTCAATCTTTGGTCAAAATATTGAGATGGCAAACTTTGAATTTACAGAGTTTCGTACCAGACCTAAAGAGGGATGGCCGAGTATTACTGAAATTACCATTATTGGATCTGTTTCTGCAAAAACTAAAACTTTACTCAAGCGGGGTCAAACCATTGGCATATATGTAAATCATTGTCGACGTATTTCTAACACTCCCGGTGGTGATATGACACCTAAGATGATGGTTTCCGAGGCCAAAAAACTGACAAAGGATGCAAAGATTAAAATGACCATATTGGGTCGAAAAGAGCTTAAAAAATTGAAGGCAGGCGCAATTTTAGGTGTTGCACAGGGTTCCAGGGAAGAACCACAGTTTATTGTGATGGAATATAAGGGAGGTTCCGTCAAGGAAAAACCTATTGTACTTGTAGGTAAGGGAGTAACCTTTGACACTGGTGGTATTAATATAAAGACGGGAGACTCGGCGCTCGGCATGCATATGGATATGAGTGGGGGAGCCGCTGTGATATGTGCGATAGCATTGGCCTCTAAACTCAAAATAAAGAAAAATATTGTGGCACTTGTTCCAGCAGTTGAAAATATGCCTGGCGGAGCCGCGTATCGACCTGGAGACGTGTTGCGTTCCATGAGTGGAAAAACTATTGAGGTCAGAAATACTGACGCAGAGGGTCGCGTTATACTAGCTGATGCATTAACGTACGCAAGAAAGTATAAACCAAGACTTGTTGTAGATGTAGCTACGCTTACAGGCAGTGCACTAGCTGCTCTTGGTGAACGCGCAAACGCAATCATGACTAAGAGTAAAAAACTACAGGATTTATTTGTTCACCTTGGTGAAGAAAGTGGAGATTATATGTGGCCATTACCTTTGTGGGAGGAATATGAGGAAGAGGTCAAGGGAATTCGTGGGGATGTAACCAATACTAATAATAAGAATAGCCGCTATGGAGGCGCAATAAACGGCGGTATTTTTCTACATGAGTTTGCAAAAGGGATGCCGTGGGTTCATATTGATATGGCGCCGCGTATGGAAAGTATTCCGAGCGACAACCTTGCACCTGGCGCAGCAGGTGAGCCAGTAAGATTCCTTCTTAAGCTTGTCGAGGCGTTTTAGGGCTAATTTCTTCATATATTATTGGGTATATTAGCTCCCTGGCTCGATCCACTTGAGACGGACTTTCCATCTACGTCGCTAATAAAAAGATGAAAGTGTGCTTGTAATGGGCTATAATTAGAGTACATGGACAGCAATGTTTTCAATATACGCACAGAGGTGTTTACGGGCCCTCTGGAGCTTCTGCTTGTATTAATTGAGAAGCGAAAACTTCTCATCAATGATGTGTCGCTTGCAAAAGTTACAGATGACTTTATTCAACATGTAAAGGCGTCCGGTAAGTTACTTGTTCCACAGACGGCTCATTTTGTATACATTGCTTCTACGCTTCTTTTAATAAAATCGAAGTCGCTCTTACCAATTTTTTCGTTAACTGAAGACGAAGAGGGAAGTATTGAGGATCTTGAGCTGCAGTTGAAATTATACAAGTATTTTAAGAAACTTGCACAAAACATTGATCAAATGTTTGGCAAAAGAATTATATTTTTCAAGTCACCAGAGAAAATCTCAGATCCAATTTTCTCTCCGCAGACAAATTTGACGCCTGATCTTTTGCTGCAATCCATTTTAGACATTGTTCAAAATCTCCCAAGAAAAAAAATTGTAAAAGAAGTAACTATTCAAAAAATGATGACCATTGAAGAAGTGGTGCAGAATTTGACTGCGCGTATTCAAAACAGTATATCACTTAGTTTTAGGGAATTTTCCGGCGCTGATAAAAGCGCAAAAATTGATATTATTGTGAGTTTTCTTGCAATGCTTGAGTTGGTAAAGCAGGAAATCATTTCAGTTAGGCAGGAAGTTCATTTTGATGACATACAAATGGAAAACAGAAACATTGGTGTGCCACATTATGGTGAATAAAAATTATGCGACTAGAACAATTAATTGAGGCGCTTCTGTTCTTCAAAGGTGAGCCAATGAAGATTAACGAGCTAGTTAAACTTACAAAAAATAATGAGAGTGATGTTAAATGGGCCGTTGTAAATCTCGGAAAAAATCTTGACGGCAGAGGTGTTGTACTTATGGAGAAAGATGGAGAAGTTGCACTTGGTACGAGTCCTGAAGCTTCCGAGACAATTGAGGAGATGCGTCAGATAGAACTTTCACGCGACATTGGCAAGGCTGGACTGGAGACATTAGCGATTGTAATCTATAAAGGGCCAGTGGCTCGAAGTGAGATTGACTATATTAGGGGTGTTAATTCAACCTTTACCTTACGAAACTTGATGATCCGTGGCCTTGTGGAGCGCAAAGCGAACCCGACCGACGCACGTGGATTCCTCTACAAACCAACATTAGAGCTTCTAGCCTTTCTTGGTGTTGGCTCTATGGAGGACTTACCCAGATATCTAGAAGTCGAGCAGGAATTAGAGACTTTTGTTAGTGAATTTCAAAATAATAATGGATCCCGATAGTTATCGCGGACGCAAAAGCTATAGCTATTATCATTGAAATCATGAACGTAAAGGTTGAGTCATTATTTATAAGCAATAATACAAACCCGCTGTGCTTTGTAGCGATGGCAGGCTGGTAACTATCGCGGGATGGAGGAGAATAATCAACAGAATAATCATAGTGAGCGTGGACAATTGAGCTATTTTAAAGGTGTCGTTTTTATACTTGTTTTATTTATAATAGGTATTTTAGTGTGGCTACCATACCGAAGTGGTGATGCCGTACAAACTATTATAGAGAGAGAAGGCGACAGTGCGGAGGTGATTGTCATGGAAAACCCGTTTGACACAATATCGCTTGAAGCTCAGGCCGCACATGTGTGGGACATAAACTCGAAGGAAACACTGTATGATCTAAATGCTGAAAGTCAATTGCCGTTAGCTTCTCTAACAAAGCTTATGACAGTTCTTGTTGCTGCAGAAATTCTTGAACCGTCTCAGACTATCGTTGTAGAACTTGACTCACTTAAAGAAGAGGGAGACAACGGACTATTTTCGAATGAAAGTTGGAAGCTAAAAGATCTTCTTGATTTCACACTTATTGTTTCCAGCAACGATGGGGCAAATGTTCTGGCAAGTGCTGCTGGGAGCAAACTAATCGGTGGAGGAGCATATGACAAAACTGAAGAGGCTTTTATTCAAAAAATGAATGAAATTGCGCTTGAAATCAATCTTACTCAAACATACTTTGTTAATGAAACAGGTCTTGACCCAACAATTGAGACAAGTGGTAGTTATGGGTCTGCTCGCGACGTAAATCGTCTCTTGAAACATATATTAGAGATAAACCCTGTTATTTTAAGTGCCACAATATATGAAACTCTCAATTTTCAATCACAAAGTGGATATTATCATCTGGCCACAAATACTAATAATATAATTGGGGACATACCTGGCCTTATAGCCTCAAAAACAGGGTTTACCGATCTTGCCGGAGGAAATATTTCTATTGCATTCGATGCTGGTTTAAATCGACCAATTATTATTACCGTTCTTGGTTCAAGTGTGGAGGGGAGGTTTGTTGATATCCAAAAGTTAGTAGCGGCGACTTTGAGTTATCTTAAAATGAAATAATTATGATTATTGATGTTGTAAAAGTCTTTCTTCCTGCTACTGTCGCCTTTTTTATTGGGATGCTAATTACGCCAATATTGACGCATTATTTATATAAGTTTAAGGCTTGGAAGAAAAGGGGTGTGCAAGAAACAGTTGATGGTCTCGATAGCCCCATCACTCGCGCGCTTCACCAAGATGAAACAAAGAAAACTCCTCGCATGGGGGGTATTGTCATTTGGGGTAGCGCCCTTATAACGACGCTTCTCATCTTCTTTATCTCCAAGCTCTTCCCTGTAGAGGTGACTCAAAAGTTAGATTTTTTCAGTAGAAATCAAACATGGATTCCTTTTTTTGCACTGCTTGTAGGGGCCGGTGTGGGGCTAATTGATGACATATATGAGGTGTCGCAGCGCGGTAGTAGAAGAGCCGGTGGGCTGTCTTTAACTTTTCGCCTTTCTATTGTTGGCGCAGTTGCACTCTTTATTGGCGGATGGTTTTACTTCAAGCTTGATGTCGTTTCACTGGGTATTCCTTTCTATGGCGACTTCTTTATTGGACCGCTAATTATTCCAGCCTTTATTTTAGTCGCACTGGCTCTATACGCAAGCGGTATTATTGATGGCATAGACGGACTCTCTGGGGGAGTTTTTGCGGCAATTTTTACAGCATACGCTGCAATTGCTTTTTATCAGCAACAAATTGACCTTGCCGCCTTTTCTGCGATGCTCGTTGGGTCAATTCTTGCATTTTTATGGTTTAACATTCCGCCAGCGCGTTTCTATATGTCGGAGACTGGTACAATGGGGCTGACTCTGACTGTCGCTGTTCTTGCTTTCATGACAGATTCACTTGGAGGAGGTGTTGGTGTATTTGTGCTCCCAATAATTGCTTTGCCGCTTGTTGTGACAGTGTTGTCGGTTATTATTCAGGTGTTATCGAAAAGATTTCGTGGTGGAAAAACAGTATTTCTAGTCTCACCACTTCATAACCATTTTCAAGCACTCGGTTGGCCAGGATATAAAGTAACGATGCGATATTGGATCATTAGTATGATTTTTGCAATTTTGGGCGTAATTGTAGCGCTTATTGGCTAATATGAGTCCCGTTAGAGATAACTAATAGTTATGTACTACGTCTATTTGTTAAAAAACAAGAAAGATAAGAAGATGTACACTGGAAGTACCAATAATCTACGGAAACGCTTGAAGGAGCACAACGATAAGAAGTCTACATGGACTAAGGCGAGTACTCCGTGGCAATTAATATATTACGAAGCGTGTCTAAATGGAGACGATGCTAGGTCGAGAGAGAAATATTTAAAATCAGGAACTGGGAAACGTTATCTCAATAATAGAATCAAGCGTTTCCTATCTCTAACGGGATGAGGCGCACAACTATTGACAGGCCATTTCTTGTCATGGTGGTCACTCTTGTGGTACTTGGTTTTTTTATATTTACAAGCGCGTCGCTAGGGCTACTCGCGCGTGATGGAGCAAGTTTTTCGTCTGTTGCGTTTAGTCAAATTTTTCTCGGCATAGTTCTTGGTACAATAGCGCTCCTAATAAATACGAGAATACATTACTCTTTTTTTAGGAGGTACTCACTTTTTATCTTTCTACTATCCATTGCTACAACACTCCTTGTCTTTGTCCCTGATCTAGGAGTAGAGATTAATGGTGCGCGCAGATGGGTTGATATAGGGCTTGTTTCATTTCAACCAGCTGAATTTTTGAAAATTGGTTTTGTAATATATTTTGCCGCATGGCTTTCGCGTGTCCGCGATAAGATGCACTCTTTCTCGTATAGTGTTGTTCCTTTTGTTATTCTATTGGGATTTGTTGGGGCAATTCTATTAGCACAGCCGGATACTGGTACTTTTATTGTTATTGTATCAACTGGATTTGTTATGTTTTTGGTTGGTGGAGCTAAATGGCGGCACGTGGCAGCTGTTGTCGGCCTTTCAGTTATTAGTGCTGCCACACTCGCACTTACCCGACCGTATGTAATGGAGAGGGTGCTGGCCTTTCTTGACCCTTCGAAAGATCCATTGGGCTCAAGCTATCAGATACAACAATCACTCATCGCTATAGGCTCGGGAGGCCTGTTCGGTAGAGGTTTTGGACAAAGTATCCAAAAGTTTAACTTCCTTCCTGAGCCCGCGAGTGACTCTATTTTTGCCGTTATTGGTGAAGAATTTGGCTTTGTTGGGGCTGTTATATTAATCAGTCTTTTTCTTGCGCTGGCGTTGCGTGGCCTTAAAATTGCTTCACGTGCGCCGGATTATTTTAGTGGACTGCTAGTTGTCGGTATTGTTATACTTATTACGTCGCAATCGTTTATAAACATTGCATCAATGCTCGGTATTTTCCCACTCATTGGACTACCGCTCTTGTTCGTGAGCCATGGTGGAACTGCTTTTCTGTTTGTACTGTTTGAGGTAGGAATCGTTCTTGGTATTTCGCGGTATATGAAGCGCTAGCGCGCAAGTCGAAAGTATAAAGTACTGGGTATTATGTTGTGGTATGAGACCTGTCTAGGCAGAAATTATGAATAGGCTAAATTATGCATAAACGTAAAGATGACAAGATGAACGTATTATTATGTTCATATTATAAGAATAGTTTTCCAATGGGATGAAAATTCTATTTACTGGAGGTGGCACTGGCGGACATTTTTATCCAATTATCGCAGTTGCTGAGGAGGTGAACGCTATTGCAAGTGAAAAAAAACTTTTAGTTCCCAAGCTTTATTTCATTTCACCAAACCCATTTGACTCAGATTTGCTGTTTAAAAATAATATAATTTTTAAGAAAAGTCCTGCCGGAAAAATACGTACATACTTTTCAATTTTAAATTTCTTTGACCTCTTCAAAACAGCATTTGGTTCTATAAAAACTGCATTTCAGATATTTTTTATTTACCCGGATGTTATTTTCTGTAAAGGTGGTTACGGATCATTTCCAACAGTACTCGCTTCAAGGCTTTTCAAAATCCCACTCGTTGTTCATGAGTCCGATACTGTGCCGGGACGTGTTAATGTGTGGGCTGGAAAATATGCCCGAAAAGTCGCTGTGTCTTTCCCTGAAGCGGCAAAGTATTTTCCGGAAGACAAAGTTGCCTTAACGGGAGTTCCAATTCGGCGTGAACTTCATACTGTTGCTACTGAGGGTGCTGTTGAGTTTCTTGGACTTGAGGACAATGTTCCAGTTGTCCTTATTCTCGGTGGCTCTCAGGGCTCTAAAGTGATTAATGAAATTATCTTAGACGCACTTCCTCAACTTGTAGGAGATTTTCAGATCATACATCAGGTTGGAAAAGGGAATATTGAAGACGTAAAAAATACAGCTCTCATTGTGCTTGAAGGTAATGAAAATTCCTCTAGGTATCGACCATTCGATTATTTAAATGCACTTGCGCTCCGCATGGCTGCAGGTGCGGCGGATATTATTGTTTCGCGTGCTGGTGCAAGCGCAATCTTTGAAATAGCCCTGTGGGGTATTCCAAGTATAATAATTCCTATAAAAGAAGAAGTTTCAAGGGATCAAAGATCAAATGCATTTTCATATGCCAGGAGCGGGGCGGCGGTCGTAGTTGAAGAAGAAAATCTATCTGTAAGTATTATTGTGTCAGAGATTAGAAGAATTGTTAACAATGCTGAGGTCAGGGAGAGAATGGGGAAATGTGCAAAGCAGTTTGCCAAAGCTGATGCTGCAAAAAAGATTGCCACAGTACTTATTGATATAGCCTTGGAACATGAGCGATAGCAGGATGAATGAGCACATTCCAAAAAAAGGACCTGTGGTCACACGTATTGCACCTAGCCCTACGGGGGTACTCCACGTTGGTACGCTTCGAACTGCTTTATTTAATTATTTATACGCTAAAAAATATGGCGGGAAATTTTTACTACGTATCGAAGATACTGATAAAGGGCGCTCTACAAAAGCGTTTGAACAGGATATTCTGGAGGGTTTAGAGTGGGCCGGATTAAAATTTGACGGCAAAATAATTCGGCAATCGCAAAGGAATGATATTTA
This sequence comes from Patescibacteria group bacterium, assembly GCA_022574205.1. Lineage (GTDB taxonomy): Bacteria > Patescibacteriota > Minisyncoccia > Phycocordibacterales > JACZSL01 > JACZSL01. The sequence continues at coordinate 35,289 of JACZSL010000001.1, forward strand.
TGCTAAATACATAAAAAAACTTATTGATGATGGTAATGCTTATATATCAAAAGAATCAAAGAAAAATCACCCCAAAGAGAGGATTGAAGTTGTTAGACTTAAGAATCCAAATAAGAAAATAACATTCATTGATTTAGTTCGTGGAGATATAACATTTGACACTACAGAACTAAAGGACTTTGTGATTGCTAGAAGTGTAACCGAACCACTGTATCATCTTGCAGTTGTTATTGATGATCATGACATGAATGTAACACATGTAATACGTGGGGAAGATCACATTTCTAACACTCCGAGACAAATTTTAATACACGAAGCACTCGGGTTTAAAATACCGAAATACGGACATCTTCCGTTAATACTAAATGAAAATAGATCGAAACTTTCCAAGCGGGATGATGCAGCGTCCGTAACTTCATATAAAGATAAGTATCTGCCAGAGGCACTTATTAATTATTTAGCTCTTCTAGGTTGGAATCCAGGAACAGACCAAGAGATATTTTCACTTTTAGAGCTTATTGAGGCTTTTGAGATTTCAGATGTACAGAGGGGTGGGGCAATCTTTAATGAAGAAAAACTAAAATCAATAAACCATGAGTATATAAAGAAATTATCCGAAAAGATTTGGAATAAGATCGTTCTGGAAAATCTGCCAAAGATAATTACTTCACACAAGTCTTTCGACAATACATTACTTCAAAATATTGCAGGCCAACTTAAGGAACGAGTAAAAACGTTTGAAGAAATACGTAAGTTAAGCAAGAGTGGGGAACTTAATTTTTATGTGAGGGCGCCCGAATACAATTCTTCTGACCTTGTACCAAAACGTGATTCGGATAGTTCAATAAAACAACACCTTGAAACACTTATTTTGCTTTTAGGGAAGATTTCTGAAGATAAATTTACAGAAATTAATATCAAAGAAGCTGTTTGGGATTACGCAGAGAAAGAAGGGAAAGGTTCGATACTTTGGCCAATGCGATTTGCTCTGACAGGGCTGGAAAAATCTCCTGATCCGTTTACTGTTTCCGGAATATTAGGTAAAAGCACGACCCTGGAAAGGCTGAAAAGCGCCTATCAATCACTTTGAAATTATGAAATTAGTTAGAAAAATATGCGTTCATGCACTAGTTATATTATTTGTGGTATTTATAACATTTGTTGATGAGGTTGAATCGGCTTTAATTGATGATTTACGATCTCAAATAAGTGACCGGGCAACTAGAATAGAGCTGATTGAGCAGGAAATCACCCAATACCAAAATGAGCTTACACGAGTGGGGAAAGACAAAAGAACGCTACAAAACGCTGTACGAACTCTTAATCTTTCTAAGAAAAAACTTGAGGCGGATATAAGAGTTACACAAAACCGGATTAGTGCCACCACTTACCAAGTAGAGGAGCTTGCTATACAGATATTTGATCACGAGCGTCAGATAAGTACCCATTCCAAAGCCCTTGCTGAAAGTATACGACGTATAGACGCGGCTGAGTCGAACACTTTTATTGAGTCGCTTTTGGCAAAGTCTGATTTCTCGGAGATATGGGAAGATGTTGAAGATACTGAACGTTTTCAGGCTCAATTGCGGCAAAATCTTGAAGAGTTAAAGGCGATAAAGAGCAACCTCGAGATCTCCAGAGATAGTAGAAAAAAGAAACGGAGGGAGCTCGTTAATTACGAATACGAGCTTGATAATCAAAAAACTGTGGTTTTGATAAATAAAAGAGAGAAAGATACATTGCTGACACAAACAAAAAATCAGGAGTCGAATTATCAAAAACTACTTAATGAAAAAGTTGCTGCAAGAAAAGAATTTGAGCGTGAACTTTTGGATTTTGAAGCACGACTTCAAATCATCATTGATCCAAACAGTATACCTAGTCCCAAAAACGGTATACTCTCATGGCCGCTTGATAAAATCACCGTGACACAATATTTCGGGGACACAGCGTTTGCCAAGAGCGGTGCGTACAACGGTAGGGGACACAATGGAGTTGATTTTCGAGCGTCGCCCGGAACCACGGTGCGATCACCGCTTTCCGGAACAGTAACTGCAACCGGAGATACTGATATATATGCCGGCTGTTACTCCTATGGAAAATGGGTGCTTATAAAACATAACAACGGTTTATCAAGTTTGTATGCGCACCTATCATTAGTTAGCGTTAATACTGGAAGTCAAGTATTGTCTGGTCAGGCGATAGGCTATAGTGGCAATACTGGTTATTCTACCGGACCACACCTTCATATGGGACTTTTCGCTTCTCAAGGTGTTAGACTTGTAAAATTTAAAGATATTAAAAGCAACACGAATTGTGCTGAAGCAACGGTTCCGGTAGCGCCACATGCGGCTTACTTGAATCCGCTGTCGTATCTTCCAAAAATTTAATAGCTATAATAAGTAGAAACAATATGGAAAATAAACTGACTCCGCAAAGAGAGCTAAAAATTAATGTTCCGACAGGGCATGTTCCTGTGTACGCAAACTCTGTACAAATCAGTGTGTCAAATGAAGAGGTAACGTTACAATTTCTGTTCGTGCGTCCAAACACAGACCATGGACTGCTTGTCTCAGAGGTTGTCATAACACCTAATCATGCGATGAAGCTCCAAAAAGCACTTGACGAAACAGTCAAGAAACACTTTACAAAGCACATAAAATAGCTTACCTAAGCCATATATAAGCCATTTTTCATAAACACTTTTGCACGTACTTACTTACGTCTGTTAAATGTTATGTGGTAAAATGTAAGTGAGTCGATCATCTCATTATTATTGGCGCTTTTTAACACATATGTATGAGCAATAAAAAAATACACATGCTTACATTCCTTCTCCTTGTAGTTGGGGGTCTTAATTGGCTTCTTTTCGGGCTTTTTGAGTGGGAGATTGGAGAGATTTTTGGTGGCTCTGACAGCGTCATTTCTAGGATAATTTATATCCTTATTGGACTTGCCGCTGTGTACGAACTGCTTACACACAAGAACAACTGTAAGACATGCGCAACTCCAAACGGCCCTGGGACAGCTAGTTCGCCAACGAGCGATTTTAGGTAGTATACCCAAATACAAAAAACCACCTAGAAGTAGGAGGTTTTTGTATTTGAGGGTTGGAAAATTTATATTTCCAATGTAACAAATGTTTGCTCAGTGGATGAAGCTGTGTTTGAGAGTAGATCGCTTGAGATAACGATATAATAATATGTCGTACTTGCGGTCAGACCAAAGATGGAGAGTGAGTGATTAACTGTAAGTGTTGCATCTGAATTAAATAATGCTTCCTCGAGTACAATTGGTGTAGTAGTTCCATACCACAGAGTGCTGTCTGCATCTTCGTCAGTGTCCCATGTAATTGTAGCTTCAGTCGTTGTTGCGTTCGCCACAATGTTTGAAAGCACTGGTGCAGTTTCATCTACTGGTTCAGGTTCTGCCAATGTTGTTTCAAATGAGTTCTCTGTGCTCGTTGCGGTATTTCCAGATTCATCAGCAGATACAACAAGGTAATAATAGGTTGTACTTGCAGTCAGGCTAAAGATTGAGAGCGAATGACTCTGTGTAAGTGTCACGTCTTCAACTGTATTTGCCGAATTGGGGTCAACAGGGGCTGTCGTGCTATAAAATACTGTGCTGTCTGCATCTTCGTCAGTGTCCCATGTAATTGTAGCTTCAGTCGTTGTTGCGTTCGCCACAATGTTTGAAAGCACTGGTGCAGTTTCGTCATCAACCTCTCCAGCATCGTCGTTTTCATCATCCTCATCACACTTTCCTAACTTGTCCCCGTGGAAAATATGTGCCCATCGTGCATTTTTAGAGATTTGTATCGTATTCTCGCCTTTGTGGCACATGTAAACTTTTTTACTTTTCTTTCCATTGTTATCTTTGTCGTCGTTGTCGTCTCCATTATCGTCATTATTATTATCATCATCATCATCAACATCATTCTTTTTTCCACCAAAGCTAAACTTGAACTTGAATCCTCCATCATCGTCTATTTTCAAGGTTGATTTCGAGTCGGCATTACTTAGTGTCACGCGTTGTTTTGTGCTCCCATTGCCGTCGGTTTCTTTGGTAAAGTTAAACTTTATTTTAAGTTCTTTTGAAGACGCGTGTATTTTTATTTTTACGGCATCATTTCCGTCGTCGTTAATGGTTACTGAAACACGATCAAGTTTTGCGATGTGATTCTCTGCAAGATCAACGAGCTCGTCAATAAATGAATTAACTGCAGCCACACCAGACGCATTACCTTGGGAGGCGAATACTGCTTTGGCTTCTTCAAGTTGTGCAAGAGCAAAAAGAAGAGCGTCCTGTACAGTATTCACATCAAAATCAAAGTTGCTTAGAAATTCTTCCTCAAGCAAATCAACACCATTGTCATTAGTACTTGTTGTAGTGCTTGCATTATTGTCCGAGCTATTCGATGTTGAGATTGTTGTGGTTTCGTTGGACTCGTTTTGAGTTGACGTACCATGGATGGTGCTAAAATTTATTTCAACGCTTTCGGCCAGCGCAAGTATTGCTTTTACCTCATCGATACGTTCTTCCGCAAACCGGAGGCGAAAAGAGTCTTCAGTGTCACCAAAAGTAATTGTGAGAAGGATTTTTTCTGCCGCTATGTCAAAAGGGAAGAAAAAATCACCAGGTTGTGAGTGATCAGCAAAAACCGCTGTGGTGGAAACTGATCCAACAAGAAACGCTAAAATGAGGGCGGGTATAAAAACATACCTGGAATAATTAAAAGTAGAGAACATATACCAAAATGATCCCTGAAGACGTGCTTTGTCTTTTGCTGTTACCGTTTCCGCACTTACATCAGGCTGTATATTCCTTTCAACACGTGACCAGAGAATTTTTTTCTCATTTTCTGTAAGACGTTTTGGTTCCATATGTTCTAAAATATCTTCAAACTTTGGCTTCATAAAATAATCTATAATAAAGCGGATAAATTACCTCGTAATAATCTTATTGCCCTGTGGTGCCACACTTTGGCCGTCCCTTCTCTTATGTTCATAAAATCTGCAATTTCGCTATATGTAAGCGCTGACCAATAACGAAGTCGTAGGAGTTCTTGATAGTTCTTCGGAAGTTTTTTCATATTTTTTTCTAAATATCGATAATCCTCGACTTCAACTTCAAAGCTTTCAGTTATGTGGTGTTCTTCAAGCTCCACAGATAAAGTTGTTTTTTTGTAATAACTGTAAATGCGGCGCTTTAAAATAATGAACACAAAACCGTAAAACTCTCCTTCACTGCTATAGGTAAATCCATCCAGTGCTTTCCAAAGTTCTATAAAAGTTTCTTGTACAATGTCGAGCGCATCATCCCGTGATTTTGAACGTGATAATGCGTACCTAAAAAGCCTGTCACTCAACAGTTCAAATATCGCTTGAAAAGCCCGCGCGTCTCTATTTTTGGTCTTTTCAATCAGTTTTTGGAGTTCCGTAGGGTATATTTCATCCACGTTACGTAATCACATCCCTCACTAACACTATGCAACCTTACGCTAAAAAAGTTACAATGCAAGTCCAGTTCCAGGAAAGTGAGTTATAATACAGCTATAATTGCTATACTAATGGAAAATGGGGAATTTGAGTAAACAACAGAAAATAGTGGATTTTTGGTTTGGAGAGCTTTTTGCCGACGGCTTAGCGGAGAAGAAAATAAGTAAACGTTGGTATAAAAATGATCCGAATTTTGATAAGTTAATGCGCGAAAATTTTGAAAATGATATTGAGATGGCCAAGAAAGGGAAGTACGGAAAATGGAAAGAAACTACTTTGGGTTCACTTACTTTAATTTTACTGTGTGACCAGTTTACACGAAATATTTATCGTGATACTGAAAAAATGTTTTCTTGCGACGAAATCGCGCGGGTGGTTGCACAAGAAGCAATTGAAAAGGGGTTTGACAGGGAACTTCCGATGGCACAAAGACAGTTTATCTATATGCCATTTATGCACGCAGAGAGCAACGAGCTCCAGGAAAAATCTGTTGAATTATTTCAAAGATTACGGGTGGAAGTTGTTGAACATGTTAAGGAATATGTCCCTGTAAAATATGCTAAAGCACATCAGGAGATTATTCGTAAATTCGGTCGCTTTCCACAGAGAAATAAAATTCTTGGACGTACCTCAACAAGTGACGAGATAGAATTTCTGAAAGGTCCAAATTCTAACTTCTAACCGAAGAATCTTATCCTTTTAAACATATAAGGTAATATTGGGTGCCTAGGCATAAATAAGCCCATACAGGGCAATTTTGGGCTCTATATATAAGCTGGGTGCCAGTGTATGCACCATGTAAAATGAATAAATGTGTGGAAAAGTTCTCCTCATGTTGTTCGTTTTACATATATTGTGCGAACCAGTTCTATGTTATTATGTATGTATGAAAAGCGACAAACCCATGCGTAAATACATACTCCCCTTTCTTGAATACTGCGAAGTTGAGAAAGGGCTTTCAAATAATACGCAACGCAATTACCAACAATATCTTAAGCTGTTTACTGTATGGTTAAAGCATATTCGGGAAGAAAATTTACTTCCCCATAAACTAACGCCTGATCATATATGGAATTATCGCCTTTATTTGGCACGTACTCATAAGAGCCCTACTGGAAAACTTTTAGCTAAAAAGTCCCAAAATTATTACTTAATAGCGTTACGTGTTTTTTTAGATTTTTTGGCGGACAGAGACATTGAATCCCTACCCTCCTCGAAAGTAAAGCTTGCGAAACAGAAAACTACCGAGAGTATTTCTTTCTTGGAAGTTCGTGATGTTGAAAAAATGTTAGCAGTTCCTGATATTGATACTTCAGGCGGCCTGCGGGATAGAACAATTATTGAGCTTTTCTTTTCATCCGGTATGCGTATTTCTGAATTGATTGCCCTTAACGTAGATCAAATGTCATTTCTCGACGACAAAAAAACAGATAGGACATATGAGCTGTCTATCGTTGGAAAGGGCTCATATGTTCGAACTATTTTCATTTCTCCAAGAGCAGCTAAATTCCTTAGGAAATATATCCTCTTGCGGCACAATGACATGTATAAACCTCTGTTTATAAATTTTCGTTCAAAAAGCGCTGACTCAAAACGACTTTCATCTAGATATATACAAAAAATGATCTCGAAGTCTGCCCTCTTAGCGGGTCTTTCAAAAAGAGTAACTCCTCACACCCTACGACACACATACGCAACCGATTTACTTTCCCACGGAGCTGATCTTAGGAGCGTACAAGAGCTTCTGGGACATAAAAATGTTTCTACTACGCAGGTTTACACACACGTTACAAACAAGCAGCTTCGAGATATCCATGAAAAATTTCACGGTGGAGGTGATATTAAGGACAAGAGCCTTTAAGGTATATAAATCCGCTACTTACAAATCTTCTTTCTCTCCCCTTCCGTATTTGCTACAATCTAGTTGTATTTATTAATAACTATTAGTATTTGAGTATAGAAACATGATGAAATCTTGCATGTGGGTGCAGCCATTGGGGCGCATCTTTCTTTCGACAATATTTATTGTTTCGGGACTTGGTAAAGCCTTCAATTTTGGAGGAACAGTCACTTTCATGGATTCCGTTGGTGTACCGTTTGCGGGCATTGCGCTTATATTGGCTCTGATTCTAGAAATAGGTGGAGGATTAGCTTTGCTTTTAGGATGGAGGGTACGATATGCCGCATATGCACTTATAGGTTTTAGTGTGCTTGCAACATTATTTTTTCACCTCGACTTTAGCCAGCAAGCAAATCAAGTTGCGTTCTTCAAGAACATTGGCCTTGCTGGTGGTCTTATGTACGTCATAATGTTTGGCGCCGGAAAATGGAGTATTGATAATAAAAATGACAACTCTTCCGAGTCGCCTCAGAATTCTGTGGCGTAGCGGTCAAGAAAAATTATTCTAAATCAAAAACCCGTCACAATACGGGTTTTTGATTTAACGCATAGCTATGAGGTTTTTGCTGCTCCAACAATCCGAAGACGAAAGCCACGGGGCTGTTCCCTCTTTCTCATAGAGGTGGCGAGCATATTCTAGATTTCCAGTTAGCGTATAAATATCGTGGCTTAGTCGGCGAGATATCTCTAGATGATAATATTCATTGATTTGCATCACGCCTATGTCGAGATAGTTTTCTTTTCCCCTCAGTGTGTCACCGCTTTCGTTGAACTGTCGAAATGTGGATTCACAAAAAGCAATATCTGCCATAATAGGAATGTCGTTAAAATATTCAGTCACATACTCTTCTACTGTGGGTGGTGCTCCGAACAAGCTATACGTCTCCCCCACCCCAATCGACATTGATGGTGAGATAGAAGCGAATACAAATGATAGAGCAACTGCAATTTGATATATAATAAGTTTTTTATTATCCAACAAAAAATCCGGTAGTCGTCTACGTCTAACCGGAATGTCGCTATCATAGCCCTGACAAACTCTTTGTCAAGCACGAGAAATCAGGGAAAGAGCCTAAGCTCTAAAATATGGCTCAAAATAAGAGTTATGTAGATTATCTACGCCTTTTTGTGACTTTTTTTCTAACTACTGACTTTTTTCTCGAAACTGTCTTTCTTTTAGTCGTTTTTTTAGGAGCTGTTGCCCTATGGATCTTTCTCTTCCCTTTTGCAATTATTTTCCTGCCTTTTACCACCGCTCTTTTACCTGAAGTTTTTCCATTTTCAAACTCTCGCTCAACATGCTTCCACTGCGCCTTCAAGTCTCGCTTTAGTTTTGCAATGTCCTTATTGTCGATTGAACGCACTTTTCTATACTTTGCCTCCATTTGTTTCAAAAGAGCTTCATATGTTTTTCTATCAATCTCTTTTAGTCTCTCTGCTTTTTCCATAACTTCACCACTAGCCTTAAGCATCCACCCTCGAAGTTGTTTTCGATGTCGTACTCCCTTTGGACCGTAGAGATAGTAAGCCCCGGCACTTGCCGCAGCCGCTGCCCCAGCAAACACAGCATCTAGTCCGAGACCACCTTTTGAATTCTTTCCCTTTTTTCTTTTAGCTACCATATTATTTTGTTTTACGTTTTTTCACCTTGTGTTTTTTCCCTGTCTGCGTGCGATCACGCACAGGCAGGGGTGAAGCCTTTTTTATAATCTTTCTAATTTTTCTACCTCCTTTTTCCAAACCACGTCGTAATTTGCTTATATCTTTCACAATTTCCTCACCCTCCTCTTCTATTGCTTCTGAGAGCGAGAAGATGTTTCTTAGAATTCGAACTATATAGTAAAGGGCAGCAAGAACGACAATGGTTAAAAGTACTACGGCCGCCCCAGTTATGAAAAAGAATATGTCAGACTTTACTAACTCCTCCATCCCATTAGAACATTATTATTTTAATATTTGTGCGTAGTAATATGTTCACTTTCCTATCGTTACATATGTACATAATCTCGAATATCCATAATGTCTAACGGGACAAGCCCTATCAGAGAATTATCATCACTTTCAACTTTATAACTTTCTACTTCCCACTCGCTCTAGTATACAACACCTTTGTGTTGCGCTACAAGGTTTTTAGGAAGTTTTCTGTGACTTTCTCAACCTCATCTGCCGTATTTTTCTGCATAAGCTCTCCTCTCAATTCACGTGCGCCTGGAAAATCATTTACATACGCCTTATAGTGCTTCTTCATAATTGCAAAGTTTTTTTGAGGCAATAATTCTACAAAAAGTCTTGTGTGCTTTAGCATTGTCTCCAGTTTTTCCCTGACATCTGCGGTATGCACAGGATCGCAAAATAGCCATGGATTTCCGAAAATTGCCTTCCCGAGCATTATGCCGTCTGCGCCAGTTTCATATATCTTTTGTTTTGCCTCTCCAATACTCATTACATCACCGTTTCCTACAATTAAGGTTTTGCTGTTCATTTTGTCTCGTATCTTAACTGCACGAGATATTGCGTCCCAATGTACGGGTACTTTTGACATTTCGCGCCGCGTGCGGGCGTGAATGGATATTGCTGAAGGTTTAGCAGACAGCAAGACCGGAAGCCATGTATCTAGTTCGTCTTCGTTATATCCAATGCGTGTCTTAATTGAGACAGGAATTTGTCTATCAGCGGATTCAGCTCCGGTTTTTGCTGCGGCTATAATTTCTTTTGCTAAAGTAGGATTTTTTATTAAAGCCGCACATGCGCCTTGTTTTTCTATATTCCGATCAGGGCATCCCATATTTATATCAACTCCATCAAAGCCCATATCTAGCGCTAAACGTGCTGCTTTTTCCATTAGCCCTGGCTTTGATGTAAAAAATTGAGCAACAATCGGCTTTTCTTCTCTACTATAGATTAAATCCTGCATTAGAAGATTTCGTGCGTGTTCCCCACCAAGAAATAGCCCGTCTGCTGATACAAACTCTGTAAACATAACGTTGGGTTTTCCAAGGCTAGATATTAACTTTCGAAAAGCAGCATCTGTGACATTAGCCAATGGTGCTAGCACAAAAAACGGCTCTGCAAGTTGTTCCCAAAATCCTTTGTTCATTAAAAATTAGCAGTCAATTACTCTTACCTGCCTACTGGCAGTCTGATACTTTCTCTTTTATTTACTTGGTCTTGTAGAATACCTTATTTCCGTAGCGTAAATCAATATATTCGACATTCTTTATACCCTGCTCTAGAAAAATGCTGGATAGAAGTATTGATCTGAAATTCTCGAGAATCGTGTTTAGATTTTGGTCCGTTCTAAAGAGTAGTACGGCTCCACTTTCAAATTTAAGATGGAGGTCCGAATCTTCATCTCTAACGAGAGCAACTGGGTTTACCTTAAGGTCACGGAGCGCCTCCAAGAAAAGATTATAACCGAGAAATTGGGCGGCGGGAAGATACTGCATTCCAAGCGGGTCTGTTACGATAAAAGTGTCATGAAGTGGTCCGTAATAGCGAAAGAATATGTCGCCAGAAAAATTTGGTGATTGTGCAAAAATATATCCTCTGTTGTCAAGATAAAAACACTTGGAACCTTCTTTTGCCGCCAGCTTATCGGTTGCACCGCACCAAAGACCAAACGGAACCCTCTCCTTTACTTCAACTGTGATGGTGTGAAAGTCGACAAATGAGACTGAGACTCCTTTAATTCTCGGAAACTGCTCCGTCAGGAGTAAACTCATGCTACGTCTGGGATAGAGAAAGATATTTGAGCGCGGAACGAGGAACATATATGTACCGTCGAGCTCTGTATCAATAATATCTCGCAATGACTTGCTCGTTGTAATGGCGTTTCCAGAAATTTCCACCGCATCGATATTGATTTGTGGCAGTCGAACTAACCACGTGGAAACTGCAATAAATGAAATTGAAATAACTAACGTTAGTAAAGCTTTGACTGTTAAAATTTTTTTCTTACGTTTTCCCAGACGCGCGCGGCCTCTTCGGCTTCTCAGGATCATAGTTTTATTCTATTGTTTTTTTTCCAAAGTAGGGTTGGAGAACTTTTGGTATCACTATTGAACCGTTAGCCTTCTGGTTGTTCTCAATTAGCGCCACTAGAACACGTGGTGTAGCTATTGCTGTCGCGTTTAAGGAGTGTACATATTTATTTACGCCCTCTTCAGCATAGCGAATATTGAAACGGCGTGCTTGGAAATCATGATAGTAAGAAGCGCTGCCAATTTCCCTATACTTCCCCTCCGATGGTACCCAGAGTTCGGTGTCGTATGACCGAACGTGAGCACTTTTCAAGTCACCGGTGCAAATCTCTAGCTGTCTATATGGAAGTTCTAAGGATTCAATAAATTCCTCTGTATTTCTATTTATCTCTTCGTGTAGGCGCTCGCTCTCCTCATGACTAGCCTCACACAGTATGAGTTGCTCCAGTTTGTAAAATTCATGAACTCGAACGAGACCTTTTGTATCCTTTCCGTGGCTTCCTGCTTCGCGTCGGAAGCAAGGAGAAAACGCCAGGTATCGTAACGGTAGAGTTTCTTTTTTTAGAATTTCGTCGGCGTGATATGCCATCATTGGCACTTCTGCTGTACCAGAGAGATAATCTTCGTTTTGTGTTTTAAAGAGGTCGTTGGCGTCTCCGGGAAGGTGTCCTGTTCCGTAGAAGTATTCTTTCTTAACAATAGCTGGGGCAATAAATGGCATGAAATTTCTTTTATGAAAGAAATCGCGCGCATAATTTAACACTGCCCACGATAATAATGCCCCATCATTTTTGAGAAAGTAACCACGAAAACCATGTACTTTTATTCCACGCTTAAAGTCCACCATGTCGTGCATTTCCATAAGTTCAATATGATTTTTTGGTTCGAAGTCAAATCTTGGCGATGTGCCCCACGTTTTAAGCTCAACGTTGTCGTCCTCACCGTCTCCTTCCGGAACTGACATGCTTGGCATGTTTGGCACTTTGAGCATTATAGATTGCCACTCATCCATCACTTTCTTCAACTTTTTTTCGCTTTTTTGTAAATTATCTTTAATCTCCTTCATGCGAGCGATGAGTTCGGTCTTCTCATTGTCACTTATGCCCTCCGACACACGGGCTGTAGCGTTATTCTGCTCCGCGCGTTTCTCCTCCACACTCGCTAGTAACTTCCTACGTTCTACATCGACAAAAAGCAAACGATCGATGTCGATTTCAATATGTTTTTTCCTCGCTCCTTCTTTTACAAGTTTGCTATTATCCCGAATAAATGTGATGTCAAGCATAATTTCTTTTGATGGCCTGTCTTAGTGTTACAATACTACAATACCATAATGAAAGGCGGCATACGACAACTTAAGGAAAGTGATTTTCCTGAGCTTTTGAGGCAAATCCCCGACCCACCCGAGAGGCTTTTCATAGAGGGGCCTGTTCCCTCAAGCAAATCGAAGCTTCTTTGTGTAGTCGGGTCGAGGCACTATTCCCCATATGGTAAGGATGTGTGTGAGAGATTGATCTCTGGTTTATCTGGTTATAACGTGACGATTGTTTCCGGACTTGCAATCGGTATGGATAGCATCGCGCATCGCGCTGCCATTTCGGCGAGGCTAGATACGCTTGCAATACCTGGCTCCGGGCTTGATCCGAGTGTACTCTACCCTGCTTCTCATAGAGCATTAGCAAGGCAAATTGTTGAAAGAGGCGGAACGCTTCTCTCTGAATTTGAACCAAACACACCGGCCGCGCCATTCACATTTCCACAAAGAAACAGGATAATGGCAGGGATATCGCACGCAACTCTTGTCATTGAAGCGACTCTAAAGTCAGGGACTCTCATTACGGCAAGGCTTGCTACGGACTATAATAGAGACGTGCTTACAGTTCCGCATCCAATTTATTCTAAGACTTCCCGTGGTCCACACATGTTGCTTCGTCTTGGGGCAACATTGATAGAAAAAAGCGAGGATATACTGGAGGCACTCCATATTGATCTTAAAAAGAGTAGTAGTTTGAAGCGCTCTCTCCTTTCCGAAGATGAGAGGAAGGTGATAGATGCATTGTATCACCCCTTGGAGAGAGACGTGCTTGTTAAAATACTCGGCATGCCAGCACGTGAAGTCAATGTCCTCTTAACAGCAATGGAAATTAAAGGTTTAATTGCTGAACGACTTGGAGAAATACATATACTTTAAGATTAAAATTTGACAAAATAATGTTTTTGAGTTACTAGTATATATCAATACTTGTCGCGCCTGCCCTGTTGTGAGCTTGCTCTACTATGGGGTTAGAAAGTACGGATATATTAATTTGTTATAAATGCAAAAAAACGGGACACACTGTGTTGTGGTATATTTTAAAAGGATAATTTTCTAATTGGATGAAGTTGTTAATCGTTGAGTCGCCAGCGAAGGCGAAGACAATTGAAAAATATTTGGGTAGCGAATATCGCGTTGAGGCAAGCATTGGCCATATTCGTGATCTCCCAAAAAGTAATAAAAAAGCCATCGACATAGATGGTGGTTTTATTCCGCATTATGAAATATCTAAAGGAAAGGAAAAAATAATAAAAACACTAAAAAGCCTATCGAGGGAGGCCGAGGAAGTTGTGCTTGCTACTGACCATGACCGCGAAGGTGAGGCGATTGCGTGGCACCTTAAAGAGGTACTTGGTTTAAAGAATCCAAAACGCATTGTCTTCAACGAAATCACAAAAGATGCAGTAAGAAATGCTATGGAGAATCCTAGAGAAATTGACGACTCCCTACGAGAAGCGCAAGAAGCAAGACGTGTACTCGATCGAATTGTCGGATATGAGCTGTCAGGATTGATTTGGAAAAAACTTCGATATGGGTTAAGCGCCGGTCGTGTGCAGAGTCCCGCACTTCGAATCATTATGGAGCGTGAACGTGAAATACGTAAATTTATTCCAGAAGACTTTTGGGTTGTCACAGCGCTTGTAGAAAATAGGAGAGGGGTGTCGTTTGAACTTGTTTGTAAAGAAGAGCCGCGCGATGAAAAAAGGATGGAATATATTCTTAAAATTGGTAAACAAGCAGATTGGCTAATAAAAAACACGAAAGAAAGTGAGGTGAAACGTGCACCGAGAGCTCCATTTATTACTTCGACACTTCAGCAGGTCGCAAGTTCCAGACTGGGCTACTCTCCCTCGAACACCATGCGTATTGCCCAGAGGCTGTATGAGGCTGGGCATATTACATATATGCGTACTGACAGTACTATTTTAAGTGCCACTGCAAAGACTCAAATCTCTGAGGTTATTTTAAAAAAGTACGGCAAGGAGTACTTGGAGTCTCGTGTATATTCCGGAAAGAGCAAGTCAGCACAGGAAGCACACGAGGCTATCAGGCCTACAAATGCCGCTATAGTTTCAGCCGGTACCTCTCCTGATCAGAAAAAATTATACGACTTAATCTGGGCACGAACAACGGCTAGCCAAATGTCTTCTGCAACTATTGTAAAAACAAAAATTGTTGTGGAGGTGAAGAGTACCGACATTCCTGATTTTTCTATTAGTGGTTCTCGAGTTAAGTTTTCCGGTTGGCTAAAGGCTGATGTGTTAGCGCGCAGTGAAGATGTTGAACTTCCTAAAGTAAAAGCAGGTGAAATTCTTGAGTTAAAGAACCTCGACTCTCTCGCGAAGCAAACTCAACCGCTTCCTCGCTATAGCGAGGCCGGACTTGTTAAAGAATTGGAAAAGCGTGGTATAGGACGCCCAAGTACGTACGCTAGCACAATGAAGACACTTGTTGATCGAGGGTATGTCGAGAAACGTGGAAAGACGCTCTTTCCAACTGACACAGGGGATGCTGTTAGTAGTTTTCTCGAAAAATATTTTGAAAACTATATAAGTGATTCGTTTACTTCAAAGATGGAAAGTGAGCTGGACGAGATTGCTGCGGGAAAACGAAAGTATGTTGATACACTAGCTGATTTTTATAAGCCATTCCTAGCAGAGGTGAAGAATAAAGAGAACGTTGAGAAAATCACTAATCTTGGTGATGCGCCAAAAGAATTTGTTTGTCCAACTTGTAAAAGTTCTATGATTTACAAATTGAGTAGATCCGGGAAGTTTATGAGCTGTTCAAAATTCCCCGACTGTACTGGCGCACGAACGGTTGAGGGTGTTGCGCTCGAGGGCCCCAAAGAGACTGGGGAAAGTTGCCCTGACTGCACAAAGGGTAAGCTTATGGAACGTGACGGTAGATTTGGACGTTTTGTTGCATGTGATAAGTACCCGAAATGCCGGTACGTAAAACAAAGCGAGGAGGCAGTCAAACGCGCCTCAACCGGAATTAAGTGTCCAGTGTGTAAAGTCGGCCTGCCTGCGCCAAGTGAAGCGCGGCAGGCAGGTGAGATGATTGAGCGACGAGGTCGCTTTGGTGTTTTCTATAGTTGTTCGAGTTATCCTAAATGTAAGTATGCTATAAAAGCAAAGCCAACTGGTGCTGTGTGCGAATATGATCGTGAAGATAAGGGGGTGTGTAATGCTCTCATGATGGAAGGCACAAAAACAATACCGGAGCGCTGTAGCGATAAAACATGCCCTAATCATAATCCTCATAAACTCACAAAGGTAGAATAAATGCATGCAACCTACGTTGCATGCATTATTGTTTTTGTGGGGCGGAGCGATGTTTCGCGACTAGCGAAACCGCGAGCCGGGGTCGACGAGCACTTAGTAGATTGCGAGCACTTGGAGCAATATACTTGAGTTGCTTGTGACCAAAAACTATTCCTGAACGTTGTAGTGACAAAACGTGTCCGAACCATAACCCGCATAAGTTAGATAAAGTAGTAAAGAAAAAAGTGCAAAATAATGTTGTAGTCTTCGTTTGTTATTATCTCTTATAATATTTTTCTCAAATTCATAAGTTTAGATTATTTTCTAAACTAGATTTTAAGTTCTTTGTAATCATCAGTTGTAAATTCAGGAAAGGTACTTGTGGTAAAAGCATATACATATACAATTAGGCAAATTATGAAAATTGTATACACTATAGCAATTATTGGCAGTGGCGTGATTGGTGGTGCAACAGGAACTGGATTTGCATCACTTGGAAATATCGTAATATTCATAGATAATAATCCAGACACGCTTGCTAGACTTACCCGCAATGGACACACTACTAGTAGCATTAATGAATTGCCTCAACACAATCCAAATATCATATTCATGTGCTTGCCAATACCAACCACCTATAAAGGTGTTGACTTGTCGGCACTCGAGAACACCCTTTGCAGTGTAGCTGAATACCTTGCGACTACTGAAACTGATTATCCAATAATCGTTTTACGAAGCACTGCTCCAATTGGCACAACACACTCTGCAATAAGATTACTTGAAAAGTACAGTGGTAAAAAATGTGGACAAAACTTTGGTGTATGTGTAAATCCTGAATACCTACGTGAGCGATATGCGGAGGACGATTTTCTTAATCCACACGTTGTAATTATTGGCTCAGAAGACACAAAGGCAACTAAGCGCCTCACTGAACTCTATATAACAATTACCGACAACATAGCAGTTATTGGTATTAGAGAAGCCGAACAACATAAGTACATCCATAATCTTTATAATGCGTGTAAAATTTCATTCTTTAATGAACATAGATATGTGTGTAACGTACTCGGTATTGATGCCGATACCGTATTTCCCCTAGTCGTAGAAAGCTCCGAGGCGTCATGGAACCCTATATATGGAACTAAAGATATGGGTGCGTTTTGTGGCAGTTGTTTACCAAAAGATACAAAAGGTTTCTTGAAGTTTGCGAAGCAACATGCATTATCTATGCCTCTGCTTGAAGCAATTATTGTTGTCAATGAACGAACTAAATCTGTTTAAACCTCTTTCTTCCATTATTTTCTCCTAAACGTGCGAATAGTCAAATTTTGTCTACAACTTTTTGAAAATCTAAAAATAACGCGTCAAATCTTATAATTTTAAACAAGGTGAAAAGTAAATATTTATATCTTTACAATAATTTGAGTAAATAAATTATATGTTTTACATATTCTATAAGAAGTCTTTAGTAAAAAGCACATTCTTATATTGTAAAACATCAATCCAGTTGTTATGAAAACACAAATGTATGACACCTGTGTTTTGCAGACCATAAATTGTGTTAAAGTGTTTAAATACCTCCTCGTTTGGACTAGTACCATGTAGGGCAATCCAAAGCATTTGTTTAATAAATGCGGCATGACTACACACAAGTATGCACTGGGAATTGATCACTGCTATAAAACGAAGTGCGTCGTGTGCGCGCCGCTTAAATACACTATAGGACTCTAATGGACTAAGTTCACGCTCATTAAACATGGTATTTGGAACATTTTTTACTCCACATATTTCCCCTATAATTGTAGCGGTTTCTATTGATCGTACCAGCGCGCTAGACATAATACAATCTATTTTTTCTATACCAACAAAAGCCCGTGCTGCCTGCTGAACCTGCCGCACACCATTTATACTTAATGATTCACTTGTACTTGGTTCTGCATTACGAATGTTACTGAATGTCTCGCCATGCCTCATAAGATACACGTGTTTATACTTATGCTTTGACGTATACATACATGTATATTAACATGCTGATCATCTTATACTCATATGTGATATAAATGTGTCTTGGATACACAGTATGATTTGGGAAAAACATAACATAATTAACGTAATACTCTTTATTGATAACTACCCCATACCTAGTGGTGGTATGGAAATGCACGCACACGCATTTATGCAGCACTTCAAAAACCACTCTCGTATTCGTATACAACACGTTATTGCATTCTCCAACAGTCCGCATGATGTACAGAATAATAAGGACGGAATTCTGGTATTACCAAAAAGTATCATACACAACCCAAATGGTTTAATAACCGCTCTCAGGAAAGTAGGTATTAGTGATCATGGTGTATTCTTTTTTAATAGTCTCTACTGGATAGAAACACTTGCAGTACTAAAAAAAACATTTCCTGACACAGTGTACATACAACGATCTGGTGGTAACGATATCATGCAATCGCGTGTTCCCGCAGGCGGAAACACTCTCGCTGAAAGACAGAAGTTTGTCGTCTCAACACTTAATGCACATTTAGACACACTTATTATTAACAGCGAATATACACGCAGTCGTTTTAAGATACTGGGTATATGCGACGCATTGATGTATACAATTGTTGGCGGTGTTGATACAAAAATATTTCATCCTATAACAAAAGACCAACAAAGAATATTGCGGTTAAATATGCAATTACCACTCGACAAAACGATAATACTAAGTGTGTGCAGAATGGTGTCCTTCAAGGGGTTGCCGTATCTAATATGTGCGATCGCAAAACTTGCCGCACGCAATATACACTATATTATTGTGGGTGATGGGCCAGAAAAACAACGAATACAAACACTAATTGACCAAAATGGGCTACAAGACTCAGTAACACTAGTCGGTGAAATACCTATGCAAGACATTCATAAGTATTACAAAGCATCTGATATATATGCCCTAACACCAATCGAAGAATTAGTAATCATTAAAGAGGAATCATATATCCGCACTGAGACTATGGGGAGAAGTTTCTGTGAAGCAATTGCCACCAACCTGCCAATAGTGGCGTCATTAGTGGGTGGAATACCCGAAGTTTTAAAAAAATATCCACATGCCGTGCTTGTATCACAACAAAACACCGTTGCAACTACACATGCGATTATGACTAAACTTGAGCCGTGTTATCAATATATTAAATCTAATATTACATTACCGAACACACACTCTTGGTATGCTATATTTAACACATATGAACAACTATTTACTACAACATCAGCGCATCGCCATACTTGCAGGACGAGACCCAGCAATGAAACATGATACAGACGGCGGATCGGTATATTTAGAGTACCTAGTAGAAACACTCACCAAGTGCGGCGCATATATAGATGTATATATACCGTCTGGTGTAAAAGGCGCTATTTATAACAAAGAAAGAGATTCTCAGCAAAAAAGTAGTACTGGTAGCAATATATGGGACAATGAAATCGTACGGGTAATCTATTTTCCAGTGGATCAATGTACGCGCAATGATGTAGATATAACAGAGGACTACTTCTGTGCGCGAATAGAGAAATCGAGTTACATAGCAAAATTTTTTGCAGACAGAAAACTATATTCGTACAATGCTGTATATATACTGCATATGGCAAATGCATTTGCTGTTATACAAGAACGATTAACTGATGTGGATAATACTGTGGTCTTCCCTATGATGACCAGTGTTCATTATGAAAAATTTTCGGAAGTACCAAAAGAATACATTGAGGCAGAACAATCTGTATTTGATTGTATTAAACACATATGCAGCCCTTCAGAAGATGAAATTTGTAACATACAAAAAAGGTTTAGTGTACCTAAGCACAAACTCTTCAAGGTACACAGAGGATTTTCGGACAATGATTTCCCACCTCAAAAGCACTGTGTCACAAATACAAACATTATTACACTTTTTTCAGCAAATGGTATCCGCCCACAAAAAGATCATCTTTTCCTCATACCACTCGTTGTAGAGCTACTACGTCACAACCTACATGTACATGTACACCTAACCGGCAACAACGGACATAGCCACAACCCGGTTTATAATGCATACACAAAAAAGTTTTGGGGTGCTGTAAAAGATAGTGGTCTTACTAATCACTTTACTGCACATGGTGTTGTTAATCGCACAGAGCTAGTGCGTATCATGTCATCGTGTGACTATGCAATCTATCCTTCTATATCAGAAACATTTGGAAAATCAGCGCTAGAAAGTGTAGTAAGTGGATTACCGACAGTTGTATTTGATGACGTACCTGCATTCGGTGAATTCATCATACATAATGATACTGGTATCATAACCCCTAGAGAACCAATTGCCTGCGTAAAGACAATTTTAGATATTCATAAAAATCCAAACTTGTATAAAAATATAAGAACACAAGGATTGAAGCTACGAGACACCTTTACATGGAATTCTATAATGCGCGATTTTATACAAAAACAACACTCTCGTTATATTCTTTACTAATATAACAGCGATACAATGACAAGATGTGTCCCAACCATAACTCGCATAAATTAAACAAGAACAAATAAAAAGGCGCCACTAAGTGGCGTCTCTATTGTGTTGTGCCGTGAAGAGCCGTTGGCTATGACCCAAAGCCTACTTCTTTCTGCAGATCATGCGAGCGCTGTCTCATTGCGTCAACTCCACGGCCACCTCCGTACTTCTGGACATGTCGGACAGCTACATCATACACACATGTGAACATGTTGTGTCCGGGTTCTAACTCTGAAAAACGCTCTGTACATCCAGGACAGCGATTGACGTCGCAGTCATCCAAAAAAGCAGGCGTGTGGTCCGTTACCATAATTAGCACCTCGTTGCATATTTACCAGTGAAAAGTATAATGATCATTATGCTCAATGTCAAGGACATTATTTCACTTATGCCCAGCGTCCCGTCACAAGAAGGTGTCGAGCTTATTAAAAAGGCATATGCGTTTGCAGAAAATGCTCACCAAGAAGACGACAGGCTTTCCGGCGAAACTTACATGATACATCTTCAGTCCACAGCCGGAACACTTGCCGAACTTGGTCTCGGCCCGCGAGCTATTTCCGCAGGGCTCCTTCATGATGTGATTGAGGACGGAAGAGCTGATGAAAATACATTAAAAAAAGAGTTCGGAGAAGAAGTACTTTTTCTTGTTCAAGGTGTCACCAAGCTTGGTCATTTGAAGTACCGGGGTGTAGAGCGACATGTTGGAAGCCTGCAAAAATTATTTGTTGCGACTTCTCAAGATGTCAGAGTGCTTCTCATAAAACTTGCAGATAGACTGCACAACATGAGAACTCTTGATGCGCAGCCAAAAGTAAAGCAGAAACGTATTGCTCTTGAGACACTCGAAATATATGTTCCTCTTGCCTATCGTCTTGGCGTACGCCGTATTAATCGTGAATTAGAAGATCTTTCTTTTATGTATATTTATCCTAAAGAGTATGCTGAAGTAAAGGAGATTCTCAAGCAGCGGGCGGCGGAAACAAACAAGCGTCTTGATAAACTTCGCAAATCGATTCGGAAAGCATTTGCAAAGGAAAATCTGGAAATTATTGAAACTTACTGCAGAATTAAGGGGCTGTTTAGCCTTTACAAAAAATTGCAGCGAAAGGATAAAGACATTGAAAAAGTTTATGACGTTGCTGCGCTTCGCATTATCGTTTCAACGGTTAGTGACTGTTATAGTGCGCTCGGTATCATACACGGTATCTACAGGCCACTCACAGGCCGCATAAAAGACTATATTGCACTCCCCAAACCAAACGGTTACCAAAGTTTACATACAACTGTTTTTGCAGGAGATGGAAGTATTGCTGAAATACAAATCAGAACAGCGGAAATGCATAAACAAGCCGAGTTTGGTATCGCATCACATTTCACTTATAAACCTGGAGATACGAAAGGAATCTTTAACCAAAATTTTGATTGGCTTCGCCAACTACTCCCAAATGTAATGATGCCGACTAATGTAAATGTCGATGGTTTTTTTAAGACAACGCCTAAGCAAGAAGACGTGAAATCCCCACGTTGGATTAAAGAACTTGCTCGTGAACAACAGGGTGCGTCTTTAGAGCCACAAGAATTTATTAAAATTTTAAAAGCCGATTTTTTCGACTATCGAATATTTGTCTTCACGCCAAAGGGTGACACAGTTGACCTACCCACTGGTTCGAGCCCTATTGATTTTGCATACGCTATTCACTCTTATATAGGAAATCATATTTCGGGTGCAAAAGTGAATGGTAAGCTTACCGCGCTCGATGCAGAATTGGAAAATGGTGACATAGTTGAAATTCTTACAAAGGATAGTAGCCATCCGACTCAAAAGTGGATGGGCTTTGCAAAAACAACGCTTGCACGTCGTCATATTCGTACTGTTTTGCAGAAAAAGAAATCCTAAACGGAGAAGTTGCGTATGGAATACAAATCATCCGGGGTCTCCGTGCTCTTAGTGTCATCTTCTTGTTTATCTTCTGTGTGGGCATCTCTTTCTTCTGTTGAAGAGCTTTCGTTAAGTGTATCTTCGCCATCATTTATCTTCTCGGGTTCAGGCGCTCTTGATAGAACCTGGGTGTCCCCAGAACGCAATATAGTTAACAGGTTTCTCAGATCGTCCTCCGAGAAATAGTCAATAACGATTTTTCCTCCAACTTCCCTGCTCTCTATCTGTACACGCGTACCAAGACTTTCCGTAAGTTTCTGCTCAAGTTCAATAATTTCTGGAGAGAATAACCGGCTTTTCTTTCGTACACGATCTCTGGCAATTCGTCTGGCAATAGCTTCAGCTTCGCGTACCGTTAGTTTTTTATACTGAATTTCCTTAAAGAGCGTCTCCTGTTCCTCCGGCCTATCTGAAAGCATCATGATTGGACGCGAGTGGCCTTCTGTAATCTCACCGTTTGCAAGCGCTTGTTGCATGTGCTCCGGAAGAGTCAGTAGCCGCAGGCTATTTGTGACATACTCACGACTTTTTCCTATTTTCTTTGCAATTTGAGTGTGTTTAAATTTAAATTTTATAACAAGTTGCGCAAACGCGTGTGCGCGATCAATTGGGTTTAAATCCTCACGTTGAATGTTCTCGATAATCGCAAGTTCGAGCTTCATCTGATCGCTGTCGTCTCCTGTACGAATAATCAGAGGAACACGCTCGAGTCCGGCTATTTTTGACGCTCTAAGACGCCGCTCACCAGCAATAAGTTCGTATTCAACAAACAACCCACCGTCTTCTTTAATAGTCTCTTTGCGAGTGGCAACTAGCGGTTGTAAAATACCGTACTCTCGTATAGAATCGGCAAGATCAGCAAGTTTGTGCTCGCTGAACTGACGCCGTGGTTGAAATGGATTGGGTTTGATGCGGTCAACTTCCACCCAAAAAACTGAATCTCCTTTTATAGATGACATTTTTACTTTAATGTAGTAATTATATCACGAAAAAAAGTCGACTCAAATTGAAAAAAGGGTGGCTTTGTCGTAGAGTTATAGGATCCGGTTCACATATTGGGCGAGTGGCCAGGAGAATCTGATGGTATACGCGCAAAGCGGCATTGCTAAATTAAATACTTAGTTTAGAGTGGAATAGAATCGAATGTATGCCGCGGTGGCGGAATTGGTATACGCGCACGACTCAAAATCGTGTGGAGCAATCCATGAGGGTTCGACCCCCTCCCGCGGCACATAAAACACTAGGCCCTGGTGCAAGAGCACTGGGGTCTTCGTGTTTTACCGTTGGGGATGGAGTTGAAAGGCGGAGACGGTACACAAGACGAGCGAAGCGAGGACTTGTCGCCGAGTCGTGGTTAAGAACGCTTAGTATTTTGCGAATGTTTGGAGCAAAATACTTAGTGATTTGTGACCAACTCCCTCCTCGCAAACAAAAATAACAGCTGAGTACAAAATGTACTTGGCTGTGTTTTTTATATTACTTATTTCTTAAGTAATCCAGCATTGTATCAACATCGCTTATCTCAAACGGATCGGTTGGGCAATCATTTTGGAAACCTGGTTCGATAAATATTTTTTCTATTTTTCCATCGTCTACAAACATGCTGTAACGCCAACTTCTCTCACCAAATCCAAGATCATCCTTTTTAACAGCCATGTCCATTGCCCGAGCGAAATTTCCTGAGCCGTCTGGAAGCAACTTAACATTTTTAATGTTCTGGTCTTTACCCCACTGGTACATTACAAAAGCATCGTTTACAGAAATACAATATACTTCGTCAACTCCAAGAGCTATTAGCTCATCATATTTTTTTTCATACCCAGGTAAATGTGTTGAACTACACGTTGGCGTAAACGCACCGGGTAAAGAAAATACAACAATCTTTTTTCCTCTAAATAAATCCTCTGTCATAACATCCTCCCAACGAAATGGGTTATCGCCTGGCACCGATTCGTCGCGGACACGAGTTTTCAATGTTACATTAGGTACTCGGGTGGGGGTTTTTGGTTCTTGTGTCATATTTACTTTTGAGTTTATAGTTATATGGTGGCATTGTATCACATATTATTATGAGTAATAAAAAACAAAAGATTTTGGTAGTCGTAGGTCCAACAGCTTCTGGAAAAACAAGACTTTCTATAAGTTTGGCGAAAAAATTTAATGGGGAGATCATTTCCGCTGATTCAAGGCAGGTGTATAAAGGTCTCAACATTGGAACAGAAAAAGCATCAAATAAAGAAATGCAGGGTATCCCCCATCACTTAATAGATGTGTGTGATCCATCTGATACTTTTACGGTTCGTGATTTTAAGAAACATGCTAAAGATGCTATTCGTGAAATTGCTTCGCACAGCAAACTTCCAATAGTGACCGGTGGCTCAGGATTTTATATAGATGCTCTTTTGTACAAAATAGATTTTCCGGAAGTGCTACCAAACAAGAGTTTGCGTAAAGAGCTAGAACATAAGTCAAAGGATGAGCTGTTCACCGTATTAGAGGAAAAGGATCCAGAGAGGGCGAAGACTATAGATCCACACAATAAAAGACGTCTTATTCGTGCGCTTGAAATAATAGAAAAGCTAGGGAGCGTCCCGGAGATTGGTGTAAGAGAGGGTGTATACGACACGCTTATAATAGGCATCAAAACCAGTGATCATAAACTAAAAGAAAAAATTGAGGAGAGGTTTGGAGAAACTATGGAAAAAGGTCTGATAAATGAAATAATGTTACTACGAAACAACGGAATTTCAGATGAGCGGATCAATGAATTTGGACTTGAGTATAGAGTTGGTTTGGAGTTTTTAAATGATGATATATCTGAAGTTGATATGAGAGAGAGGATTATTGGCGAGTTGTGGAAGTACGTGAAGCGACAAAAAACGTGGTTTAAGAGAAACAAAGATATACTGTGGTTTGAGATTGATAATATCGAGGAAATTGAAAAAGAAATCAACAATTTTTTAAACTAAACTCAACACGCCAGCTGCGATCGAGCGTAGTGGGTACTTCTTTCGAACCCTCGTGGGCTAACGCGTGGTTACAAAAAAGGCCATGAAAAACATGGCTTTTTTGTTACTGCGGGTCCACCAGGACTTGAACCTGGGACGGTGGTTTTGGAGACCACTGTTTTACCAACTAAACTATGGACCCAAAAATCTCTGAGAGAGATTTTTTGACCATTGTGGGAGACTTTTACAAATCATACCACAAACTCTAAGTGGCTTATTTTTTGACTTCCGTATGAAGTAAGTGCTTTCTGTCCCACTTACAATACTTCTTGAGCTCGATTTTACGCGTAACCTGTTTACGATTTTTTCTGGTCCAGTAGTTAATCCGATTACATTTACTACAAGCTAGTTTTATTAATTTATCTTGTGACATAATTTCCGTGTCTATGTTTAGTAGACGCCATTATAGAGTATGTTTGGAGAGTAGTCAAATTATCTACCCTCCAATAATTCTTAAAATATCGTTGTAGGAAATGAGTAAAATGAGAAGTATTAAGAGTATGAAAAAGATGTTGTGAAGTGAATTTATTACATTTGGTTGAAGTGGTGAACCTTTTACAACTTCTATAAGTAGAAACAATAAACGTCCCCCATCAAGTGCTGGAATTGGAAGAATATTTATAACTGCTAGATTTATTGAAATGATTGCTGTAAAGAATAGGAGGGAGACTATACCAAGTTCTGCTGCATCCCCCACGACGCTTACAATGCCAATTGGCCCAGCAATATCCGAAAGATCTGCAGACAATGTAAATGCGCCTACTATGAGAGCACCGATGGCTACAGCTACGGTTTTAGTAATTTGATACGTTATTTTTCCTCCTTCCCACAGTGCAATGTGTACAGGGTATTTAAGATCTCCAATGAGGGCCATTGATATGCCAATGGCTCTACGATCCGGGTCACCGCTAATCAGGCCTAATTCAGGCATAATTCGCAAGGTTACCTCCTCGTCTGCGCGCATAAGAACAAGCTCTATGTCACCGCTACCCCCTACAATGTACGTAACAATTTTATCTATGCCATTCAGAGGATCGATTTTATTTCCATCAAGTGAAATTATGCGGTCGTCCGATAAAATTCCTGCTATAGCTCCCGGAGAGCCTTCTAATGTCTCCATAATTACTACCTCAACGTTTTTGCTGTACTTGAGATCAGTATCGGAAACTACGGTTGTTACTCCAATCAAAAATATAACGGCAAATATAAACCAAGCAAAAATCAGATTAAAGACTACACCAGCAACCAACACTAAGGCCTGAATAATCTTTGGTTTGTTTACAAAACTCCTCTCGCTATCAGGTCCCGATATTGATTCTTCATTTGGATTCTCACCAAAAATTTTTACAAATCCACCGAGCGGAATCCAGTTTAGCGTATATTCTGTCCCATTTTTCCTTCCTAACGTTAAAATTTTTGGTGGAAAACCAATGCCAAACTCATCTACCCGAATACCGTTTTTTTTGGCAACAATAAAATGCCCAAATTCATGAACAAGTATTAAAATCACGAGTATGACAAGGAAAATAATGACTGACATATTTACGTGTTTAGGATCTCCTGTTCTTTCTTTGCAAGATGCGAGTCAAGAAGATTGTTGCCTGTTGTCACAATCTTCTCCATTTCCTCCTTATATCGAAACTTGTCGTCTTCGCTTATTTCACCATCTTTCTCTTGGCTTTGAATATCATTCCAAACAGCATCACGCTCTGCGCGGAGTGACACGTGAGCCTGCTCGCATTTGTTTTTTATTACTTTTGCGAGTGCTGTTCTGTTTTCACTTGTAAGCTCAGGAAAAAAGACCCTAACACCTTTATCGTCTAAAGAGACTGACAGACCAAGGTTTGAGGAGACAATTGCTTTCTCAAGTGCTTTAGATTGTGTTGGGTCGTACGGAACGACTCGTAAGGTTCTGGCGTCTTCGGTTGATACACTGGCAACTTGGCTTATTGGAACAGATATTCCATATGAATCGACACGTAGTGAGTCTAAAACTTGTGGTGTTGCTCTTCCGATACGAATATTAAAATATTCTTTTTTAAGCCACTCCTTTATATCATCCACTTTTTTATTCAGATGTGAAAAATCGTATGTCATCCCATTATAGAGTTGTTCCTTTAAAATATTTCATTAGATTATGTTTGTTCCGTTTGGTCACACATACCTGTTTTGCGGACTAATCGTAACTCCTAATGGGACAGGTATTGCTATCTTAACAGAAAATTAAGCCGTAAGCGCGATATGTTCCAAAATCATCTTCATAAGAGACCCTCGATCAAATAAGTACCCCTTACAAACAGCGAGCTCTCTTAATAAATGTAATCTTTCCTTTGATGGCTTTTTAAGAAGCTCATGACGTAAAGATAGTTCGAATTCATCCAAAAATGTGAGGGCTTCGTCTTTATTTTTTGCTTCAATAATAGGTTGTAAGTAACGTAGGCGTTCTGGCCCTTTCATTCTCAAAAATTTATCTCCTTGGATGCAGAGTGTTTTCTTTGTCTTTTGGCTTATTACAAAGAGCCTGGAAAAAAGTGTTGGGAGTATTGTTTCTGGTGTTTTTGTGACGAGAAAAAAATGTGTGTTTAGTGTCGGTTCTTCAAAGAGTTTTAGGAGCGCGTTCTGCGCCTCGTGTGTCATTGATCGAAAAGTGATTACGGTAATCTGTTTTTCGCCAATTGCTTTTCTAGAACTGTTTTCTTTAAGTATCCTGCTGTCGTTTATGCCAAAAGTTTCAGTGATAATGTGCGAGAAATCAGGATTTCCTTTTAGTGAGACGAGAAGATCTCTCTCAATAAAAGAAAGCAGGTCACTCGTTAGTGTCTCGTCAATGAGATAGGCGTGATGAAGAAATCCTGTCCTTTTGTACGTATCACTAATTCTTTTCAGCATGTAGTAGTTATTTGTGCCTTAAAATATAGCCTTTTTAAGCTATAACAGATATGGGTGTAGAAAGACATTGACAATTATTTTCCTTATAATAACATTTTCCTGCTGTTTGGCGTACCGTGTCGTGGTTCTCGCCGGCAGCGGTCTGTGGCTCGCTTAAACAGGGGCTGCAGACCTTATTTTTTATCTTTTCGCAATAATACTCTTTTTGTATAGATCCAAATGATTGAGTGCTACACCAGTTCCTTTTGCAACACAGCTCTGCGCGTCTTTTGAAAGAATGGCTTTCACTCCGGTTCGTCTAAATACAAGCTCTGGTAGGTGGCGAAGCTGTGACAAACCACCCGTCATGATAATACCGCGGTCAATAATGTCTGCAGAAAGTTCTGGAGGTGTTTCCTGTAGTACGCTACGGATTGCTTTAATCATTTCTCGAAGTTCTCTATTGATAGCCCGAACAATCTCGTTTGTTTTAATCTCTGTTGTGCGTGGTAATCCTGTTATATAATCACGCCCCTTAATAAGCATTGAGAGCTCCTCTTCAATAGGCACCGCGGCACCGATTTGTATTTTTACTTCTTCTGCCGTTTTATCGCCAATCGCAAGATTGTGCGTTTTTTTCACATAATCGATAATTGCCTGATCAATTCTGTTGCCTGCACATTTCACACTTGTTGACACAACAATGCCTCCAAGTGATATGACCGCAACATCAATAGTTCCACCCCCAATGTCAACTATCATGTGTCCGTGTGCTTCCTGAATGGGGATGCCTGCTCCAATAGCCGCGAGAATCGGTTCTTTGATGACGTATGCATTCTTGGCTCCTGCTTTTATGGTAGCTTCAATAACCGCACGCTTTTCTGTTGAGGTAACACCAGCGGGGACAGACACCATCACATCTGGTTTAAAAATATTCCATTTTCCCAGAACCTTCTTTATGTAATGACGAAGCATTATCTCCGTCATACGATAATCAGCAATCACACCGTCACGCATTGGTCGATAAGCCACAATTGTTTCAGGAGTGCGTCCGATCATCTCTTTTGCTTCGGTACCAATTGCAAGTATTGTATTTTCCTCTTCAGAGACTGCCACAACAGAAGGTTCATTCAAGACAACCCCTCGACCTGGAAGATATACGAGTATGTATGTAGTACCAAGATCAATTCCGAGTTTTTTACTAAATAATGCCATGTTTGAGACTATGCTTTGAGCAAAGAAAATCGTGTATATATGTAACCATAATTATCAGCGTGAATGGTTCATATTTTCAATCCCTATATAGTATCGTATAAACCGCATGTTGCAATGATGCGAATCCGTCCACTATATAGCATATATGCTATACTTCATTAATGAAAAATCGATTGGAACACATAGGCCCTATTATTGCAAAGATTCGCGAGGATAAAGAGATGACTCAAAAAGTACTAGCGAAAAAAATCATGACAACTCAATCCGCCGTAGCACGCATGGAAAAAGGTGAACAGAATTTGACTACAGAAATGCTCGCCCGTATTGGTCGTGCTTTAAAAGCGGAGATTTTGAGTGTTTCTTCAGGAAAAATGAACCTGAAAATCAAAGGTGGGGAAAAACTTCATGGTAAAATACGGGTAAATACATCAAAAAACGGAGCAATGGGTCTTCTTTCGGCTTCTCTTTTAAATAGAGGAACAACGGTTCTAAAAAATGTGCCAAATATTGAGGAAGTGAACCGAATCGTCGAAGTATTAAAGAGTATTGGAGTACGTGTAAAACGCTCGCGTGGAAATATTGAAATAATTCCGCCAAAGAAATTTACATTTTCTAAGTTGGACAAAAAAGCTGCTGGGCAGACACGTAGCATAATTATGTTCATTGGACCTCTAGTACATAGCCTTAAAACGTTCACTCTACCAAACACCGGTGGGTGCGAATTGGGGGTTCGAAGTATTCGACCTCACCACTATGCTCTAGAAAAACTTGGAGTAGTTATAGAAACGAGGCAGAATGATTTTGTGGTGCGCCATAAGGGACTTAAAAAGAACCAGGAAATTATTCTATACGAAGCCGGTGATACAGTAACTCAAAACGTGCTGATGGCCGCAAGTCTTATACCAACAACAACAACTATCAAATACGCCTCAGCAAACTATCAGGTTCAGGAATTATGTTTTTTCCTCGAAAAACTTGGAGTAAAAATAGGTGGTGTTGGCACTTCTACGCTTGTTGTTTCGGGGGTCTCAACCATAAACAAACATATGGAGTACGAGATAAGCGAGGATCCAACAGACGCAATGTTTTTTTTGGCAGCAGCAATCATGACAAAAAGTTCTATAATAATTGAAAGATGTCCTATAGAGTTTCTTGAGATAGAGCTTTTAACTTTGGAAAAAATGGGCTTTAAATATAGTAAGAGTAAACCCTACCTCTCACGTAATGGTAGAACTAAATTAGTTGATATTAAAACACAAAGCTCAAATCTTTTCGCACCTCCAGAAAAAATTCATCCTCTTCCCTACCCTGGATTAAATATAGACAATCTTCCATTTTTTGCTGCAATAGCAACGATCGCAAAAGGTCAAACATTGATTCACGATTGGGTCTACGATAAGCGTGCGCTTTATTATACAGAGCTAGATAAGCTTGGGGCGAGTACTGTTCTTGCTGACCCGCATCGCCTATACATTACAGGACCAACCAAATTAAGAGCCACGGAGCTTGTGTGTCCGCCCGCGCTTCGCCCCGCTACCATACTGCTCATATGCATGCTTGCGGCTGAAGGAACCTCGGTTTTGCGCGACGTTTACAGCATTAATCGTGGATACGAGAATTTGACAAAGAGGCTTAATTCTATTGGGGCTGAAATAAGTATCATACGTGATTTTACATACTAGTGTTTTTTTGACACTATAATGGCAATGGAAACATTCGGAAATAAATGGGGGCTTGCGGTCGTGATCCTCCTTATAGCAACCGGTACAGTTTGGCTTTTTGGAGCGAGCGGTTTTCGAATCGGAGAAGGTTTCCTCCTTGTGCGCACTGGCTCAGTGGAGCTACAATATGTTTTGCCAGAAGCCGTCGTATTCTTAAACGATGAAGAAAGGAGGGGTAAGAAAAACCTAGATGGTAGTTTTTCTATTAAAAACATAGAACCGGGAACATATACAATAATGGTTGCCAAAGAAGATCATTGGCCTTGGATCAAAAAAATTAATTTGAGCGAGCAGCAAGTACTTGTACTGCATCCATTTACCATTTCAAAAAGTCCAAAGGTGACGAAAGTTTCCGAGGATGACGAACTATACCTTACTTCCATATCTAGTATTAAGCTAGAATTACTACCGACAATGCAGTCGAAAAAAACCTCAATAGATGGCTTAACCGCGATATGGCTAGAAGACAATGCAGTAATGATTGAGTGGCTTGGAGACCTTGAAGATCTTCCGTCTATTTTCTGCAGTACGAGCAACACTTGTGATCAACAGATTATTGTATATTCTGGTACTGACACTGTAAGTAGTATAGATTTCTATCTAAATCAGACTGATGTTTTGCTCATAGCTTCAGGTAATAAACTTATCGTTGTTGATGTTGACTCAAAAAATGTTCAAAATATTCAACCACTATACGAAGGCACTGAACCTGTTTTTAAAGTTATGGAAGGAGAGACTCTATATATTCTTGACGCAGGAGAACTCTACGTTATGACACTTTAAACGCTTTTCTTTATGAACCTCGTGCACGTCATCCCGATAGCAAGAGGTATTGCTCGTAATCGACTTTCCTACTTTACATCAAAGAATGTTGTGAAAGGTAGCCTTGTATCCGTTCCTTTGAGAAACAAGGTGGTGCCTGCTCTTGTCATTCAAGTTGAGGATCTTAGATTTGCACGTAGCCAACTTCGTAAAGCTAAATACGCAGTCAAAAAGATAGTGGTGCTAAAAAATAGAAGCGTATTGTCTGATGCATATCTAAAAGCCGCAGAAAGCACGGCTATTTATACAGCTTCTTCGGTCGGAGCGGTGTTTTATGCTTTAATTCCAAAGGTGTTCCTAGACAATATAGACGCTATGCCAGCACTGAAAAACCCGAGGTTAAAAAAGGGCACACGCACAACATATATCATTGAAGCTCCGCGATTAGAGCGTGTAGCACAATACGCTAAGCAAATAAAGTTAGAGCTTAAGTTAAATAAATCAGTTTATATATGTGTTTCAACAAGAGAAGAAGCCCAGCGTATTGGGTGCGAGTTAGCTTTTCTAAATGAGCGAATTTTTGTTTTTCATGGTTTTATACCAAGAAAGGAGTTGGTGTCGCGCATGGAAGCCATGTTACAAGAAAAGAGGGCGGTTGTTATTGTTGGCACAGGAAACTTTTTAGCTTTGCCAAGGACTGACATTGGTACAATCATAATTGAAAGAGAGTCATCCGGAGCCTACAAAAAGCGCTCTAGACCATTTGTTGATATTAGAGTATTTGCTACATACCTATCTAAATACTCAGGCGCGCGCTTAATCATTGGTGATGATGCGTTGCGTATTGAAACAATGTACGGATTGACTTACGATCAAAAAGTTAAACGGAGATCAAATATGCCCAGTCAGTTTCCAAAGAAAAAAGTCGTAGACATGCGGAAATATAAAGGTAAGACGTTTAAGGTGTTGAGCCTTGAGCTTGAAAAACTTTTGATGGAAGCTTCTGGCCACGTCTTTCTATTTACTGCTACTCGCGGTGTATCATCGAATACGATATGCGAAGATTGCGGTGAGGTTGTCTTGTGTCAAAATTGTGAGGCTCCAGCCGTATTGCACAAAGGAACACCTGAAAATATATTTGTCTGCCATAACTGTGGGGAGTCCAGGAGTGCTAAAGAACGTTGCAGAACGTGTAATAGTTGGAAGCTAAAGCCAATAGGTGTTGGAATTGAGCGTGTAGTTGATGAAGTTAAAAAAAATGTTGGAGACGTTAGTGTGTTTGTTATAAGTAGCGACCACACAAAAACCCATAGCCGAATCAAAAAGGAAATGAAATCTTTTATGGAATCTGAGGGTGGTATTCTCATTGGTACTGAAATGGCCCTAAACTATTTAGAGGAAAGAGTGGACTTCGTGGCTGTCGTTTCTATTGACGCTCTTTTGTCTGTGCCGGATCCAAAAATCTTTGAGCGTGTATATACACTTTTACTTGCACTTATCTCTAATGCAAAAAAAACATTTCTATTGCAGACAAGACAACCGGAGTTGAGCCTTATACAGCAGGCTTTAGATGGTTATACAAAACAATTTTATAAAGATGAACTGGAGGAGAGAAAGCGTTTTGGTTACCCTCCATTTACTGTACTAATTAAAGTCAGTGTTTCCGGCACACGCTTGTGGGTTGCTGCAAAAATGGAGGAAATAAAAAAACAACTTGAAGACTATGACTTTCGGATTTATCCTGCATTTGGGCGCACAAAGCGTGACTATGTACTAAATGCGCTGATTCGTGTCTCAAAAAAATCATGGCCAAATACCAAGTTAATTGAGCTTTTAAGGAGCCTGCCTCCAAACGTTATGATAGATGTTGAACCAGAAAGCGTGCTTTAACAAGAAAGTTGTGCAATCACTCATACCCAAGGAAGCCCTCGGACATTTGCTGGTGCCAAGCTGTTTGGTCATTACAGAAGATTGGCTGTTTATTTTATAAAATAATGGCTCCTGACCCTATTTTCCTCAAGTTTTGATCGAGATCCGATCTCGATCAAATTGGGGTTGTTTGTTATTTACGATGTCTTGATAAGACTTCGTATACGTGTCATTATGAAATCGCTTTATATGCAAAATATTATTAAAATTGTTCAGGCAAATAGTAAGTTTCTTCGTAAAATTGCCGAAAAAGTGAAGATATCCAAAATTGGCACTGCTTCCATCAAAGGCGTTCTTACGGACATGAATGTGGCCTTAAATAAGGAAGACGACGGCGTGGCTATTGCTGCGCCACAAATCAGCGTGTCGCTTCGTATTTTTATTGTGTCTGGCAAAATGTTTGTCAAAAATGACCAATCAAAAGATGAAGCCAAAAGCACTCTTAAGAGCAGGGTCTTTATTAATCCGGTTATTAAAAAGAAGTCAAAAAAAAAAGAAGAAATGGAAGAGGGTTGCCTGTCAGTTCGATGGAAGTATGGAAAAGTTATGCGATCAACGAAAGCTACAGTATCCGCGTATGATGAGGATGGAATTAAATTTACGTATACTGGTTCTGGCGTTCTTGCTCAAATTTTCCAACACGAAACAGACCATTTGAATGGAATACTATTTATCGACACTGCTCGCGAGATTAAAGAGGTACCTCCACAATCATGATAGAAAAACATACATTTGTTTTCTTTGGCACGTCTCCGCTCTCTATAATCGTATTATTAGAGCTTGAGGAAGCAGGACTTCTTCCGGATCTTTTAGTCACCACCCCAGACAAACCAAGTGGAAGGAAACTGGCTATTACTCCACCAATGACAAAAGAGTGGGCCAGAGCACAAGGAATTCGTTGTATTCAGCCAGAAAATTTTAAGAATGTTCCGTACGAACTTACAATTACTCCCTCTGGTGGAAAGTGGGATCTTTTTATTGTGGCTTCCTACGGGAAAATTCTGCCAAAGCGGGTTTTCGACCTTCCGAAACATGGGACTTTGAACGTTCATCCTTCCCTACTTCCTAAGTTACGTGGCCCCTCCCCAATACATGGGGCAATTATGAACGATGATAGTGAAGTTGGTGTTACCATAATGCTTCTGGATGAGGAAATGGATCATGGTCCAATTGTTGCACAAAAGCGTATTTCTCTCAAAGAATGGCCATTGGCACATGACGTGCTCCATGATCTTTTAGCAAGCGAAGGGGGTTCTCTCCTGGCTTCTACAATTCCTCTTTGGATTTCTGGAGGCATTTCACTAAAAGAACAAGATCACAGCAAAGCTACGTATACAAAGATTCTCAAAAAGGAAGACGGTTTTATTTACCTAAAGGATGATCCATACAAAAATTATCTAAAAATACTGGCGTTTGGTGACAAACCAGGGACGCATTTCTTCCTTACGAGGGGTGATATTAAGGTGCGTTTGAAAATTGTTGAAGTTGATTTTAAAAATGGAAATCTTGAGATTGTTACTGTGATTCCCGAAGGTAGGAAGGAGATGAAATACGTTGATTTTAAGCGTTCGTTTAAAGAATAATATCGTTGACTTTTTTTGTTAAGCATATTACAATCCCCGCATCAGAACCATAAGCTACAAATAGGAAAAGGTTGAGTTTGTTGGCAGAAAGTGTTTTGATTTTATCAGTCTATTTTTATTTGTAGAAAATGGAACAAGGAACAATCGCCCGAATCATGGACAAAGGCTACGGCTTTATCGCACGAGAGGGTGAAGACAAGGATCTCTTCTTTCACGCAAACGAACTACAGGGTACTGAGTTCGAATCACTGAAGGAAGGAGATAAAGTTACATTTGAAATACAGCAAGGCGACAAAGGTCCTCACGCAACAAATGTATCGGTTGTATAAACGAAAGTTTACACAATAAAAAAATCCGGCTCTACGCTCTAAAAAGCTACGACCGGATTTTTTTGTTGCAGGTGATCACGGTGCTATACTTTAAGGTACCTGTCCCGTTAGAAATTACAGAAGGGTTGTATTGTGTGAGAGGAGAGGATGACAAAATGAATCCCGATAGTAATCACCTGTCTGCGTGCGGACACGTACAGGCAGACGGACACTGATGTAATATATGAGGAGAAAGTCAAACAGTTACAAAAGTTTAAATTTGTGGAAAGAATAGTTCCTGTCTGTGTCCTACCTGCCCGCCTGTCTGCGTGCTCGCACATGCAGACCAAAGCTATAGCTACTATCATTGAAATCATGAACGTAAAGGTTGAATCATTATTTATAAGCAATAATACAAACCAGCTGTGCTTTGTAGCGATGGCAGGCGGGTAACTATCTGGATGAATATATTATTAGGATTATATATTAACAGGATAATTTACTAATGGGATGAAGTCCGAAACTGCAACATTTGCCTTAGGTTGCTTCTGGCAGCCAGAAGATTATTTTAGAAAGATGCCTGGCGTAACCGCAACAACTGTGGGTTACAGTGGTGGTACAACAGAAAATCCAAATTATGAAAATCTGGGAGATCACACGGAGACAGTTCAGATAGGGTTTGATCCAGCATTAGTATCTTATAAAGAGCTTTTGGATAAATTTTGGAAACTGCATGACCCTAGTGTTACACAAACTAAGCAATACGGTTCATTTATTTTTACTAATTCCGAGGGCCAGGCGGAAGAGGCTAAATTAAGTGCTGAAGCTTATGCAAAAATTTCAGGCAAAATTTTATTAACTAAAATACTTAATGCAAAAAAATTTTATCGTGCTGAAGAATATCATCAAAAATATCTTGAAAAAGCACGTGGGTAACATAAGGCTCTACAAGAAAACTGTTAATAACCCTGTTGATAACCCTGTATAGAACCCTGTACATAACTAGCCAAAATCAACATTGACACTGGTTCGCCATTTGGTATTCTGGTATAAGGTTTGGAACAGAAGATCGTGTCTTCTGTTCTCCTCACGGAGAGCGGGGTGGGCACAGTCGCGTACTAGGTAGCAATGCCAAAATACGATTGCAAAGGTAGCAAAGGTAGCAATACTGGAGTAGCTGGAGTAAAGAGGTTCTAAGCCTAATGAAAGATCTCGTGCTTGCACGGGGTTTTTCATTAGTGGTGCACTGTGGTTAAGGTTAAATGAGCACATGAGTGAATTGTCCATAGAACAACTTATTATCGCGCTCGGCTATGTAGGTATCTTCGGCGCAATGATTGCAAACGGCGCAATCGCCTTCCCTTCCAGTCAGATTTTGTATATCGTTTCTGGCTTTTTTGTTTTCACTGGGGATCTTAACCTCGCTTTAGTGGTTGTGGTTGGTGCGATTGGAAATACCATTGGAAACGTAATCTTATATGAACTTGCAAGACGTCGCGGTATACACTATATTACTCGATTTAAAATATTCCGAGCACAAGAAATAGAGAAAGTTCAAATTGCTTTTAACCGCCATGGGGCATTGTTTGTGTTTATCGGCAAGCTCCTGCCTGCTATTAAAATCTTTATTCCGATCGTTGCCGGTCTTGGCAAATTGACTCGTGTACTATACGTACTGATTATTCTTGTTTCTTCTCTAATTTGGTCTCTTATTTTCGTCGGCATTGGTTTCTTTTTTGGTAAAAATGCTGATGTATTTGGAGTATATGGAGTAGTGCTTTTCTTCGTTGCCCTCTTACTTGTGTTTGGTTTCTATAAATACATGAACAGCGATAAAGTGTTAAAGGAGCTAGTGACAAAGCATGAGGAGAGATGAGGTAGTGTGTTGATGCTAGCCCACAGTGTTATTACTCCCTCTCCAACGCTTGAAAGTTATGTACCTCTCTCACAAGGGTGGTGAGACGCTTTGGTGCGATGTGAGGTTTGTGTAGAAAAAAATGTCGATGCGTTCCAAGGTCCTTAGGAAGAAATCGGTTCTAAAGTAAAACGGTTCGCGCCCCGTGCTGTCGCGCGGGGGTTGTTTTAAATTTTGGTTCGGAAATGAGACAACTTTAAGATGACAAAAAGAATTCTGTTTGGTAAAATTGACTTATGAAAGAAAAAATCAGTCTAGGTATAATCATAATTGTGTTCTTGGGTGTCGCGTACTACGCCATCTCTCCTCTTCTTAGGGATGTCGAGGTACACGATGAGGTCCCAGAGAGAGTAGACTCGCAAAGCGCCCAATTCGTACCAAGCGGTTTTGAAAACCTATCCGAGGAGAAACAAAAGGAGTTGCTCGACATTATCGCCGATGTGAATGTCGTTCCCGCACCACCTGCGCTGGACGATATGCCTCCAATTATTAATGAATCAGCTGTGGAGATAAAAGAAAGCTTTAAAATAATGGCAACCGTAGGGCATCCCGCCGAAGGCTCTGTACGCGTGATAGAGACAGCAGACGGCCCTGTAATACGTTATGAGGACTTTTCGACGATTAATGGCCCTAATCTGCACGTATATCTCGCGACTAGTCTGGACGCAAGCGACCATATTGATCTTGGTCCAATTAGAGGGACGAGTGGAGATATAAACTACACTGTTCCGGAAGGCGTAGATCTGAGAGAGTATAAATACGTCATGTACTGGTGTGTACCGTTTAGTATTCTCTTCAACTACGCGGAGCTCGAAATCTAGATTTTTTTGAGAATGCTTAGATGAATCCTAATAGATAGCAACATTCAGGATCTCAACAGGTGTAACTGGAATGTCCCCCGCTCCTGTTTCAACTTTTATAATAGCGTCCACGACATCAATCCCCCCAACCACATTTCCAAATACAGGATGTTTACTTGAAAGTGGCTCTTTATCGAAATCTAAATTAGTGTTGTTTCCAAAATTGATGAAAAATTGGCTTCCACCGGTATTTGGTCCACTATTGGCCATCGAGATGGTGCCGCGGACATTAGAAAGTCCGGAAACAAACTCGTCTTCGATGGCATATCCGGGACCTCCACGCCCGTAAATGCTGGTGTCATCACCCTTTGAGTTTGGATCTCCGCCCTGAATCATAAAGCCATCGATAACACGATGGAACTTAGTGTTTGTGTAAAATCCTTCCTTAGCAAGCTTTAGAAAGTTTCCGGATGTGATGGGGGTTTTGTCTGTATAGAGCTCGAGTACAATATCTCCCAGGGTCGTCGAAAGAACCACAATAGGATTCTCATCGTTGCGGAGTGTATATTTCGAGCGATCAAACCCCACAACTTCTTGTACTTCCTGATTGACAGTTTCCTTTTTATTAAGGGCTCCCTCCTGGTTAGAAATTTCCTCGCTTGTTTTGTCTCCACTCATTGGCAAAAAATTAAATATTAAAAGCACGGCCACCATAAGCACCACTATCATTAAAAACGTTTTATATCTTTGTGATCTTCCCATATTAGAGCTGTTATACCACCAAATTTATATGGGCTCAAGCTCAAGCACGTTTTGTGGCTATTTGTTTATACGTTGCCTTGTTGCTACATCGCCATGAAAGGTGTGCGGCAAGAGATCAAATATTGACGACACCATAATTTAGTCTAGAGTATAAAAAGGATCGTAAAATGATTCATTAAGACAAACGAATATGGTTGTAAAAATTGAAAATTCATGGAAAAACGCTCTAAAGGAGAGTCTCGACTCCTCTGCGTTTAAAGAGCTGTCTAAGTTTGTACGAGATGAATATCTGAGTGCGATCGTTTATCCACCGCCAAAACTTATTTTTAATGCATTTGACCTCTGTCCCTTCAGGGACGTGAAGGTGGTTGTTTTGGGTCAAGACCCGTATCACGGTCCGAGCCAGGCTCACGGACTGTGTTTTTCTGTGCCAGATAAAGTTTCTATACCTCCGTCGCTTCAAAATATTTATAAGGAAATTCAGACCGATCTGGGGCTCTATGTTCCAAAAGCGGGAAATCTCGAGAATTGGGCTCGTCAGGGTGTACTTCTTTTAAATGCGACTTTAACTGTACGTGCCGGTGTAGCCGGATCACATCAAGGTAAGGGGTGGGAACGCTTTACGGATGAAGTGATAGAAGAGCTATCAAATGAGCGGGAGAATCTTGTGTTCCTGCTTTGGGGTCGCTACGCACAAGACAAAGGCTCTGTTATAGACACCGATAAGCACCTAGTATTAAGTGCAGCACACCCCTCCCCGTTCTCTGCACATAACGGATTCTTCGGCTGTAAGCATTTCAGTAAAACTAATGACTACCTAAGGGAGCGTGGGCTTACACCAATCTCGTGGACTTGAACAAAGCGGTTTCTCTTATTCTTGTTTCGTTATATACTCGTCTACTTTTTTCCCGAAAGCAGCTTTTTGCTCGTCCGTAGCTGAAGCATGTGCTTTTCGGTGAGCTTCTGACTCCCCTCCGTGCTTGTAAAAGTTTGCTTTCGCTTCTTCGTTTGTGTCTCCAGTCGCGACAAAATCACACCCCTCGCCCGTGAGATCACTACATTTTATTTCTGCCATATACTCTAGTTAATTTATAATAAACTGTGTATATCAAACTTTAAACAACAAAACTCCTGAATGAACGCTATCGTTCGCTAAGGAGCTTTGTTGTTTTACTATTAAACTATTTTCTTGTTTCCATCCTTAGATGGATTGTAGGCAGTACTCTACTTTCCTTCGGCTGCTGCTGCAGCTTCTTTAGAGAGTATCCTGTACATGCCTGTACCGCATTTTACGCAGGTTCCTTTAGCCGCTTTGCGACCATTCTTCATGGTCACGATTTCTACATCCTTCATCTCGCGACCTGCCTTATCCCTGCACTTGACGCAGTACCCTCTTGTTACATCTGCCATGCCTCAATCCTACCACAAGCTCAAAATTTTAGTAGTCAAGCTCAAACACCTATTATTATGACGTTGCCGAAGGTAGCTTGTAGCGTGTATGTATGTAGGCTGGTGGGAAAGCTCAAAATGAGCCCAAAAAAACAAAACTGACCACTTGAGCCGGCTTATATAGGCACCTCTTCTATAGATTGTATTTTATTGTAGTTTTTTATTGAGTTCCTACGCCCTAAGGGCGAGTGCTTTGCTTATATATTGGGGTGGTGGAACCTCATGCCTTTTTGGCGGTATTAAACAGTAGAAAGATGTGTGATAGAATCACAGTGGTAACAGCCGATTAAGGAGGCTAAATAGTGAATATTGAAGGCGAAAGAGATCTTTTTATTCGCTATGGAACGTTTAAAGACCTGTATAAATACGAGCGAAGCGACGGAACATATTTCTATGTCAATAGAGATGGACAGGAACGCTTAAAAAGTGAAAGAGATATTTTAATTCACCATGGAACATTTAAAGACCTGTATAAATTCAGGCGAAGCGACGGAACATGTTTCTATGTCAGCAGAAAAGGAATGCGAGCACGACTGATGCATTTAAAAAATTTGGAAAAACCTCATGACCAGACTGAAAGAGCACTTGAATTACATCCATAGCGTCCACAACCAATAGTCGCCCCGTCAAAAGGGCGGCTACTCACTTTTTGGAGCGCATCTTAATGCTTGTCAGTCCATGTCCGACACCAGGCGGGTGCGACGCAAAGATATTTTAAATGTGCATCCGGTCTTTAAGGCGAACGACAATCTCATCAAGAGTCGTATCTGATTTGACAATGTAGTCGTTGCTTTTATGTTCCACGGCGAGCGAAATATGTTTAATATCGTCCATGTTGGTAAGTATCAGAATCGGCACATTTTTTCCCCAATCATCAGCTCTTATTTCCTTAAGTAAATCGATTCCGTCTTTTCCTCCGGGCAAAATAAGATCAAGTATAATCGCGTCAGGTTTATCGCTAAAGGCGATTTTACCTCCGTCCTCGCCATTATATGCAATGGTCACTTCAAAATCAGCTTTCTTAAGTTTTATCTCAAGAGCTTCAGCGAGGTCTTTATCATCTTCAATTAGGAGTATTTTATTCATAAAATATATTTTTCCTGCTATCCATATAGTTTAACATCTCTTCGTATATATAAACATGAATATCCACATATAGCCTCATATTGGTAAGGTCGCAGTAAAGGTGGTCCCGCTTCCCTCTTCTGATTTAAACGAGACACTGCCTCCGAGCACCTCCATAACCTGTTTTACAATATAAAGACCAAGACCAACCCCATCAACACTGCCCTTGGTGGCGTTACTGGATCGAAAAAATTTTGTGAAAACTTTTTCTTGCTCATCTGCTGGTATGCCTATACCAGTGTCAACAACCGCAAAGACAAGATTTTCTTGCACTTTTTGCAGGGAAACTGTAATCTGCCCTTCAGGATGAGTATATTTTGAAGCATTTGAAATAAGATTCTGGACAACGATACGAAATAGTTTTGAATCTGTATCGATTAGGGGGAGGTTTTGATCTATGTTTAGAGTTACTTTTTGTTTGCGTTCACTGATTTGACTATTCAACTCTTCCAGAACACTGCTGACTATCTCGCGTGCCTCCACTTTCTTCTTATCAACTACAAGCGTCCCCAATTCCATACGCGAGACACTAAGAAGCGTGTTGACAAGTTCTATCATGCGTTCATTTCCATCTTGCATCTTTTGTACATATCTCAACTGAGCTGGAGAAAGTTCCCCAACGTCACCCTGTACAAGTAACTCTGCATACCACTTTACAGCCGAAAGAGGTGTGCGAAGTTGGTGTGATGCTAACGATACAAATTCTGTTTTTACCTTATCAACTTTCTTTTGCTTGGTAATATCAATAAGATTTATCAAACCGTTTTTCCCCTTACCAATCCATGCCTTGAGTGGGAATATAGAAAGAAGAACCCATCGTTTTTCTCCATTCGGACGCACAATTTGCATTTCTTCATCACTAACGCCGGACCCCCCGGTTGCGCGACCTATCAGGACTTGAGCGTGTTCTCTGTCACTCTCATCAAGAAAATCGACGAAAGGTTTTTTCTCAAGCTCGTTAGCTTTTACTCCGAGCAGTCGCAGCGCGGCCTTATTAGGAAAGTGTACACGTCCCTCTGGAGAGACTAGGAGATATGCTACGGGGGCACTCTCATAAAGTTTTAGAAACATCTCTCTTGAGTCAAGCAGTCCTTTAAGTTTCTTGTCAGCTAGCGCGTTGACCTTAAAGCGGCGCGTCAAGATTAGGTAGATGGTCATCGATAGGAAGAGTATGGTAGTGGCGCTTACAATGGTTAAATACTGAAAGAGATTGCTATTAAACCAATCTTGATTTAGGAGGAAGAAAGTAGTGTTGTAGTTTGATTTGTACCACAGTGTGAAAATAAGTGACTCTAGCACAGCAAAAAAAACTCCGGATATAATAAGCGGCGTGGTGTTTTTATTATCCATGTAATAATCATAGCAAAGACTGACTAACTACCGAACTCATAGATGCTTGTAAAATTTTATTACCGCAAAGGACGAAATTTGTGACGTAAGACACGATGTCATGACAGCCTGCCCCGTGACTTATCTCCTGTCCCGTCAAGAACTTATTCTCCTTCGGGATGCTCTGGTACTGGGGTCCTGACGTTCCCTCCCAAGCCGATTTCCTGACTAAAAATATTAAAATAAAGAATCCTTGCTTTAAAGCAAGGATTCTTTTACCTTGCTCCTGAATTTGTTCAGGAGCAAGTTTAGGAGCAAAATTCTGAAACGATTTTAGGGGCCGAATGCTTCTGCATTTCGGCATTGCGAAAATATGGTCTCTCTGTTCCCTATTTTCGGGAACTTAACAACGAAAAAACAGCTTTGGTTTAGCTGTTTGTTATCACAACTCGTCCTGAGTTTTTCGAAGGATAGTGGTTAATAGAACTGTATATATGCTAAGTAAAAACGTCCCGCAAAGCGAGACGCTTTGCGGGCTTTTTGCGAACCCTTGATTGGTTCACCACTTTGTAATGGAGTTCTGTGCTGGAGCCACAGCGGCGACATAGGAGTAATTGCACATGTGCCGAACTAGCCGACGACTTTGCTGACCCAGAGCCAAATGAGTCTTTGTTTCTAATAGATACGCAGTCAGCACACGATGAGCTTCAAGTTCTCTCCACCAGCTGTCATCGCAAGAATGGGTATTGAATTTGCCACTTATATACTGAAGATAGTGTACAAACTCATGGATCACCAGATTGTCGAAAGAGGCCGTGTTCCCATCCTTATACTCCTCATTAAGATAGACGATGTTTTCATCATTATACCATGACTCAACATTGCACTCTTTCCAGTTACACACAGTTCTTACAAAGAAATTGTGGGTCCTATACTTAATCTCTGGCAAACAAGAGGGCTTTGGATAGCCTGAAATATGCGTTGTCCAGGCCATCAGTATAGATAAGTTTTCGTCCTGTTTTTGCTCACAAATGGACATTTCTTCTTGTTCAGAAGTGTTTACAGAACCGTCCACATATATACCTACACAGCCTACACACAGGAGAAGTAGGCATCCAAGCATGGTAATGCGTAGCATATTCTTGCTCCTCCTTATGGTGTGTGAATGTATGGAGTCGCTGGTGTCGACATGACACGATACCAGTAGACACAAAAAAAGAACATTCCTGTTCCCTCATCCTAAGAATACTCGAAATCAAAAAGTGGTCAAATGACAACGTGCGTAACCTTTGGCGCGGCTTCAATGCGGATTAAAAACAATGAATTAGCTGTTCCCTATCACGTATTATTCCTATGTATTTAACCATTTGGTTAAATATTGCATTGGAGGCGGTCTATTTGTTATCACAACTCGTCCTGAGTTTTTCGAAGGATAGTGGTAATGGAACTGTAAAAAAAGAAAAAGACCGCAGGGCGAACCATAACGGTCTTCAGTGTTTGAGAAAAGGGTCAGAGGTTAACATTGTTCTGATCCCAATCGCCTGGGCGAACAACAGGGTGACTAGATGCGAGAAGCCAAAGGGTATTGTGATTTGCATCGAAGTCAAAGCGTGTGTTTACGTGTGCACCATTAGAA
Source organism: Patescibacteria group bacterium (assembly GCA_022574205.1). Classification (GTDB taxonomy): domain Bacteria; phylum Patescibacteriota; class Minisyncoccia; order Phycocordibacterales; family JACZSL01; genus JACZSL01. The sequence continues at coordinate 80,132 of JACZSL010000001.1, forward strand.
ATTCGGGTGCCATAAATTTTCTTTGCCTCACCTTCCCCCTCTACCGGGACGACAATCTTGAACTCTTCACCCCGCTCAAGAAAGTATGTGCTGCAAACCAAGTATTTACCGTCTTTAGAAACATTAAGGGGATGCCGTACGTGGTCACTATTCTCCAATTCCGGTCCCCAATTTCCTTTAGCGTGTGCAACATAGGTGTCTTTGCCGTCAAGACCAACTGAACTGATTTGAACGAACTTACTATCCATAGAATTCTCCTTTCCAGATAGTTCATTAATAGTAGTAACAAATCTGCGAAAAATAGCAAACTAGTTAATATTTTTTCATCTATACAAAAGAGCCCTGTAAATAAGGCCTTTTTTATGGTGGACAGAGTCCGCCTTGCTCCTGAACAAATTCAGGAGTAAGTTCAGGAGCAAAATTCTGAAGCGATTTTGGAGCTGAAAATATTGAAAAAAGAATCCTTGCTTTAAAGCAAGGATTCTTTTTATGGAGTCTAATAATAAAACTATTAAAAAGTGAAAGCCGCACCTGTGTTTTGCAGAGATGCGGCTTGTTGTAGTGGCGTTTTGGTTTGCTGCTTACGGTCGTTTTAAGCTACGCAGAGCTACAGCCAAAACTAAGATAATGGCTGCTACCAATCCGCCCAAAGTGAATCCAATTGCAGTATCTTTGCTGTCGGGGAAAAAACCAATTCCTACAGCAGAGCTAGCTACGACTATCAATAGTGCTAACAATGTAACTTTTCCTATATCCATCATATTGTCCTAGCAAGTCCAGTAACAACTTCATTTATAACAGTTATTACACTATATGTCAATAGTTGTGGACATAGCGGACGAAACTTGCTTATGTCCTGAGTGGAGCGAAGGAGAACCAACTCAACAATTGGATTTTTGAAGCGTCTGAGGCGATTTTGGGGCTCAAGTGTGTTGAAGTAGCTTAATATTCTAATACCCTACTACCACATAACGGTAATGAAACAATAATGTATACTCAAAGATATGAACAAACGAGGATTTGGTCTTATTGGAATACTTATAGTTGTTACTGTTGTAGCAATATTAGCAATAGGGGGATTTTTTCTTGTAGGCGGTAAGGACGGAGATTCTTACGTTGAAGAGAAGTTAGATGCCGTTGAACAAGCTGAAAAGGTGAAGCAAATTCTTGAAAACAAGTATGAGGATAATACGACTCCTTCCGAAGGAACACAGGTCTCAACTGAAAATAATAATCTTTCTTATTGCGAAACAAAACTATATTCAAATAATAATTATGGTTTTCAACTAAAGTATCCTGCGTGTGATGGTTATGGCTCTAGACAGAACTCTCTAGAATCTGGTGGTTCGTTTCAGATTTGGCAGATAGAGCAAGAGGAAGATAAAAACCCAGCTGACGATTGGAGTCCGATTGCATCACTCTTTATCAGTGTTGATGAAAATCCAGATGGTCTAAGCATTCAAGAATATTATGACGGAGAACCTGGTGTAAATTTAATCGGTCAAACCAAGCCTAAAGACAGAAAGGAGTTGACATTAGAGTCTGGTTTGACTGCAGAAAGCTTTGAGCCATTCATTGTTTATTATGGAGGCGAACTTCACTTTATAGTTGATACAAATGAAGAATTTTTTATCAGTTTCTTTGCTAGAGCTAGCCGATTCGATATGGAGAAGATTTTAAATTCTATAGTTCTGCTTGAGGCGAGATAGATCCTAATAACCAAAATACCGCTAACCACAGCGGTATTTTATATTGTGGACATAGCGGACGAAACTTGCTTATGTCCTGAACGAAGTGAAGGAGAAACCAACTACATTCCTGGATATTTGAGGCTTCTGAAGCCATTTTAGGGCTCAATAGTCAAAAAACAGCCTTAGCTTAGTCATTCTCTATCACATACCGTTAATAGAACTGCTATAATCTAGAAATGATACTAAAAATGCTAAAGAAAATATTAGATTTATTCGAGCCAATAGAAAAGAAGAATATATATGCTGTGTATGAAGACGACCTTGATGATTTGCTGGTATCCACAGGGATAAAAGACAACATAGAGTCTGGAGTAGAAGTGTGCTTTGTTTGCGGAAACAAGATGGATTATGATGGTCT
>JACZSL010000008.1 GCA_022574205.1 Patescibacteria group bacterium
TTGTCGTCTCGTGGATATGTATCCCACACCACGACTAGGTTCGTAGTGCACCACTCGCCAGAACGCCGTAGCGTTCTGGTTTTTATTTACAGTCGAGCGTCTATATGAATGTTTGTGCTACTATGAAAACAATGTTTGTAGGATACTATATTCATCCCGTTAGAAATTACGGATAGGTTAGATTATGTATATGTGTAAGGATGACAAGATGAACACATTATCACGCTTATATATTAAAAGGATAATTTTCTAACGTGATGAATATACTTTTTGCAGAACTCAAAAATTCGCTTAAGCTACGCCACATCTTACTTTTTATCGCAATATTCGTATTTATTATATGGCTTGGTTATCTCGCGCAAGGAAGCAGCTATATTCAGAGCCTAATTGTAAGTGGCGGGTACATTGGCGTATTTCTTTTTTCAGTCGCAAATGGATTTAATGTTTTTATTCCCATTGTTCCGGCGTCCTTCCTTCCAGCGTTCACAGCCTCAGGTTTAAGTGTTAACATCACCATCCTTCTTTTTATTATTGGAACTACACTCGCTGACAGCATAGGCTTTTTCCTCGGAAAAATAGGGCATAGATATACTACCAAGGAGCACAAGATTGTCGCATATTTTAAAAATCTTCGATTGCGTTATAAAAAAGCACCACTCATCCTTCTCTTTTTCTGGGCTGTTTTTGTACCGCTTCCAAACGAAATCCTTCTTATACCGCTTGGATTATTGGGCTATTCTGCATTTCGCGTACTTCCAATCACACTTCTCGGAAACACGCTGTTTACGGCTCTTACCTCATTTGGTGTTTTGAGTATCTTTAAGTTTCTGACATCGAGTATCTAACAGCACCCTCATACGCCTCAATGCATTAAAGGCACAAAACGAAAGCCTTCATATTTTTCTATTTTATTTTCTGTGCGTGATACTTTGTGTATTTTGCACACAGCGTTTTGAATGGGTATGACCATCGTGCCGCCTACTTTTAGTTGATCAATGAGCTCTTGTGGCACCGACTCATCTGCCGCTGAAACAAGGATTTTATCAAACGGAGCCTCTACCGGTAACCCTAATGTTTCGCCAGCCTCGAAAATCTCGGCATGTGGGAAGTCATACTTTGCCAGATTACCACTTCCAAGTTTCACTAATTTAGGAATAATTTCTACGCCTACAACCTTGCCCTTAGTGCCGGTTAGATGAGCAAGCAACGCTGTTGTCCAGCCGGAACCACTACCCACATCAAGAATTTTGTCTTTCTTTGCAACGGCCAAAAGCTCGAGCATGAAGGCAACCGTGGTTGGCTGGGAAATTGTCTGCTCATCTCCAATAGAAAGCGGATAATCTCCATACGGATTTTCTTTATCCTCATGCAGAACAAACTCCTTTCTATCAATTGTTTGAAATGCGGAAATCACCCTTTTTGTTTTTAAGACGCCTCTCTCACAGAGGAGCCGCACTAAGTTCTCCATATATATACAACATAGCATAGATTAAAGAAACTAGGGCAAGCAAAAAACACCAGATTTGTACGCTAAAACAAGTAAACAAAAATGAGCCCTCCTCTCGAAAAGCTCATTTAATATTTCTCTTTCTCTTCAGCCTCTTTTTTAGAGTAGCCAGAAATAGACGGGTCGACGAGAAAACCTCCTTTTAGATCACGCCGGCCTACAAGCATTGGGTATCTAAGAACCTTTCTGTTTGCGACTGATGCATTTGTGTGAACGACGATTGCAGACCCATCGGCTGTAGTGATTTCGAAGGTAATCTTTACCACCATTAGACACTCAGAACCGAGTGCAAACTCCACAAACACTTCCTCAGGTTTGCAGTGATTACCAGCCTCTGTTTTGATGAATGGACCAAAAGTCAAATATCGATGAGCACAGTCGCTTTAAATCTATCTTCCTTGTGGAGAAAGTCCCTTCGTGTTGTAGGGTAGGCTTGATACAATTAAGTCATACAATAGATATGCGGTTTTGATATTGTATAAAAAATACTATGAATATTACAGTTGATATGCTCACGTCAGAAGGCTGCCATAATTGCGCCAAATTTATGGAGTTTTGGAAACCCATTCAAGGCGAGTGGTCCAACGTGACATTTAGGGAGCTTGATATTACGACCCCAGATGGCCAGGAATTAGTACAAAAACACATGATTATGGCGTCTCCCGGACTTGTCATAAACGGGGAACTGTTTTCTACAGGCGGTGTCAATACAGATGAATTTTTAACAAAGTTGAAAGAACTTTCACAATAAAAAAATGCAGGAACATGTAGATAAGGTAATGGGGACTGAAGGAGGCGATCAAACGCCACCCGATGACTCTGATAAGAAAGTACGAGTTCGCATCGCAACGGTAGGGTTCGTGCTGTTTTTGATATTTGTCATTGGGATACTTTGGTTTATTTCTAATCCGGAAATGGGCGCAGGACTCACATTGTCATTTATTGCGGGTCTCACGATGATCTTTCTCCCGTGTACGCTTCCTATGGCGTTTGTGATTGTACCAATGACCATGGGAAAAGCCCCGCTCAAAGGCTTTTTAATGGCTTTGGCTTTTGGATTGGGTCTCTCAATCACGTTAAGTTTTTATGGTATCTTTATCGCGTATATCGGTCAATTTCTTGGATTAACAGCCGCGACACAAATCATGTTGATGATAGGAGGTGGTGCCTCTTTGCTTTTCGGTTTGTCTGAAATAAGGCTTATCAAGTTCCGCCTGCCTTCATACACTGGTAAATTCCCAGACTTCATTCAGAAACGTGGCGATTATATTAAAGTTTTCTTACTTGGGCTATTTTTAGGAAACGCAGGAGTTGGGTGTCCTAATCCTGCCTTTTATGTGCTCATGGGTTACATTGCGACCGTCGGCGACCTCTTTAACGGTTGGTTCTTGGGTTTCATACATGGTGTGGGACGCGCAGTACCGCTTATTTTCCTAGCGATACTTGGAATACTTGGCATTAATGCCACGAGCAAAGTTGCAGGAAAGCAAGACGCTATTGAGCGCTATATGGGATGGGTGCTTATTTTTATCGGTTCATTTATTTTAACGTTTGGGCTATTTGGACACGACTGGTTTATATCTTCAGGAGTTCATACTTCATGGGAAAAGCTTGTTGTGAGTGTCGCGGGTGAGCAATTCGGAGAGAACATACTTCAACATGCACACAAACTGGTAAATATAGAAGGATTTATTCAGTGGGGAAATATGTTTTTCCTTGCACTTATTGGTATCATCATTGCGCTCTTTGCGAAGTTTAAAAAGCCGAGTAGGAAGTTTTTAAGGGGGCTATTAATACTCTATGCGCTTCTCGTACTCTCAATCGGCGCTATTACAGGATGGACATTTAAACTAAGTCCGGACGCAACAGGTCATGGTAGCATAACTCCTCATGAAGAGACGGCAGAACACACAGATCCACCGGGGACTCCGAGTGACCATGGGCACATTGATGAGAGTGTTTCAGTAGATGTAGGACCGGGTTTCATGGAAGCATCTTTTATAACGGAAGGTCTATCCGTTGATTTAACACTCTCATCAACAGAGGTAACCGCGGGAGAAGAAGTGGAGTTAAGCTTTTTTGTAAATACTAAGCCGGAGGGGAGACCTGTCACAGATCTTGAACTTGAACACGAAAAATACATACATGTTTTAGGAGTTCGTGACGATCTTACCCAATTTTTCCATATACATCCAACTGACGATGGAGATGGAGTGTGGTCAACTGACTATGTTTTTGAAAAGGCAGGCACCTATAAGATTTGGTCAGACGTTAATGTTGGTGGCGCAACGCAAACGTTTGGACACGCTCAGGTGATAGTGTCAGGAGATGATGTTATCGAAGATAGTATAGAAAGTGGTGATAAATTTACGAGAAGCATAACTCTAGGTAGAGTCGAGTTGAGATTGGATCTCCATGACGGTGTAAGTTCTCTAATCGAAACTCAAATAGACCTTGTCATGAGGGATGTATTTGGTGCCGATGTTGAATTAGAGCCATATCTAGGCGCGGATATGCATCTTGCAATAATTAAAGATGATTTAAGTGTATTTATTCATACACATCCAAGTGGACACGACGCGGATGGAGATGAGCACATGAATGTAGGCCACACAGACGCAGACGATCATGGCGAGGGGAGTGCTGCAGAGAAAGAATTGTCATTTGTTACAGCGTTTCCGACAGGAGGCGTTTATAAAATGTTTGCGCAATTTAGACCAGCCGAGGCTCAACTTGGTGAAGGTGAAGCTATTGTAGCGGAATTTTATATCAATGTAGAGGGAGAAGAGAGCGTTGCTTCATCAGCTCCCGCAGACGCAGACGCAGACGCAGACGCAGACGATGAATTAGTTGTTGCTAGTGACGGTCATACAGATCATTTCCACGAGCCGGCGGTTCGCGGCAAATGGTATGAGAGTCAGAAATGGTGGGTACTGCTTCTGGGTTCGTTAGTATTGATGACACTTTTATCTTTGTATGTAAGAAAATATTTGCAAGTTAAAGAGTAGATATGTATAAGGGAAAAGTATAAATATAAGAGACAATTAGTTTTCTAATGAGACCTGTCCCGATAGTTATCCCTACCTGCCGGGCAGGCAGGACGTAAACTCATGACAAACAACAAAACAAAGTCGAACTTTAATAAAAACCTAACATATAGAGCGAGGACAACCCCTGTCCATGCCTTATAACTATCGGGATGAATAAATATGTAGTGATAGGAATTATCATTGTGCTTATAATTGCGGGTGGATCAATTTACAGAGCAAAATTTTTACCCGAAGCGGCAAAACCTATTGTAACAGGAGTTGAGAGAGAGCTTTCAATTGTAGTGTTTGAAGACACATGGAAATTTGAACCTGAATTTATTGAGGTAGATCAGGGAGATAGGATTATTATAACGGTAACAAACAATGACGATTATGATCACGGATTTGCGATTGATGCCTTTGGCATTTCTCAAAGAATGCCTGCCAATGAGACGATATTAGTAGACTTTGTTGTGACAAAAGCCGGAGACTTCCCATATTACTGCTCAGTTTCGTGCGGGTCAGGAGTTGTAGACGGAGTGAATCGAGGTCACTTCGATCAAGTAGGCAGACTGCATGTCCGAAGCATTATAGGTGAAACATCAGGACTAGCTCCAATAAAAACCGATGAAGAGTTTGCAAAAGAAGCCCGTGAGTCGTCGACGATTATCACTTCAAACATAAAAGCTACGGAACTTGGCTACGACGTAGAACAACTTAATGTATCTCTCGATGATGGGAATATCCTGTGGGGCATATACAGCTCTTCGGTGGGAGAATTAGAAAGTCTATCCGATTCCGGCAAAGATTACCAAGCGGTATTGTATAGGAGTGGAAACAACAAACCGGTTCTTTGGGTATTTATAGATACTTTGAGTGGGGATGTGTTGGCTACACTGGAAGTAGAATAGAAATCTAGAGGGAAAATTTCTTAAAATAGATTTGTGACCAAAATTGTACTAAAAGTAAAAGGTATGCACTGTGCGTCTTGCGCGGTACTAATAGACAAACTTGTTGGCAAACAAGATGGAGTTTTCAGTGTTAATACAAACTATGGCTCGAGTAAAGTTGCTATTGAGTTTGATGAATCAAAAATCTCATTAGAGCAAATCGACGGGTTTGTAAACAAGCTTGGCTATGACGTAATACGACCAGACGAAGAAACAGGAAGCGCCGAAGAAGAAGAAAAAGCCGACGAGCGAATAATAAAACAAGCGAGGAAGAGAGTAATTGCGTCTTTCGCTATTGCTGCGCCTATAATCAGCTATTACATGCTCATCCACATGTTCAATCTTCCTCATGTGCATGAGCTTTTTGCGTTTTTGACACTGATTGGTATCAACATAGAAACCGCTATACAAATAGACCTAAACTACATCTATTGGATACTTAGCACGCCAATTCAGTTCATAATCGGTAAGCAATTTTATAGAAACGCTTGGGCGGCTGTAAGAGTAGGCTCTGCAAACATGGATGTGTTGGTGGTTCTTGGAACGAGCGCAGCATACTTCTACAGCATGATTGGCTTTCTTTGGTTTCAAATCGACCACCCATTCTGGGAAAGTTCAGCCGCACTTATTTCCTTCATACTTCTTGGACGATACGTTGAAGCACTCGCCAAGGGACGCGCGTCAAACGCTGTTAAAGAGCTTTTAAAGCTTGAAGCAAAAGAAGCTACTGTTGAGAGAGACGGACAAGAAGTAGTAATTCCATTAGAAGAGCTTTCCGAGGGAGACATCATTATCGTAAAGCCGGGAGAAAAAATACCTGTTGACGGTGTAATAGTCGATGGAGAAACTCATATTGATGAAAAAGTGGTTACAGGTGAATCGTTCCCGGTTAAACGGAAAGTGGGGAGCGAAGTCATAGGGGCAACAGTAAACCAAGAGGGAAGAATTAAATTTAAAGCAACAAAAGTTGGTAAAGACACGCTTCTGAACCAGATTATTGTCATGGTTGAGGAGGCTCAAGCCAGGAGGGCGCCCGTTCAGGATTTAGTTGACAAGATTAGCGAATATTTTGTACCTGCCGTTGTAATTTTGTCTTTTATAACTTTTGCAGGGTGGGTGTTCATTGGAGGCCTTCCATTTAGGACAGGGCTCCTTCGTATGATCGCAGTTCTTGTAATTTCGTGCCCATGTGCGATGGGACTGGCAACACCTACAGCGCTCGTTATTGGTATTGGGCGTGCCGCCAAATTTGGCATTATTTTAAAGGGTGGAGAAGCGCTTGAAAAAGCATACAAAGTTACCACAATTGTGTTTGATAAAACGGGAACATTGACTATTGGAAAGCCTGTTGTAACGGACTTTGTCATGATTCGAGATGATATGGATGAAAAAGAGGCGATTCTGTTAGCTTCTGGCGCTGAAACCGGCTCAGAACATCCATTAGCTCGGGCAATTATTGAAAAAGGTAAGGAAACGGGCGAAGTACCGAAAGTTGAGAAATTTGATGCCGTACAGGGCATGGGACTACGAGCAATTGTGGAAGGTAAAACTATTGATATCGGTAATCCTGCATATATGAATAAACTCGGACAGGATGTGAGTGAATTCCAGTCAAAAGTTGATAAATTGCAAAAAGAAGCAAAAACGACCGTATTCCTGCTTATAGATGGAAAACCTACTGCAATTATAGCTATGGCAGACAAGCTAAAGCCGTATGCTAAAGAAGCAATTGCCGAGCTAAAGAAGATGGGTAAGGAGATCATAATGATAACAGGAGACAATCTAAAGACAGGAGAGGCTATTGGGCGTGAAGTTGGAATAGACCGCGTACTTGCAGAAGTACTTCCACAGGACAAGGCAGAAAATGTGAAGAGATTACAGGCAGAAAATAAAGTCGTTGCAATGGTTGGAGACGGTATAAACGACTCTCCCGCTCTCGCACAGTCTGATCTTGGTATTGCAATAGGTAGCGGAACAGATGTCGCAATCGAAACCGGGGACGTTGTGCTCGTAAAAGACGATCTTCGGGATGTCGTCACCGCCATTCAACTTTCGGGTAAAACTATTAAAAAAGTATGGCAAAATCTCTTTTGGGCATTTTTCTACAACGTCGTTGCGATTCCGATAGCTGGTGGATGGCACCTTCTCTTTACTCAAGCGGCCGTAGGAATAGCCGCTCCGTGGGTGGTAGCAATCCAGGCAAAGTTTGGTGGCGTAGGTCAGGTGTTCTTCAATCTCTCCCAAGCAACACTACGTCCCGAGATCGCAGGCTTTGCTATGGCACTTAGTTCGGTCTCGGTTGTGTTAAACTCACTGCTGTTGAAACGATATGTTCCACCTATTGAGAAGAAGATTGCAAAAGAAGAAAGTAAAAGTACACCGACGCCGCCAGCAGAAGGAATGTCGAAGATACCGAAGGTGCCGAAAGTAGCAACAGCATAGAAACAATTAACACTTTTCTTTATACTTATACACATACTTAATACTTAACAATAATCATTATGGCATCCAAAAAAAGAATAGTACTGATCATAGTTGCCGTTCTAGTTATTGCGTTTGTTGCAATCTTGGGATTCTTTATTGTGTTCCCTCTGGATCAATGGACAAACGTGGGGCCACCCATTGGGAAAGGGATCTGGGAGCAGGTTCTGCGAGGCGACATCTGAGGATCCAGCTGAGAACTTTTGTGTAAAAAAGAGAACTCCGATGAAATTAATAGTTTAATGTATAAAAATACCTTACCCTTATACACATACTTAATACTTAACAATAATCATTATGGCAACAAAAAAAGTAACGTTTAACATCGAGGGCATGCAATTAGGTGTCGTCCTGGAGGACGCCTTGAGAACCCACGGTTCTCAACGCGAGCAAAGCTCGCTGCTCTCCTCCACGGGGAAACTAGAGTTTCCCCGACCCCCTTCCTTCACCGCAATGCATACATTTGTTATTAATAAATATAATTAAACAAAATCATGGCAACAAAAAAGGTAACGTTTAACATCGAGGGTATGCATTGCGGTGCATGCGCAACAGGGATTCAAATGATATCAGAAGGTATGGACGGAGTCGTAAAAGCATTTGTCGATTATGATAAAAAGAGTGGGGAAATAGAGTTTGACCCTGAAAAGTTAAAAATTGAAACTCTTTTTGCGGAGATTAAAAAGCTTGGTTATACAGCTACAGAGGCTTCTTCATAAACTATCGCGTGGTAGAGTAAGTGTACGATGGATCTTTTCTCTATTATACTAATCACTCACATTATTGGCGCCGTACTCGTTCTTGGAGGAGCCACGTTTATTGAAGTTTTTTTGAATAAAAGTCTTCGCGATGGGGAAATTGATCCCATAGAGCGTAGCTTTATGAAAACAACAATAAGCGTGCTACGCGTCGGCCTTTTCATCTCTGTGTTTTCAGGACTAGGGTTGATACTTGTGTATCGCATTAACGATCAGATATTTCGTCTGTACGACCCACTCCTTTGGGCAAAGTTCACCATACTGTTTATTGTGCTTGTTAACACGCTCTTCATGCTGACTCGCCAAATAAAGCTAAAATACGGAAGCGCCATTTCATTTGTGTCATGGTACTTTGTGTTTATTCTAGGCTTTCTTGCAAGTGGTCCCCCCTATCCCTACACTCTCGTCATGATGTATTACGTTATAACACTTGTTATAGGATACTTTGTCTTGCAAGGAATACGGCGAATGTTAGGAATTAAACTATAGGCTACATACTTATGACCACCCAACTTGTCACAATAATATCTATACATACATATCTTGCACTTATAGCTAGCGCGTTTTTTTACTCATTTCTGATTGGTTTTTTAAATAAAAAACCGGCGAGCGAGCGGTCGCTTCGCTTCAAATCCGGAGCTGCTTTTTTAGCTTCACTCTTAACATACATCTCTGGCTGGTACCTTTCTGATTATTTTGTAGGTAAGCTAGGGTTTATAACAGAGTTTTCGGTTAGCACATTTGTATCGACGCTTTTATATGTTCAGCAACTACTTCTCCCAACTATCGCGGCAGCTGGATTAATCATCTTTCTCATAATCTGGAAAAAGGGAAGTGTTGCACGTGAGAGACCTCTTATATTTAAGACAGTAACAGCACTTGGATTCCTAGGTTTTATTGGAGGCGCTGCATTAATGTTTCTAGGAGTATTAATACCGTAAATAAGTGGATGAAAAAAGTTTTTATAATACTAGGACATCCCGATTCAGACACACTTTCCGGAGCTCTCGCTGATGAGTACGAGAGAGGAGCACGTGAGAGTGGGTGCGAAATCCGACGTACAAATTTGGGCGATATTAACTTTGATCCGATTTTGCATCTCGGGTACAAAGTGATTCAAGAGCTCGAGCCGGATTTAGTAACTATTCAGGCAAACATTAAATGGGCGGATCATATAGTCATTATCTACCCTAACTGGTGGTTTACCATGCCAGCTATTCTTAAGGGAATGTTTGACAGGATGTTTCTTCCACATTTTTCTTTCCGAATTGATAAAAAAACACATAAAGCCCAAGGTCTTTTAACAGGTAAAACAGCACGTGTCATTATCGTATCGGGAACGTATAGCCCACTTCAAATACGATTAAAATTTGGAGATTATACTAATGAAGTCAGGAGAGGTGTATTAGGTTTCAGTGGAATAAGACCAGTTAGGGTTACAAGTTTTGGTCCAAGTGATCTTTTAGGTGATAATAGAAAGGCGGCTTGGAAGAGAAAAATCTATCGATTAGGGAAAAAAGGGAAGTAAATTTAGATTATAGAACTCCACAGAGACCTTCTTACACGGGGGATTGTTGGGGTTATAATATAGGTATTACTAGTTTTTAATAATTTTTATATGGAAAATACAGCATTACTTGCACAATTTTTGGGACTCTTTTCTGTGATATTAGCATTGTCGATGCTCATACGACGAAAAATGGTCGTGCACATCATGAAAGGTGTGTTAAAGAATCGAGCTACAACATATCTTATAGGTATGCTTGAAGTTATTGGAGGTTTGCTACTTGTGCTTAATCACGCTGTGTGGGACAGCGCGCTAACGACAGCAATTAGTGTCTTGGGGTGGCTTCTACTTATAGAGGGAGTCTTCTATCTATTTGCGACGCAAAAATTCATCAAATCTATCGTTAAGATACTCGACAACTATAAAGCTTACTACATTTCCTCTATACTCTACTTCATATTTGGTGTATATCTCGTCTACGCCGGCTTCTCGTTGTAAGGAACGAAACACCATGCTGTCCAAAAAAAGAACACTGTTAATTGTCCTTGTCGTCGTAGTCGCGGTTGTTGTGATCGGGGGATTCTTTGTATTATCTAACCAAGGAACCCAAAGAGATCTCGCGGGACGAATTCCAGTCCGGTTCGCTGTTGGGTTGGTTATGGACAATGTTGTAGAGATAACTGGCCCTTTCGACATGCCAGTTAAAGTCGTGAACGCGGGATCTGAGGACGATTCATATTCACTCAGTGTGGTTTCGAAAAACGGTTTTGTAGACGTCTCGCTATCTTCCGACACACTCAGCATTCCGGCAAAAAGTGAGGAGACCATCACGCTTCATATGAATCCAAACACGGAATTCGTCACTGATATCGTGAAACTACGAGTGACGAGCAATAGGTTTACTAGTAATACAGATGGCGTCGAAGTGACAGTAACCATATCGGCAATTCAGTGACGCCGAATCTACGTCACTGAGAATCTCTACGCCGGCTTCTCACTGTAAAACACAAAACCGGAATAAAAAGAATCCTTGCTTTAAAGCAAGGATTCTTTTTGTCCAGCCACGGGCGGTATTCTAGTTTACTAACCAGCTTTGCTAGTTAGCAAACAGGGAATCCGCCAAGTACGGACTGCAATTTGCAAATCACTCGTCGTGGCTCGTGAGCAAATTGGGAGTATACTATATGTATGGCAAGAAGAAAGAGAGAAAACTATACGGTTCGTTCGCTCAATAAAATTTCGAACGGAAAAAGCTACAGTGTCACCTTACCAGTCGAAGTGATCCGTGCTTTTCGGTGGCAAAAGAGGCAGAAACTTACCCTCAAAATCGACAAGCGAAGGAAAACGATTACCATCTCCGACTGGTCCCGTTAAACATGAACACATTGGGAACCATAGCTTTCTCAGTGAATAGGAGCCTCAAAGATACAAAATACAAACTGTTGCTTGTTTTTGTATCATTAGTGGTTTTTTTCTTATTTGTTCTTATTCCAACTATTTCAGTCCCCGGTAACACTTTTTTATATCAACTCTCACTTTTCTCTTTCCTTGATTTAACTATTACAATCTCTCTCTCAATCTTATATGCAGTTTTTGTAGTAATGCAGGTATATTCCATGCGTCATAAAAAGAAGATTTCGGACATTGGAGCTACGGTTGCGGGAGGCGCAGGCACATTGCTTGCTGGAGTTGCCGGCGCTTCTTTTTGCGCATCCTGCCTTGCTCCATTGTTTGCTATTTTTGGTGTTGGCTTTGGGGGTGTATTATTTTTACTTGAATATCGCTTCTATTTTGTAATTGTAATTGCACTCTTAATGCTTATTGCAATTTATTTAACTTCCCTAAAAATACAAGAAGATAATAATTAAGGATTCTTTTTTGTTACACTAAACATATATTTAACATGTACATTACGCACAAAACATGAACAAAGAATGGATAAAACTTTCCCTGTATTTTTTGGTCATATTAATCCTTGTGGTGGGTGGCTACAGTCTATTCCTGTGGTTTGTTGTAAACATTATGAAAGGCGGAGCAGCCTTTGGTCTCCTGTTTGTTGCATTAGTCGCAGGAGTTGCGAGTTTTTTCAACCCATGCGCATTTCCGCTTCTTCCGGCTTATCTCGCCCAATATTACACAACGAAGGAAGGCAAGGAAGTTAAATCGGCGAGTAAGATTTTATTATCAGGCCTTGCTGCTTCCTTAGGGGTTATTACGTTCAACATGCTGCTTGGCGGTGTTATCGGTATTCTTGGAGCAGGCTTTGGAAAATCATTGGGTCTTGCGGGAGATAACCCAAATTTCTCTGTGCGGTGGTTGCGTGGTATCGTTGGGGTACTACTTCTCTATCTCGGTTTTAGTCATGCAACAGGCAAGGGTAATCCTTTTGAAAAGTTAGCACACCTATGGCACCCAAAATCTTCCCCCAAAGAAGTTAGCGGAATTAAAAAAATGTATGGCTATGGATTTGGCTATACTCTGCTCGGTATCGGTTGTGGCGGACCTATAATGGCAGGTCTTTTCGTGTTTTCATTCGCACAAGGAGGTCTTGCCGATGCCCTCATTGCATTTTTTATATATTCAATGACAATGGCTGTGCTTATGATTATAGTCTCGTTCCTAACTGCTCTGTCTAAAGAAGCTCTTCTTACAAATCTGCGTCAATCAACAGTGGCAATCCAAAGAATAAGCGGTGTATTGCTGCTTCTCGTTGGTGCGTTTCTCGTATTGTCGTCCATTTATGTTACAACGTTTACAAGCATTCTCTTCCCATAGCAAAATAGTGCAATGTTAAAAAAGTAAAAACTTGTTCTCGAAATCGACTAACGAAAGCGAACTTTACTAAATAAATCTGCATCGAACAAAAAAACAGCCAAGCACCTTACAGTACTTGGCTAGCTTGTTTTATTCTGGATCCCCCAATCTCCTCGGGTATAAATCATCCTTCACTTGACGTGTGAGAACTAATCATTTGTTCATTAAGTCGATTCAACTCGTCCAACTCAGTCTGCGTGATTTCCTTGTCATCTTCTTTTTTCATCAGCTTACGAAATCTTTCATTCATCGCGTCGGTCCACTATTCTACTCCGCGATACGAGTAAACCACGATGAGCCCAATAATGAACAAAGCTAGACCCACCCCAGTTGCAGCCCCTTCACTTAGTGGGTCACCTAGAACATAACCCCATGTTACTAAAATACCAAGAACTATTAGGATGATACCACCCCGTGCGATCCAAATATTCACAATCTCTTCTCCGAAGTAAACCGAGACTCGAAACATTCGAGTCTTTGTGTCCGAAGAGAAGCACTAACTATCCTATTTATACACCATCTCTTCCTTTTGTCAAATTCATGAGGAAATGTGGATTGCGATTTGCATTCAATCAATTTACTCTTGAACAAATCGGGAATATACTAAAGACATGAAAGCCATCTGGAAAAATCAAATTATTGCAAAAAGTGACGACACTGTTGTTATTGAAGGCAACCATTATTTTCCACCAGCATCTGTTGAAAGAGAGTATCTGGAGGAAAGTGATCATACATCTATATGTCCATGGAAGGGGGAAGCTCACTACTACGACATAGTAGTAGGCGAAGAAAAAAACGAGAATGCGGCATGGTATTATCCTGTATCAAAAGAAGGTTCAGTGGAACGTGTTGGTCAGGACTTTGCAAATTATATTGCCTTTTGGAATGGCGTGGAGGTTACCCCATAACGCGATAATTTTATTTTATATAAAATAAGAAACCGCCCGAGAGAAACGGGGGTTTCTCTCGGGCGTGTGATAATTAATGCAACGGTTGTAGCCTTATTCTATACAAATTGTGTTTCTACTATAGGAGAGGAGTATAGTAGTGGATATATAAGAAGGTCTACTATTACAAGGTTTGTAATATACATACAGCATGAAATTAACAACAAAGAAGGTGTTTCTTGCTGGAGGAATTGCCCTCGGTATGATATTTTCGGCGAGCATTGTATCTGCTATGCCAGACACGACGAGAGCGCTTGCTACAAACACAACAGAGTGTAGAGAGGAAACCATGTATGGTATTGGATCGGAGGGTGAGACGTATGCGCGTACGTTAAACCTCGGCGACATAACCGGTATAAGTAAACTCTACTAAATCAAGAAGACAAAACTCCTATAAAAAAGAATCCTTGCTTTAAATCAAGGATTCTTTGAGTGTAGTATTTTCGTGAAAACCGCGTAAGATAGATCTATTATGGCATTTATAGACGAAATAAAAATAAAAGCCAAAGCGGGCCGTGGAGGAGACGGGGTTGTTAGGTGGCGCCATGAAAAATTCAAAGAATTCGGAGGGCCTTCAGGTGGCGATGGTGGTCGCGGTGGCGACATTTATATTAAGGCTGTGAGAGATTTACACTTGCTTCACAAATATAGAACAGTAAAAGAATTTAAGGCAGACGTTGGTGGCGCCGGCAAAAGCAATAGTCTTCATGGGAAGAATGGGAAAGATTTGGATATTCTTCTACCAATTGGTTCTATTATTACGAATCTTGGAACAAAAGAAAAAATCTCTCTGACTGTCGACAATGAGCGCATTCTTTTATTAAAGGGGGGAAGCGGTGGTCGTGGAAACGAATCATTTAAAAGCTCAACTAATCAAACGCCACATGAAAGCACACCAGGACTAAAAGGAGAATCTGGAAAATTCTTTATTGAAATTGAGTTGGTTGCGGACATAGGACTGATTGGTCTTCCAAGCGCAGGAAAGTCGAGTCTCTTAAATGCATTAACCGCCGCGCAAGCAAAAGTTGGTGATTATCCTTTCACAACACTTGAGCCAAACCTTGGAGAATGTTTCGGATACATTCTTTCTGATATCCCGGGTTTAATAAAGGGAGCCTCCGGGGGCAAAGGTCTAGGCCATAAGTTTTTGAAGCATATAAAACGTACAAAGATGTTAGTACACCTTGTATCAGTGGAAAATGATGATCCTACCAACGCTTACGAAATAATCAAAAAAGAATTGGCTGAGTATGACAAAGAATTGTTAGAAAAGATGGAAGTGATAGTACTTACGAAAACAGATCTTATAGAAAATAAAAAAGAAATAGATAAAATCGTAAAGAAACTAAAAAAGAAGAGAGAAACAGTTCTTACACTATCGATCTACGACGACGAGAGCATAAAAACTTTTCGTAAAGCTATTATTGCAGAAGTAGAAAAATTGTAACAACAAACCGCTAGAGACTTTCTTACGGATAATTTGTTTTACCAAAGGATGAAAAGAAGTAAAAATGTGATAGTTTGGGCTGGTATTGTTGTTTTTCTTATGCTTTTTGGACGATTCGTTTACTATAATATAGTCGTCCCATGGCCTTACAGAGAGCAATTACGGTTATGCTTAGAGGATGCCAGGAGTCTTGAAATCGAGGCGGAGGTTAAGGAAGCTGAAAACATCTGCTTTCGAACGTATCCTCATTTTAACTAGAATACTCATGATAAAATGGCTTTATAGAGCCGTTTTTGTGTGTTTGCCAAAATATTTGTAATACATCTAACAGTGTATCCTTGCAGAAAAAGAATGGATCACTATAATAGCCTCATATTATGGCTACGCAAGGAAAGCAAAGGAGACTACACCGCTCTTTGGATGGCAAGATTTTTGGAGGTGTCACTATAGGACTCGGGGAATATTTTGACATAGACCCTGTAATCTTCCGAATAGGTTTTGTCGCATTAGCCTTCGTGAACGGACTAGGAGTTTTACTATATATAATTGCGTGGGTTATTTTGCCGAAAAAAGCAAAGAATATATATAACACAAAAATACACGAATATGCTGCCACTAAATAGTCTTCCACAACCAAATAATGACGAAGAGGAAAACAATAAGGATGAAGAAATCTCCTTTGACCCTTCCGAAACAACTCTTGAAGCGAGTATTGAAGCCGCGCTTGCAAAAGACGACGAACTTGGAAGTGCACACGACGAGTTTGTAAAAGAAATGTCAGACATCAACGATAAAGAAAGCACTGTTGTGATGTTTAGTCCCAATCAGATTCTCGCTGGAGAGTATGATACGAAAAGCCAAATGGAATCACTGGAGAGCGTATTAGAAAAAAGAGAAGACATTCAATTTGATGCAGAAGAGTACGAAGATTCCGATGAGCTAGAAAGTAGTGACAAGATTCGCTTCCGTAAACTTTTTTGGGGAGGAGCTTTTTTGCTTGTTGGACTCTTTTTCCTTTGGGAGGGCTTGTATTTACCGCAAGCAGTAAATATCACTTTCTTGTCAGTGTGGCCGCTTGTATTTATCACGTTAGGACTTTTTATACTTTCAAATCAAAACTGGTTAAATAAAATGCTAAAAGTGTTCATGGTGGTTATCCTTATTGTACTTGTATTAGGTGTGTTTGGAGGAAATAGAAACCTACTTATTCCTACCTCTGGAGTGATAGTTGAAGACGTTCGAGAAATCATCAATGTTGATCGAATTGTTCTAGAAGGCGACGTGAATGTGAGTGTGAACATGGGGGAGGATGAGGCGCTTATTCTGATAGGGGACGAGAATTTAGTTAAAAGTGTAGTCACAGAGCTTAGTGGTGGTCTTCTACGGATATCCTACAGTGAACCGCTTTTTCAAAACGACAATACATCCATCGACATTATTGTAACGGTAAAGAATATTGAAGCAGTTCATCTTTTAGGCGCCGGACAGATCACAGCTCTTCATATCGAGACTGAAAATTTGGAACTTTTTGTAAGCGGTAGTGGAAAAATGAATCTAAACGTAGATACCGAAACACTTATGACAAAGATCGTAGGAGACGGAAGCATCACAATTACCGGTACAACGAACCGCCAAGTTGTGCTCTTAGAGGGAAGTGGGTCTTACAACGGAGCTAGTCTATCTAGTATTGAAGCTGGTGTGCGCGTGAATGGACCTGGCGAAATTCGCATTTTTGTTGAAGATGAGCTCAATGCTGTCTCGATAGGTGGTGGACGAATAATTTATTCAGGCTCTCCAAGCATTAGTTTGAGCGACGTTTCAGGAAATGGCACCATAAGGAAAATAAGCACGCTTTTTGATGGAGAAATTCTTAACGATGACATTCTTTTGCAATTACAAAAACTTGATAAAGTCAAAGCATTTGAATTTGAGTGATATAAGTAACGTATTCCATTGTGGATAATGGAATAGTAGCTTTGGTTGTCTTGAGCTAAGATTAGGGCATGAACAATATTATATCTAAATTAGAGTACAATACGGCTAAAGTGATCACTTTCGGCGCTTTAACGTTTCTATTCGCTCCCTTTATTGCGTTTGCTCAAGCTGGAACTGTTCAACAATTGATCGGTATTGTGGGTGGTATCATTGCGCTAGCGATCCCCGTTGTGATTTCCCTAGCACTCCTTTACTTCTTCTGGGGCTTGGCGAAATTCATATTACACGCTGACGACGAAAGTGAGCGAGCAAAGGGAAAAAGCATTATGGTATGGGGTATAGTTGCACTTTTCGTGATCGTGACAGTGTGGGGCATTATCGCAGTA
Source organism: Patescibacteria group bacterium (assembly GCA_022574205.1). Lineage (GTDB taxonomy): Bacteria > Patescibacteriota > Minisyncoccia > Phycocordibacterales > JACZSL01 > JACZSL01. Next base: position 17,762 of record JACZSL010000008.1, read on the forward strand.
CTTCAAAGCACCTTTATTGGACCTGGAGGTATCACTGGTTGTGCAGTATCTGTTTTTGGTGTTTGTGTAACTTAAATCTATCTAATTTAAGCTGTTTGTGTCTTCATCGTATAATTACACAAGTAAGGCAATATTTTTTGCAATCATTTCATTATTGATTACGCCGTTTGTAGTTTTTGCTCAGGCGGATAATATTGACCAGCTGATTTCTACACTTACAAGTATAATTACCTCAATTATCCCTGTCGTTGTGGCTCTTGCAATACTCTTCTTTTTTTGGGGCTTAGCAAAGTTTATTTTGCACGCTGACGATGAGACTAAGCGTGCGGAAGGAAAACAGATTATGATATGGGGAATAATCGCACTTTTTGTTATTTTCACCATTTGGGGCATTATAGTTTTGCTTCAAAATACTTTTATTGAGCCAGGTGATCCACTTAGGCCAACTCTTCCAACCTAGGAAGGACGTAACAACATTATTTAAAATGACACCCAGATCAAGGTGTCGTTTGTGGTATAACTTATGGACTTGTCCCGTTAGTAATTACGATTAGGTTTGATTGTGTATATAGGTAAATATGACAGGATAAATATATTATTACTCCTACTTATTAAAAGAATAATTATCTATCGAGATGGAAAATCTTAAACTTAAAGAACGTAAGGTTCGTGCAAAGAAGGTTGTCCAAGAACTAAGGAAGCAGTTTCCAAACTCTAAAACCGAACTTAATTACAGAAACAACTTTGAACTTTTAGTATCTGTTATTCTATCGGCGCAATGTACAGACAAGCGCGTGAACGAGGTTACTGCAATGCTTTTCAAAAAGTACAAGAAACTCGATGACTATGTTAATGCTGATATTTCAGAATTTGAGCAGGATATTCGATCAACTGGCTTCTACAGAAATAAAGCAAAGAATATTTTAGGTGCAGCGAAAGTCGTAAAAAACGACTTTAATGGAAAACTGCCAAAAACCATGGCGGAAATGCTGACTATTCCAGGAGTTGCCAGAAAGACTGCAAACGTTGTGCTCGGCAACGCATACAATATCTATGTAGGAATTGCAGTGGACACACATGTTCGTAGGCTTGCTTTAAAGCTAGACCTTACTTCCAGCAAGGATCCTGTCAAAATCGAGCGTAGTTTGTGTGAATTGATCCCAAAAGCCGACTGGAAATGGGTAAATCACCAAATGGTTATGTATGGCAGGTATATATGTAAGGCTAATAAGCATGAGTGTAAGGAGCACCCCCTAACTAAGATATATCCACCGGCGGCTCATATATGGCCTAAATCGAGATAATTTTTAAACTTTGACCACCTTCATTAAAGGGGGTAGAGTGACATATATGTTGAGAAGACCGATACATCGCCAAAAAGTCGCCATCTTTGATATTGATGGAACTATCGGACGTGGAAGTCTCTTAATTTATCTCTTGGATGGATTGATTAATGCCAGTCTTATTAGTGAGGTCGCGCGTAAAGAATTTAAACACGATCACAAAAAATGGCTCGACAGGAAGGGGCTGTACGATGAATATATAAGAGCTGTTACGCGAACTTTTATGAAACATATTAAAGGAGTGCACTATGGTGATTTTGTAGAGATTGCTAAGAAGAGTGTGCTAGCGCACAAAGACCATGTGTATCTATACACGAAGGATCTCATAGCCAGCCTTAAAAAAGACGGGTATTACTTACTTGCAATATCACAATCGCCAAAAACAATTGTTGATTTTTTCTGTGAGAACTTAGGATTCGATAAAGTATACGGAAGAATTTATGAAATAGGTCCACAGGACAGATTTACCGGGGAGATGGTTGATGTACATCTCATATCAAATAAAGCAAACATAGTCCGCCGTGCGGTCCAGAAAGAAAATCTTACACTAAAAGAATCAGTGGGCGTAGGCGACACTGAGGACGATATTCCGTTCTTGGAAATGGTTGAAACCCCAATTTGTTTTAATCCAAACAAAAAACTTCACAAGCATGCCGTGCGAATGGGGTGGAAAATTATAGTCGAACGAAAAAATATGATTTATGAAATAAAATAATTTATGTGGAAGATACGGATAAACAAAAGTAAAGAAAGTGTGACGAGCTGGTTTTTTGATGTACTTGTAAGTCAGGGAGATGAAACGTACGACTACGTCGTTGAATTGAATAAAGAATATTACAAGAAATTAACAGCAGAAAGAGTTCCACCACGTGCTCTTATAGAGCAGTCATTTTTGTTTCTTTTAGGGAATGAACCTGCTTCTACTATTTTGAAAACTTTTTCGCTTGAAGAAGTTGCTGACTACTTCGAGAGCTTTGAGAGCACCATGCAACAAATTCTTAGCATTTAAACAAAAACTTACCAAATTCTTAGCAACTCAGAGTGTGTCGCGTATTTTAGATGCAAACCATATGCCTGAGAGAAATATGATTCCAAGCACAAACCATATGTACTGGAAGTCTAAAAAGTATAGAGTTATTGTTCCCACTAACGGCCCGAGTATATATGCAACAGGTCTGGTCATTCTGAAAAAACTTATGGTTCCGCTATCGCCACCGTCAACATGTTTAAAGAAATAGCTTTCCGTAGTTATCTCTATAAGACTTGCTCCAATCCGCACAAAGAAGAGTAATGAGGCCCAGAATGCAAAGGAGGTTGTGTTAACCAGTGGAATGAAAAGTATAAACATTGAAGTAATCAAAAAACCTGAAATCAGAAATTCTTTTTCTCCTAACCATGTATCAGCAATCTTACCCACTGGATATTCAAGAAGTGCAAAGGGCAGAAGGAATATAAACGTCATGATTCCGAACTCCGCCCAACTAAATCCCAAATGTTGTGTTAAATAAATAGGCATATAAATAACCATCCATGAGAAAAAGAAACGCATCAAAAATTGCGACATAAAAATACCAAACAGGTCCTGATCCCCCTTGATGCACAGGAATGTGTTTTTTATTTCAAGTTTTTTATACACTGGGTCCTTAAAGTGCCTGAAACGAAGCATAAGCAATACAAACGGTATTATAAATAACGCAGAAAGAAGATATAATGTACCAAACGAACTTTGATTCAAGACGAACCCAGCCACAAGAGGAGCTAAGATAAGAGCTACGTTTGCGGTCGTAAGTAATGTGCCGCGTATAACGCCGGTGGAGCCTTCTTCTTTCGTGTAGCTCTCGATGAATATATCTATGCTATATAGAATAAGGGGGTACGTTACAATGTAAGCGATAAATGTTGGAAGTATAATCTGTGCGTTATCCGAAAACGCGAAAATTAGGAAAAAGAAAAACTGAAGTGTAGAAAAAATGAGCATGAGTGCGAAATTTCCGATTTTTCGCAATGCTCCAGAGATAATTAAGAAGGACGCAACTGTAAGTACTGAGCCGATAATGAATAGAGTGCCAACAAAACGTTCCTCAACAAACTGCGTAAGGAAACTTGAGTTAGCATAAATCACTAGGAAAAGATGAAATGAGAGAATGAAATTTGCAACATAAATTACGTTGAGATTTTTCATCCACCTCAATCTCTGTGGTGTTTTATGCATATCGCTTAGATCCCCAAAACAACAGGAATGACAATTGGTCGTTTGTTCGTCTTTTGAAATAGGAAGCGACTAACTTCGTCAGTGATATTACTTTTGACGTAATCAAAGTTAATTGAATGTACACCGGAAGTCGATTTCTCAACCGTTTTTTTGATAATAAGACGCGTTTGTTGCAAGAGCTCCTGAGATTCACGCAGATATACAAATCCTCGTGAAATAATATCAGGTGACTTACGCAATTTTCCTGTCTTAAGGTTCACTGTCGCTATGATAACAAACATACCGTCCTCAGCGAGCATCTTTCTGTCTCGTATTAACACTTCCTTAATATCTCCAACAGAAAAACCATCAACAAGTCTTAAGCTAGACGGCGCCATCTCTTTGATCCTTACAATTCTTTCTCCCTTGTCACGAATCTCAATGATTGAGCCGTTATCTGGAATAATGATGTTCTTCTCCGGAATACCGCATTCAAGTGCAATTTCTGCGTGTACCCGATGCATATAATGATATCCATGCTGAGGAATGAAAAACTTTGGATTTATTTTTTTGATAATCCATTTTGCATCTTCTCTGTGCGCATGTCCGCCAGAATGTACTCCTGCGATTTGGTAATGGATTATATGTGCACCTTGTCGCGAAAGATTGTCTTTTAGTTTTTGTACTGGACGTTCATTTCCAGGTATTATAGATGAAGAAAGGACAATAGTATCTTTTTTACTTATCTTGATATGTCTATGAGTTTTATTTGCCATTCGCATTAGAGATGCAAACTCATCCCCCTGCGCCCCTGTCGCAAGAATCATCACTTTATTTTCCGGAGTATTTTTCATTTCATCAATACTTATGATGGTTCCTTTCTTTACTTTCAACATACCAAGCTCGAGAACAATTTCAATATTAACCTTCATACTCCGCCCATCGACTACAATTTTCTTTCCGTGCCTCTCAGCAATCTCTATAATTTTAATAATACGTTCAAGCTGGGAGGCGAATGTCCCGATTATCAACCTTCCAGGAACTTTCTTAATAATTTCTTCAATATTTTTATGAACCTCTGTTTCAGGGTATGAGAAACCAACCTTTTCAACACTTGTTGAGTCAGACATCAAAAGAAGAACATTTTCCTTCTCAAACATCTTGAACTCGTCTACCTCGGCCTGTGTTGGTACATTATCCACAGTATCAATTTTTAAGTCGCCAACATGTACAATTGAGCCGTGTGGTGTATCTATAATAATGCCCATAGAATCAGGTATCGTGTGCGTCACAGAAAAGAAGCGCACCTGAATTTTACCCATTTGTATGGTCTCATTTTTTTCCACTTCACGTATATCAAGCTTTGGTAAATTAGGAAATTCTTCCTGACGTTTTTTAATCATAACCGTCGTCAAACGTCTTGAGTAGATTGGAGGGAATCCAAGACTCTCCATGACGTATGGAAATCCACCAATATGATCAAGGTGACCATGAGTTACTATGATTGCTCTAATCTTGTCACGATTGTCTTCAAGGTATGATGTGTTTGGTAAAATGAAATCTATGCCGGGTGTATTGTCTTCTCGGAACTGAAAACCACAATCCACAATAATAATGTCGTTTCCATATTGAATAACAGACATATTCTTACCAATCTCTTCTACACCCCCAAGTGGAACAATACGCACAACACCCTCTCCCAAAGCTGGGATTATATCGTCCTTGCCGTTTCTATTTTTATCAATATTTGGAAAACGCGCTTGAGACGACGACATTTGTCTTGTTCTTTCTCGTCTTGGTTTTGCATTATGCTGTATTCCATGAGGTTTTTTAACATTACTCGTGCGCGCATTGTAGACACGTGTACGTGTCTTTCCGCGCGCTCTCGACGTATGGTGGTACGTTTTAGCTGTGTTATGCATCGATCTCTTCGCCCGAAACCCTGAATACCTTTTTGATTTTTGTTTTTCTGGTTCTTTGTTCATCTAATTAGAGACAGGAAACGCTAAATAACGAAGTTAAAATAGTGTCTCCTGATTTATTATTTCCTAACAAACTTTTTATCGACCATAAATTAATGTGCCAATTCGAGCGTTTACTTAGTCTTTTAATATTGACTTTGTACATTTTTTATATTTCTTATTTTTTAATAAACAATAAACAGAGGCGTACATAACTATTATGTATCTCTAACGGGATTCATAATAATTTTAATAAATATTTTTTAGCGTGAAAAAATACTCCAAACATAATTAGTATCAAAGTGCCACTTGTGTATGTTTGCAAATCGTTCACTCGACGCTGTGACAGAACCAAGTGATATACCTCTTACGTTTTGAGGTATTATGTAAATAAAATCAGGTGAGTACACAAAAACTGCTGGAATATCATTTGTGAGTACTTTCTCAAACTCAAGGTATTTTTCATTGCGCAACTCTTTATCATAGACAGTACGCGCTTCCTCGAGGAGTTTGTCGACTGTTATATTGGTATATAGTGCTATGTTAAGGCCCGGATCGTTTCTCTGCGACGAATGCCAAAAAGCGAATAGATCGAGCTCTTGACCAACAATTTCTCCAAAAAATAAGGCATCATAATTTCTAGGGCGGATGACGTTTTGGTTTAAATCACCACTTTCAAATATTTTTACGTCCACATCAACACCAATTTTTCTCCACTCTCGTGCAATGACGCCAGCTGTTTGTTTAAGCTCAGGTACATCACTTGTTGATAGCGAGAAACTGAGAGTTTGCGTGCCTTTTTTTGTTTTCTTTTCCCAGATTCCTGTCTCTTCGTTGACTGTCCAACCGTTTCTATCCAAAATATCAATAGCCCTACCTTGATGACTGCGACTTTCCCCATCCTCCATATCCAGATCTTCCCGTACCACTTTGTATATCGCACCTGGTGGGATTGGACTATTAATCGCTATACCGTTACCGCCCAATATTTCTCGAATTACAATTTCCTTATCGAGCCCTGCGTTTAGTGCCGCGCGCACTTCTATATTGGCGAAGACCGGTGCTTGGTTTTGATTAAAGAACACACCAAAGATTCGTGGTAGTGATGAACGTTCTACTCGTACATCTTTTTTGTTTAATTCAATGAGTGCAAGCCCTTTAGATGAAACACTATTTAATGCACCAATTTCACCATCAAGATATGCATCAATGAGACGATCCTCATTTGGATAATATCGAATCACGAGAGTTTTTATGTATGGTTGGCCAAGTGTGTATTGCGAAAATGATGAAAATTCATAATACTCTGGTACACCGGAAGCATCGCGCTTAATTTTCTTGAGCATATATGGTCCGGAGCCTATAGGTTCTGTATTAAATACAGTGAACGTAAATTCCTCCACACTTTTTTTTCCCCAGAGATGCGCTGGAAGGATACCGAGGGTCGTGTTTTGCAAAAATGGCGCGTATGGCTGCTCCAGAATGAATTCAACTTCACGATCATTAATTTTCCTAACCAACACTCCATCCCAACTCGCCCGTTTAGGACTCTTAAGGCCTGAGTCTTGCGCTTTGGTCACAGTAAACACAATGTCATCTGCAGAAACAGGAGTCTTGTCGTGAAAAACTGCATCAGCTTTAATAATGAATCGATACGACAGACCACTATCTCCTATCGAATAACTTTCCGCAAGATCAGTAATCAATAGCCCGCTAGGCGTTCGTTTCATAAGACCAGAATATACGATTGCAGTTAGATCTCGATCAGCATCTGTTACAGCGAGCAGTGGATTAATAAACCTCGGAGTTCCTGCAATTCCCTCTATATATGTTCCGCCTCGGGCAGGAATCTCAACAAGGATGTATTGATTTGCCTTCAATAAGAGTGAAAATGATGAAGCAATAAAGAAAATAACCAATAAACTAAAAACAAGTCTATCGCTCGGCGAGAGATGTGAAACGATCTTTAATCCGCCACGGAAAAAGGACGTGAGAAAATCTCTAATCTTTGTAAAGTAGGATTGTTCGTTCATTCAACCGAAATATCTTTATTATTTGCCCTAGTGGTCTCAGAATATATTAAAATCCAGAGCTAAACTAACTAACTAACGTTTTTATGTATTATGTAAATATTTAGAGGCGGCTCAGATCACGAGTGCGATAAACGCTGAGATGCCAAAAAGAATACCAAGAACAATTGACGCGTTGAAGAAGAATTTCTCCGCACCGCGTCTTGTTGAGAATCCTGAGCTAAAATTATCTCCTCCGAAAATTCCTCCCATACCAGAACCAGTCTGTTGTAGTAGAATCATTATCACAAGTAGAACGGAGAGAACTATTTGTACATATGGCAACACTTCCTTAATGAGTTCCATTTTTGCCAGTATAACAAGCATTTAAAAAAGTGCAACCAATTTAACCCGTTGAAACACAACCAAATTGACATTGTAAGAGCAGGTCGCTATAATGGGGCACGCATTTAAATTTTACTATAATTTGATTAATTACGTATGAAGAAAAAAGTAATCAAAAAGACGAAAAAAGAGCTTAATATAAGGCCCATTGGTGATCGTGTGGTAATCAAGCCGGAATCAGAAAGTACAGGAGAAAAAAAATCAGCGTCTGGCATAATCATACCAGTAACAGAGGGTGGAGACAGATCAGACCGAGGAGTTGTTGTTGCGGTTGGTGAAGGACGTATTGATAATGACGGCAATCTCATTCCAATGAATGTTAAGGTTGGGAATAAGGTTATCTTCCAATACGGAGATAAGATTACATTAGATGGTGAAGAATATTTTGTAGTTAATGAAAGCAATGTGTTAGCAATCATAAGATAATTTATAAAAACATATATTATGGCAAAAGATATTTTACTCGGTGAAGACGCACGCAATGCTCTAAAGTCAGGCGTTGATCAGATTTCGAACACTATAAAAATTACACTTGGTCCGCGTGGAAGAAACGTGGCCTTGGATCGTGGGTATGGTGGACCAACTATCACAAATGATGGTGTGGCAATTGCGCGAGAAATCACACTCGAAAATAAGTTCGAAAACATGGGAGCGGAGGTGATAAAAGAAGTTGCGTCTAAGACGAACGATATGGCTGGAGACGGCACAACAACAGCTGTGGTTTTAGCTCAAGCAATCATTACTGAAGGCCTAAAGAAAACCAGTATGGGAGCTAATCCTAACATTGTACGACGTGGTATTGAAGCTGCGGTGAAAGATGTTGTAAAAGAATTAAAGTCACGCGCTAAGGAGGTGGAGAGCAAGGATGAAATAAGACAGATAGCAACAATTTCAGCGGAATCTGAGGAAATAGGAAATGAAATTGCAGACGCGATTAATAAAGTTGGGAAAGATGGTGTCGTGACGGTAGAAGAGTCTCAAACATTTGGTATTAAACAGGAAGTAGCATTCGGTTTGGAGCTCGATAAAGGATACGTGTCTCCTTACATGATCACCGACACAGACAGAATGGAGGCAGAATTTAAAGATGTGCCAATTCTTTTAACGGATAAAAAAATTACAACTGTTAAAGAGATTTTACCGCTTCTCGAAAAACTTGCTCAGAGTGGTAAAAAAGACCTCGTTATTATTGCAGACGATATTGAAGGAGAAGCACTTGCAACATTTGTTGTAAACAAACTCCGTGGAACATTCAACGTACTTGCAATCAAGGCCCCTGGTTATGGAGATGGAAAGAAAGAAATCCTCGAAGACATTGCGATTATGGTTGGCGCTACAGTAATCTCGGAAGAAGTCGGTATCACCTTTGAGAAGGCAGAATTAAAAATGCTTGGTGAGGCGAGCAGGGTTGTCTCGACAAAAGACAATACAGTCATCGTCAGACGTAAGGGGGTTAATAAACAGAACGTCGATAATCGTGTTCAACAATTGCTACGACAGGCTAAAGGTGCTACTTCAAAGTTTGATCGTGAAAAGTTTGAAGAACGGGCAGCAAAACTTTCTGGAGGTGTTGCGGTTATTAAAGTTGGTGCAGCTACGGAAACAGAAATGAAGTATTTAAAGGATAAGATTGAAGATGCAGTAAACGCGACGAAAGCCGCAATTGAAGAGGGAATTGTTCCAGGCGGTGGAGCGGCCCTCGCGCACGTATCAATAAAACTTTTGAAAAATTACAAAAACAACAACACAGAGTTCGATATTGGGTACAATATATTACTTCGAGCGCTTGTTGCGCCATTAAAACAAATTGCCGAAAACGCAGGACGTGATGATGGGGCAGTTATCGTTCGCGAAGTGCAGAAGAAAGGAGGAAACACTGGGTTTGATGCAAGTAAAGATGGACATGAACCGCGCATTGTAAACATGTTAAATGAGGGAATAATTGATCCTGTTAAGGTGACGCGGAGTTGCGTACAGAATGCGGCTTCGGCAGCTGCTGTACTCCTTACTACAAATGCAGCTGTAGCAGATAAACCAGAAGAAAACAAAGGTGGATCTATGCCAGCGGGCGGAGAAATGCCGGGAATGGGAATGATGTAGTTTTCTCTCTATAGGAAATTACGTAAGGAATTTAAAAAGAAGACACTAGCTTTAATAGGAAGCCGAGTTTGTTACAGCTTGCTGTTAGCTGTGGTATAGTGTGAAAACTAGTAGATAATATAAGTATAAATTATGAATATTTCAACAATACTTTTAATTATAGTTGTAGCAGCTGTTCTTTGGGGTGTGTTCGCATACAACAAGTTTGTGCGTTTCATAAATCGCACCAAAGAAGCGTGGGCGGACATAGACGTTCAGCTAAAGCGTCGGTACGATCTTATTCCAAATTTGGTTAATACCGTTAAAGGTTATGCTAAGCACGAACAGGACACGTTTGCAAAGGTTACTGAAATGCGAACGAAGGCAATGAGTGCCGAAGGGGCAGTCGAGCAGGGAAAAGCGGAAAATATGTTAACGGGAGCACTCAAGACACTTTTTGCAGTCTCGGAGAATTATCCGGATCTTAAAGCAAATGAAAATTTTCTAGAACTTCAACGAGAGCTCTCTGACACAGAAAATAAGATTCAAGCCGCACGTCGTTTTTATAACGGCAACGTTAGGGATCTTGCCACAGCATTAGAAAGTTTTCCGCAAAACATAATTGGAAATATGTTTAAATTTGAAAAACAAGACTTTTTCGAACTAAGTGAGGGAGACAGCGCGGCTCGCGAGCCAGTGGAAGTTAAACTATAAAATGCCAAAATATAGAAAGCTTGTCCGCGACAGAATTCCAGAAATAATAAAAGAAAACGGGGGAGTACCACAAACAAGAATACTAACAAAAAAAGAATTTAAAGAGGAACTCTTAAAAAAACTTGTTGAGGAAGCCAAAGAAGCATACAAATCTAAGGAAAAAGATGGACTCATTTCCGAACTTGCTGACATTCAGGAGGTGTTGCTTTCTGTCTATGAAATTTACAGCATAAACTATAACGATGTCACGAAGACTGCTCGTAAAAAGAGGAAAGAACGGGGAGCGTTTAATAAGAGGGTTTATCTTGAAAGTGTAAAATAAATGGCCACTATCTACACACATTCAGACGCTAATATACGAAAAACGTGGTTCCTAATGACAGCGTTTTTAATAGTTGTCATTTTAATCGGATACGCGTTTAGCTGGTATTTTGAAAGTTCTGTGATTCTTTACGTTGCTGTCGCGTTCGCTGTGTTGATGAACGTGTTCAGCTATTGGTACTCGGATAAGATCGTTATAAAAATGACGAAAGCGCGCCCCATAAGCCGCGAAAGTCATCGAGAGGTATGGAATCTTGTCGAGAACCTTTCTATTACCGCAGGGCTCCCCATGCCATCTCTCTATATAGTTGATGATCCGGCACCAAACGCATTTGCAACAGGCCGCAATCCAGAACACGCAGTTGTCGCTGTGACGACGGGAATCTTAGCACTTTTAGATCGTACAGAACTTGAAGGTGTTTTGGCGCACGAATTGTCGCACATAGGAAATCGCGACATGCTTGTCTCAACAGTTGCTGTCGTCCTTGTCGGATTTGTTGCAATTCTTGCCGACATATTTTTGCGCATGACATTTTTTGGCAGGGGAGGTGGTAACAGCCGCGACGGAAGACTACAACTCATTTTCCTTGTTGTTGGCATTTTTGCGGCAATTTTAGCTCCAATTGCGGCTCGTCTCATTCACCTCGCCATATCGCGCAAACGTGAATTTCTCGCAGACGCTTCAGGAGCACTTTTAACGAGGTATCCGGAAGGCCTTGCAAGTGCGTTAATAAAAATATCAGAATTCGGTAAACCAATGAAAGTAACTAGCCATGCAACAGCACACTTGTTTATCGCGAATCCATTTGGTGCGGAAGAAAAGGGCTTTAAATCAAAGATGAATAAACTCTTCAGTACGCACCCGGACGTTTCCGAGCGCGTCGCCGCGCTAAGAGGAACTTAATCTTTAAAATAAGCATCTAACTACTGCGATACATCGCAGTAGTGTTTACTTCTTTCTTAATAATGATGCGGGACTTGTGCCGTACCTTGGCAGGGGTTTAAACAAGTTCTCAAAATATTTACCCAAGACACCTTTCCTTGCGGTTGCACACACATTAACCGTATTTTTGTAAAAACCTTTTTTGAGCCTATTATAAATTATGTTTGTTGTAGACTCACTAAGTTTTAGTTGTTTACTCGTCTCATATCTACTAGTGCCTTGAGACAGTAGAGAAACTGCAGCCAATCTTTTTCCTATCATTTCCTTTTCTGTTTTTGTAAATATCTCATTTACGAGGCCTTTTTTGGTTCTCGGTAGTACATCCTCACTTGAAAAGCATTCAATCAACAACTTGTGAATCTTTTTAAAAGTTTCGTCATCCACCGAATGAGAAGATAAGTGTGGCATATGATACTTAATAACATAATACTGCGATATATCGCAGTATTATGTTATTAAATGTTATATGTAATTGTGTTATAAATAGATGTGTATGGAGAGGTGACTGAGCGGTCGAAGGTGCTCGCTTGGAAAGCGAGTGAGGGTTTACGCCCTCCGCAGGTTCGAATCCTGTCCTCTCCGCATCTAACAGCTAGCACGAAGTAGTGACACACCTTGAGCGCTCTAGAGAATTTACTTGTACCACTGTGCAAGAAAGCAAAATATATTAAGTTCCAATTTGGAACACCTGATATGGGGAAAGACTTAATAGTTCCATTTACTGTTCATGAAGCTAATCCTGAGAGAGAAGATTTGGCTAGTTCACATGATCTGAAGAAGCTTATAAAGAAAGATCTGGAAGATACTAACTGGCGACTCATGAGTAATGGTATATTGTATCGAGTAGGTAAAATTGACAGGACAATATATTTATTGTAATGTCAAGACAGAAGATCTTTCAAAACTCTAACTCGAGGAGAAAATCCTATGGAAAACTTAGCTATTCCTCTATTGCAAGCATCGTGTTCGGTCTCAAACCAGAAGACAACTTTTACAACCACAGAGAAGGAAGTGATCGTACATGCTCCTGTGTCTCTGATTAAACAGGTGATCAAGCTCTGTGACGGAACTCAGACTTTTGAAAAGGTCATTGAGACTCTGTCTATGGCGTGGGACAAAGAATCTGTCGAAGGTTTTTTGGAGGGTCTCTTTTCTGAAAACATAATTGTTGACGGAAGGAAGCTCGAGAAAAACTTTTGGAAAGCAGTCTCAAACCCGATGCTTTATCCGACAATTATCAGCCCTGAAATGGTATCTTCGTTGGTATCTCAGGCTGTCGAAAGACACAGAGCTGACGATTTTGATATTTGTTTTCAACACTCCAACAATCAGCTCGGCAATCTGTTTGCAAGAAGGAGGTCTGTGCGATCTTTTTCTGGTGAACAGGTGTCATTTCAATCCATCGTGGACTTGCTGTGGAGTGCGTATGGTGAATGTTCGTCTAAGGACGGATTGAGTCATCGAACGATTCCTTCAGCAGGTGCTTTGTACCCACTGATGTTCCACATCTGTCTGTTTGAAAAGACAGATCAGTTGGATGCTGGTGTGTACAGGGTTTGTTATGGTCAAGATGAAACTGTCGGTTTCAATCACGTATCAGATGATACCCTGGCATTTACCCGTGCCTTCTTGAACCCAGCGGACATTCAAGAAGGTGTTCATGGAGTGATTGTTATAAGTGGTTCATTTGATATTTCTAATCAGAAATATGGCAATCGGAGTCTACTGTACGTCCCTCTCGAAGCCGGACACAGTGCCCAGAACATTCTTCTGGAAGCAACCAGACAGAATGTTGCTACGCTTGAAATAGGTGGTTTTGTCGACAAGCTTTTGTCAGACTCAATTCACCTGCCAACTAGCTATCATCCATTAACTCTAGTTGCTTTTGGTAAAGAGCAAAAGAAAAAGACACAGAAAGAGACACCACCTTCGATTGAGGTGGACTGGGCAATACCTATGGCAAATGGATACAATCCTGGTTTTGCAATAGTTTCAGCTCGGTTATCTCCGAAACGAGGATGGTCGCATGGCCGTGACCCTTCACCAGAGATGGCTTTGAAGAAAGCTATCTCAGAGACTAAAGAGTGGACTGCATGCGGGTGTGTTCCCGAACTGGTTCAGGCAACTTATGGTGATTTGGATAACGTGATTGACCCACAAGAGGTCATTCGTTTCTACCATTATCAGTACAAAACCAGAAACTTCCCGTTTGAAAAGTTCAGTGATTCAATAGAGTACGGGTGGATAAAAGGAGTAGACGTTGAAGGTAATCAATATCACGTTCTTGCCGATCATGTTTACTTCCCATATTTTCCCGATACTCCATATTACTGTTACGCAAACTCGTCGGGCTGCGCAGCACACCCTGATAAGAAGATTGCACTGGAAACAGCTACACTGGAGTTGGTTGAGAGAGATTCTTTCATGATCGCATATTTATGCCAACTAGACATGCCCTTGGTGTGTCACGA
>JACZSL010000002.1 GCA_022574205.1 Patescibacteria group bacterium
TTTCTTATCTTAAACACGTTCGAAAATCGTCCCATCTTTAGTGCCAATCTTTCTTTTCAACTCACTCTTTAACTCTTTCATACAACATGCTGGGCTGCTCATGTATTCTCCTTTCCCTTACCCCTCTCTTGGGAGGATGCCAACTTGCCCCGCCGAGATGGCGGGGCTTTTTTATACAAACCCCAACTTCCCTATCACAGAGGTTCCCCTTCGACTTCGCTCAGGGCAAGAAACTTCGTTCCCTTCGTAAGACTCAGGACAGGCACCCAGCGGAGCCTAGCGTCTGCCATCAATTATATCTAGAATATCCTTTGCAGACGTTTCTCCCAAAGTTGATTCAAAGAGCTTTAAGGTATCTAATTCATGCAGTAAAATTACAACTTGAATTATCAACGCGCCAAAAATCCCTTTCATTATTGAATCTATAATAGCGCTACTGCTCGGCACCAATAACAGTGAGACAAGGAGCAGGAGGGCCAGGAATATTACCAAAATCCATTCACCAGTTGGCATTCTTTCTATCTGCAGGGAAACCATTCTTTTTCGTGCCAGCTGTAAACTATCTAAACTTGCAATCATATTGCTGATCGTTTCATTTTGTATTGAGGGATAATTTTTATCTCCACCCGTATCTACTAGAAGATTTCCTAAATCTGTAATTGTGCTTGACTTGTGAATAAAATGATAATTCCACTCCCCTGTCTCAAGGATTTTACTGTAATGGACTTTTATTATTTCTCCAGCTTTCTCTTGTGCCTTGGCACTTAAAGTTTCAAAACTCCTGTATATCGCAGAAATATTTCCATCAAATTCAGAAATTGTACTTCTAATGTTGTTATATCGATTGTTTTGACGGGCAATAAAGAAACCCGTAAGAATCGCAAAAATAAATGTTGAAACTGTCAAAAACGTAGAGGCTGAATCTGCAGCGACGTTAATAGGTGCAAAAAAAGATACCGCTGTCAAAACAATAAAAATTATCACTAGGTATAAGTTATTCATAGAAAAATTATAGCACCCCTGCAACTTTCATAAATCCATATTCCACAACTTCCCTCTTTATACCCACCCAATCCAGAGTTCTACTTCGGCTCATTACATTCGCTCAGCACTAGTGAACCCTTCGGCACACTCAGGGCAGGCGTGTCCAGCGCGGGGAGCCAAAAAGCCGCATAAAGCAAAAATCAGACGCTCTGATTTTTGCTTTATTTTATGGTAAGACTCAAGAAAACAGGTACGTGGAGAAGAAAGAAATAAAAACAGCCTTAGTGTTAACATTAATATTAATTAATGGTGCCTGTCCCTAATTCCTAATTCTAATCATATAGACACTAACAAAACCACCTCTGCTTCGGCAGGGGTGGTGCTGTTTATGTTAAAATGGAAGAAATGTTTAAGAAAGAAAAAGTCTTTATGACAAAGCCTTTTTTATTCTTGACACAGATGGAGCTATTCGTTGCTAACGCGTTTCATCGAAACGATCTAAAAATCTTGCTGCTTTCTCTTTTCCTCCAAGTCCAAAAGAGAGAGCGAGCGTGATAATCACGCCGGCAAATAGGATTTCAATAAGACGTTCTGCAATACCGAGCTGCAGTAATGCGGCCAATGTGGCAAAAACAACAAGCGACCACCGAGCAATATTGCCCAGAAGTTCCGGATTTTTTATTGACCCAGTTGTTTTAAGTCCCGTTATAACTGCTTTTTTGACAAACTGGCCGGCAATCAATCCAACCGCGAGAATAATGATTGCAACGATAACGTTTGGTATATAGAGCATGATTTCCTTCAGGAAATCGGTAACGCTAGCCCAATTAAGGACATCCATTGCCGCAATAAGAAACGCGATAAGGAAGAACCATTTTACCAATTTGCCGATTACATCCGAAAAAGTAAAGCGCAATCCTAAATTTTCAAACGTGTTGGACAATCCAGTTTTTTCGGACAAGGTATCTATCTTAGTTAGTTTAACCAGTCTTTTAACGATTCTGCCAAAAATTGGAGCAATAATAATACCGAGAATTAAAATTACAAAAGCTCCTATAAGTTCCGGCGCAAATCCTATTACACTGTCCCACAAATTAATAAGAGAGTTTGTTACGACTTCCGAAAAAGGAATAATGTTATTTGGCATAGTAATTGTTTAGTTTTTAATTTTTATTTTATTGTTGATAATATCGACCTGACCGCAATTAACTTCTTACAGTTTTATGCGAGATGTTAGTATTATATACCAAAGTTATTATAATGTAAGAAAACAGTATTAATGGTGCCTGTCCCCAATCCCATCAATTCCAATTCTGTCCCAATTCTTGTCCAAAAAGGAAATGGATACGCTTATGGGTTATGTTTTCTTTAGACAGCGAATGCAAGAAAATAAAGAGCGTAAACGGCGAGGCAATATAGGTTCATAGAGGGACCATTATAATTCACATTTCTCAGCAGTGAGATTTGGAATATAAAAATACTCTGTTGTTGTCTGAAAATCAGCCACCATTTACCGAACCAGCCCACGCAAGGCACGGCGTCAGGACGTACGTCCTGACGTCTTAAATATGTGGTAGAATTGATGTACCTGTCCCGTTAGAAGTTACATATGCTCTAAATATTGATAAATGTGACTAGACGGAACAAGATTTTTATTACAAGGAAATATTAAAAGAATAACTTTCTAACGGGATGAAAAAATTTACACGAAAACTTACTCGAGTGAGTTCACACAGTTATACAATTACTATTCCTAAAGAATTAATAAAAGCCTTCAAATGGCGCGAACGACAAAAGTTAGAAATCGTCGTTTCAGGAAGCAAGCCCCAATTCCTCATCCGCGATTGGATTCCTCCAAAAAAACCAAAAAGGAAAAAGAAATAAAAAAAAACCGCCCTGTTCATACGGGCGGTTTTTCTAATGACTAACGTATGGCTATATCCTGAAAGGATCGCCCGGTGTCGCACTAGTGCGACACATAGGGGAGGAGTGCCATGAAGCGTGCGCGCTTTACGGCGAGAGCAACCTTACGTTGTCCGCCAGCGGATAAGCCCGTCTTCTTACGCGAAAGTAAGCGCGAATGTGGGTTTAAGAATTTCTTCAAGTACTCAATATCTTTATAGTCTACGTAATTTTGAACATTCATAATTTTTTTCTACTAAAACGGGATATCATCCGGATTAATTTCTTCATCAGGATATTTAATGGCTTCCTCTGTCTTGTCCGAAGCACCTTTAGCGTCTTGCGCCGGAGCTGCTTGAGAAGCCCCTCCTCCAGTACCCGATCCTCTAGGACCAAACTGTACACGGTCAGCAACAATCTCTGTTCGGTACTTCTTTACGCCGTCAGCTTCCCAACTACGTGTCTGTAAGCGGCCTTCAATTAGTGCTGAACTCCCTTTTTTCAAATATTGCGCGCTCGTCTCTGCTTGGCGACCAAATACAACGATGTTGTGATACTCAACGCTCTCCTGTTTAACACCCTCTTTATTATTCCACACACGATTTGTTGCAATAGAGAAACTGGCAACCTGAATACCTGAAGGAAGCGACCTTAGTTCCGGGTCTCGTGTTAAATTTCCGTATACAAATACTTTATTTAAATACATCCTGATAGTTATAGGACACGGACGGAAGCTGTCCCCGCTCTATATGTTAGGTTTTTATTAAAGTTCGACTTTGTTTTGTTGTTTATCATAGTGTCCGTGATAACTATCGGGATACATATCCTTATTTTACTAGCTTCTCAATTGACCTATCGAGCTCCTCTTCTGAGACAGGGACATGCTCTTCCTTCTTCTCAAGCTTTTTGATTGTAGTGATTAATACGTCGCTTTTCGGTTCTCTATCGAACATTGTTCGCTTGTACATTTGCATCGTATCTTCACGTACTGCACGCACCATAAGAGAACGCAGAACCCTCGTTTCAAGATCAATTGCCTCTTTGAAAGTGAGCACCTCATCGCCTCCCATTTCAAATTTTATCCATCCAAAATGCGCTTTATCAAACCTCGTTCCACGGCTCTCTACTTTTATCACAAATGTGTATGAAAGCGCCATAAGTTTTGGCGCTCCTTCAGAAATGAAAACGCCGCCATTTTTCAAGATCAAGGCCTTAATGTCGGAAACCGCTTTCGTTACATCGTCGTCAGAAAGCGTGGGCACAAGATGATACCCAAGCTCATATACGCGCTTGTCTTCGCCAAGAGTTACCTCTTCTTCTATTATTATTTCCTTTTCGTTTTCACTCATAGAGAATGGCCTACAGATTACCACAGTGGAGTATATTCTGCAATAATATGGCTTAATTTATATCTATGCTGAACACTCGATAAGCGTTTTCTACAAGAGCGCCGCGCACGGTTTCAAAATCCTCCCCACGGATTTCAGCAATCCTACGAACAACTTTCTCTACGTATATGGGTTCATTGCGCTTACCTCGAAATGGCACGGGTGTAGCAAACGGACAATCAGTCTCTGACAAGAGCATGTTGATTGGCGCCGCTCGTATAGTGTCATCATAGTTGTGTGCAAATGTAATAACACCTGTAAAACTCGTCGTGAAATTAATATCATAAAATCGCCTAGCGATCGCCGTATTGCCAACAAAAAAATGTACGTTCCCAAAGAGTTTATCACCATACTCTTTCTTTTTCTCTTCCAAAGTTTCAAGTGTTTCCAGATATGTATCAAACGTTCCGCGTCTAGGTCTACAGTGGAGCATCATAGCTTTTTTGTTTTTTGCCGCAAAATCAATTTGTGTTAAAAATATATTGCGCTGTCTATTTTTTTCATCGACATCATTCTCATCAATACGGAAATAGTCCAAACCACATTCGCCAATCGCAACAACATTTGGATTATTTACCAATGTCTCATACTTTTTCGGATCAAACGTCTCTTTTCTATTGTCAGCAGGATGCACTCCTATCGATGCATAAAGATTTTCATGTAACTCGGCAAGTTTTAAGGCACCCTCTGAACTCTTAAAGTCCACGCCAACAATTATAGAGGCAACGCCATCAGCTTTCATTCTATCCAAAACCTCGTCACGATCTTTATCGTAATCAGAGAAACTTACATGCGAATGTACATCAAAATATTTCGGTTTCATCCCGATAGTTATAGGACACGGACGGGTACTATCCTGCTCTAAATGTTAGTTTTCCTTTAATATTCGACTCTTTCATGAAATTTTGTGTAAGTGTCCGTGATAACTATCGGGAGACATATTAATCTATACGCGGGAAAAGTGTTTCCGGCATTTTGTTTTCCTTAATCGCTTTTTTAATCTTCTCATTCGCCTCTGGCATTATTGGATTTAACATTCTTCCAATTGTATAAAGTTCGGAAACTAACTCATTTATAATCTTCACAGCTTTATCCTTATCTGTTTTCACAAGTTTAAATGGCTGATCCTCTTGAATACGTAAGTCGAGTTCTCCAATTCTTTTCCATATCATGTCGGACGCTTTCTGAATCTCATACTTATCTAACGCGTCGAAAAAGTCTTGTGGAATAGTATTGTCAGAAATCTGAGGGCATCTATCTAAATGTTCTTCCGCCATTTTCATAATTCGCGCGACCAAATTTCCCAATCCATTTGCAAGATTGGCATTATACGCCTCTACAAAGCGCTCTTTGGTGAAGTCTCCATCTTCAAATGATGAAATCTCACGCGCAAGATAATAGCGCAGGGCGTCCGCGCCAAACTCGCGTGCAATCTCAATTGGGTCAATAACGTTTCCAAGGGACTTACTCATCTTAACCCCCCCGCTTGTAATAAAACCGTGTATGAAAATTTGCTTCGATGTGGGGAGTCCCGCCGCCATAAGCATCGCCTGCCACATAGCGCTTTGCTGTCTAAGGTTGTCTTTCCCTGCAATCTGAATTGCGTTAGGTTTCTCCAATGTTCCCCAGAACTCTTTAAACTTTTTATTGTCTTCCGGCCAGCCAAGTGTAGAAATATAACCAGTAAGTGCATCAAACCAAACATACATAATGTGGTCGCTATCTCCAGGCACTTCCACTCCCCACGGCATTTTTTCTTTAAGTCTTGAAATACTAAAATCTTTTAATCCCCTTTCTACAAACTTTTTTATTTCATTAAACCGCGAGTTCGGCACAACAAACTCTGGATTATCTTTATAAAAATCCAGAAGTTTATCGCCAAACTCTGAAAACTTAAAGAAATAATTCTCCTCCGCAATTATTTCGAGTTCTAAGTTTTGATGTATAGAGCATTTACCGTGATCCAGCTCTGAATCTGTTTTTTCTAGTTCGCATCCAACACAATACTTTCCTTTATATAACTTTTTCTCGATAAAACCGTTGTCGAAGCACCGCTTCCACATTTCTTGCGCTGCCCTAATGTGTGACTCATCTGTCGTTCTAATAAAAGCGTGCTCCGAAACATTTAGAATCTTTAGCATTTCTTTAAAACGTTTCGAGTACTTGTCAGCGTACTTCATTGGAAGCTCACCGGCTTCACACGCTTTTCTATAAACCTTTATTCCATGTTCGTCTGTTCCGGTATTAAAAAACACATCGTTACCGATCAATCGATGGTAACGAGAGATAATGTCCGCATACACAAACTCAAGCGCGTGACCCATGTGTGGATCAGCATTTATATATGGGAGTGTCGTCGTGAGATAAAATTTATCCGACATGGGAGACGTCTTTCTTTGCTCTATTTATTCTTTCACTTAAAATTTTCTTTTCTTTTTGAACATCATTCACAAATTCTTGAAGAGCTGCAGCAACAGGGACGGAAAGAAGGACCCCTAAGAATCCAGCGACCTTTATCCCTATGATGAGGGCTAAAATGACAAGCAACGGAGGAACACCCACCACCTTCTTAACAACAAGTGGGTAGATAAGATGGTTTTCAAATTGCTGGATGATGAGATAGAGACCAATAACCATAAACCCGAGAGTCGCCGTTCCGCCTACAAAAGCCACAAGAACAGCTGGAATTGCTGCAAGGATTGGACCAAAAATCGGAATAAGTTCAAATGCTGCTGCAAGAACTGCCAATAAGAAGGCGTAAGGAACGCCAAGCACGGTTAGTCCTAAATACGTTAATACGCCTATAATAAGCCCTAAAACAAGTTGTCCTTGCATCCATAGCCCAATTTTTTTCTGTGACCTCCTCCAGAGGTTAATAATATAGTCTTGGTGCTTAAGCGGTGTGATTACCCGTAAAAAGTCGTCAATTCCATTTTTTTGTACAGCAAAATAGAATGAAAAAACAATGATTAAAATAAGGCTAAATAAACCACCAAAGATGACACTAATCGTTTTAACAAACCCTTCGGAAATATTTACTATTGCAGACTGAAGAGACGATATGGCGCTTTGAAGTGAAAACTCTGAACCTGCCTGTGGAATCACGTCTTTAACTATTGACGCTTCGGACGAACCGTAATTAACCAATGAGTCAATGTACTGCGGCAAAATATTGTAGAAACCACTCGCTTCGTTCAAAAGTGGCGGTATGAAAAGATAGAAGATACCAAATAGAATGGAGGCAACAATAATGTAAACAAAAAGCACGCTTGCTACGCGCGGCACTTTATACCGCATAAACCATTTTGTCGCAGGTTCAATCGCGCTTGCTATAACAATTGCCGTCAAAAGTACGAGAACAAGATCACGAAGAAAATACAGAAATGCCACCAATAATATGAATAGAATGGTGGTGATAATCGTCTTCGTGCTGATGTGGATGGTTGTACCACCCGAATCCTTTGTCATTGGCTTTATGATAGCACTCTACGGGACCTATTTCAAAAGGATGAAATTTAGAGTGAAAGTGAGGAGAGAAGTTCAGAAGTTGCCACACGCTTTTGCTCTCCGGAATCTCTGTCGCGCACAGTTACTGTATCGTCCTCTAGTGTGTCAAAGTCAATCGTAATGCAGTAAGGTGTACCGATTTCGTCCTGCCTCCTGTATCTTTTACCGATATTTCCATTGTCATCAAACATTATATTTGGAATGTCTTTCTTAAGGGACGTATGAACTTCACGCGCTTTCTTTACAAGTTCTGGTTTGTTTTTAAGAAGAGGAAAAACGGCAACTTTAACAGGGGCAATAGTGTGAGGTAATTTCAAAAATACACGCTTCTCTCCGTTTAACTCATCTTCGTGATAACTTTCACAAAGAATGGCAAATATAGTGCGGCCTAAACCAAATGTTGGCTCAATAACATGAGGAATAAATTTCTTACCCGTTGAATCGTCTAGATAATACAACTTGTGATTTTTCAAATCATAATCTGTTCTGTAGGAAAGTCCGTACAATTCCTTCCTCCCAAAAGGATAGTCGTACTCAAAATCTATTGTTCTTTTTGAATAGTGTGCGCGATCGCCCTCCTCTACTTCAAGTTCGTGGACATTGTCTTTACTTAAACCTATATCGTCTATCCAATTCCACATTTCTTTGCGCCAATACTCAAACCATTTTTCCCATTCATTTTCTTTTACAAAATATTCAAACTCTGCAAGATCGAATTCTCTTACGCGAAACAAAAAATTCCGTGGATTGATTTCATTTCGAAAAACCTTCCCTATCTGAGCTATACCAAACGGAAGCTTTGGATGAAATGAATCGATGATATTTTTGAAATTAACGAACATGCCTTGGGCCAATTCTCCGCGTAAATATGCTCTTGTTGTGTCTTCAGTAGTACTTCCCGTCTCTACGGGGAAAAGAAGATTAAAAGTTTTCTTGGAGCCAAGCTTGCCTTTACATTCTAGGCAATTCTTTGTGTCTGTTAATTGGTCGGCACGAAATCGCTTTTTGCACTTTTCGCATTCAACCATTGGGTCAGTAAAACTTTCAAGATGTCCGCTTGCTTGCCAAATTGCTTCCGGCACAATAATGCTTGATGAGATTGGGTACATATCCTCACGCGAAGACACAAAGCGTTTCCACCAAAGCTGCTCAATATTAAACTTTAGTTCAGCCCCTAAAGGTCCGTAATCCCAGGTACCAGAAAGCCCTCCGTACATTTCCGCCCCTTGGTATATAAAACCACGCCGTTTACAAAGCGAAACTATTTTTTCCATGAGGTTGTTGTTTTCTTTGTTCATCCCGATAGTGTCAGGTCGCGATCTCAACTTCCCGATTTATTAGACACATAAACATTTGTTTGAACTTTTTTCATATTGTATTGCTCCACTTCGTGACCGCGGACACTATCGGGATTCATTTTTACGGAATGACAGTACCATTGTTTATGTTATGTCCTGGCTCCTTTAGTTCTGTACTCAAACTGTTGGCAGTTTGTGTTAAGTTCTCCCCTACAAAACGATCAAATCCGGATATTCTCTGTTGATTCACGAGTATGGGGGTTTGACCAATCTGGCTAATACTTGGAACCATTCGTAGACTGAAATAAACTTCTCTTGGAGACAATAATGTGCCGACGCCTTCTTGGATCTCTCCAAGATTCCATGTGATTTCTCCCCCGATTGGATTATATATAAGTTCTTCGCTCACTGGGCTTACCACATTCATCCACTCAACATAAGAAGGGAGTGTGGTAATGACCTTGCCATCAGCAATACGATTTGAAGAGTTCGTTACTTGTATATGTATGGTATACGTTGTTGCCTGTTCGGCTTGTGGTGGAATCGAACCAGAATTACCCAGTGGCCCCGTAGAGTACAATACCTCACTAGACAAAGTCAAATTTGAAGCTACAAGAATACGCCTTGTTAGCGTAGAGGTAATTTCCTCTGGTACTTGTGCGTCAGACAAACGTTTCCCGCGTACGGTTATGTCAATTTGAATTTCTGGACTGCGGAACAATACGCCGCTTGCCGGTCCAAGTGCTCTAAATGCAAAACTGACACTTCCTTTTTCTCCAGCAGAAATTGATGATAATGTCTGTTTTGTTTGTCTGTCCCAGAGGATTGTATTAGTTACTGACTGATAAAACCCATTATCGACAGTAACGGAGGATTTATCTATAATATTGCCTCGCAAGATCACCTCTATTTCTGCATCAAACACTTGCGTTTGTAGGTTGTTTTCCCATATTATATCTGCACGAATTTGTTGCCCTGTTTTTGCGACAAAGTCCTCTCCAGAGTCTCCGTCGAGCGCAAGGTTCACGCTTATAAACGGACGTTTTACAAATATTGATTCAATAGTATTTATAAATGCAGTTCCAAGGACATTTGGATTCCTTTTACTTTCTATGCCTGCACCAAAACGAAAGATGCGTTCTTCACCATCTTGACCAACCAGTTTACCTTTAAATATAATCTTCTTTTCACCCTCAGGTGGAATGTCTCCTAAATGCCACAATCGTTCGGAAAAATCAGGTTGAGGCACTGCCGATATGAACTTAAAACCAAACGGATATTCAACTTGGAGCAGAGCGTTCTTGATAACACTTGATGAATTAGATTTTACGATCACGACAAAAGAAATGTCTTGACCTGACACTGTCTCCTTAAGCGAGTCAATGATGAGAGAGAGTGGTGGGGTCGCTAGCGTTACATGATATACCTCTTCGTTAAAGAAAGTTGCGCTTGAACTCTCAACACGAAACTCAACGATTACTTTAATATCTTGAACGCTATTTTCCTTACCAAAAAGCACTGCGCGTACGGTTCGTTTTACCTCCATACCCGACTCAATAGTGCCGAGTGTTTCTTTTTGCCGTAAAAGTTCTACGTTAATATCATTTGAAGTTCTTGTGCCATCCGCGTATTCAATAAGAAGTTCGACTGCGTGGATTGGAACTGGGTTTTTGTTAGTCACAGAAATCTGAAGTCCTAATTCATCTCCTCCACCAATGGTTGATGGTCCGATAATTTGAATCTCAACGTTTTTTGGAGAAATCGACGGAACTTGGAAAAAGAAAAACGAAGACAATATGGCGGCCCCTGCAAAAAACACAATTGAAACGATAAGAAAAATCTTGATTAGTGGTATTTTGTGTTTGGTCTCGTGCTCCTCAACGTTTAACGCTGGCTTCCACGTTTCGTCAATTCCTAAATCTGTCTCATTAAAAGACCTTCTTTTTGTCTCTATCTTTCCATCACGTAGACGTGAGTATAGCTTATCTCGAAGGTTACCTATTCTATTTACTTTCTCTTCATCCATGTCGTTAAGTATAAGGTATTAAGTATTAAGTATAAAGTAATTATCACTTTCCGCTTTTGACTTTCCCTGCCCTGCCGGAAGCCACTGCCTGCGGCATGCAGGTCGGCGTAGGTAGAGACTTTCGACTCTCAAAGGTGACTTGCGGCAAGAGAATTGTTGATCTCAAGAATCGCCTTTTTCTTTTTTTTGTATGCGTCTTGTGCGACTTCCTTCGAAAACGTGGTGTCATCAAAAAATCTTACAAATACACTTTCATGCTTAAGATAACCTAAGCTATGGAGGATTCGGAGTGCCGCCACACATTCAATCCCTTCCAGTTCTTCTTCGGTGTGTTCTCCGCCTGAGAGCGCTATGCACAACTCTCTTATGACTAAATAGAGATATTTGTTTTTTTCCTCTCCCTGAACAAGACGCCTCACCAGCGTAATAATGCGAAGCAGAAGTGTTAGTTTTTCGAAGTCATCCTTCAAAGAATGGTAGAAATTTTGCCTCGGTAAAGCTCCTGTGACACGCCATACTTCCCGCCCCCGCACTAAGGATAATGTTGTTTCTGACAAATTTTCCAAACCATAACGTAATTTTGATCGCTCATTCCGTACGCTTCGCACATTTGCACGAATGAAACCAAGTTTCTCTGTTAATACTTCGATAACCCTATGCGACTCACCAATATTGAAACTGTGTAATATAATCCCATTCGTATGATGAATGTGGTGTGGCATGTAATCTACTTGGTTAACCTAATGTTTAGTTTGTGATCACCAGTAGTTAACGTGTCGCCTGAAACCATCGGGTCGTATATGATGTCACTTAAAAGAGACGTTTTTTGTATGCTTTCCTTGTTTCGCTCTAAAATATCTTTCAATTCTTTATTAGCTGAAAATGCAACATGTCCATAGTCACTTGTTGCGAAATTTTGTTTCTTACGAAGACTTTGAATAAAACGAGTGACTTCGCGTACTGTTCCTTCTTCTATTAATTCAGGGGATAGGTGAGTGTTTAGTCCTACTTTATCTCCAAGTGATTTTTTAAACACAATCTCTTTTATATTTACTTCGCTCAAAATAAGAGATAGGAGCTCTTCTTCTTTCTCTAGAGTTTTTTCTCCAATGAAAAGTGTCTGCAGTGGTTGCCGTACACGGGTTCCCGCTAGTTCACGTGCTTCAAGACTTGCAGATACAACATTTCGAACATGTGTCATTTTTTCCAAAAGTTTTTTGTCTATCCTGCCCGCAATCGGCCAGCTTTCAAGATGAACGCTTTCTTTTTCTTCTCCTTTGGATACGCCAAGATATATTATCTCTGCAATAAACGGCATAAACGGAGCAATGAGTTTTGACAACTCTATTAATACGAACCGTGTTGTGGCAAGTGCATATTGCTTGTCTTCTTCATCATCACCCTTGAAGCGGTCGCGGGAACGACGGACATACCATGTTGAAAAGTCTGTGACAAATTCCCTAATGGGACGAGACGCCTTGATCGTATTGAATCCTTCAAGGTTATTTGTTACTTCGTTATTAAGTTCTGCCAGCCGTGAGAGGATCCATTTATCAAGTACGTTCTTGCTATTATACGGCTTAACAGAGGCGTTATATTGGTCCTTATAGAGTCCGTAGAATTTAAAGATGTTGAAGAGAATTGTGACCAAACGATTTTTAACTTCTTTAACATCATTGTCAGTAAACCGCATGTCTTCTGCTTGCATGACAACACTTCGCATCAAATAGTAGCGAAGTGCGTCAGAACCAAATTCGTTTATTAACTCCATTGGGTCCGTGAAATTATTTTTTGATTTTGCTATTTTGCTGCCGTCCTCGGCCAAAATATTTCCTGTTGTAATAACATTTTTAAATGCTATGTCACCAAAAAGTGCTGTTCCCAGTACGTGCAGATAATAAAACCATGTTCTGGTTTGTCCTATGTATTCCGCTATAAAGTCTCCGGGGCTTCTCTTTTCAAAAACCTTTTTGTTTTCAAATGGGTAATGATATTCTGCAAATGGCACTGACCCACTATCAACCCAACCGTCTAACACTTCTGGCACGCGTTCAAGTTCCTCTCCACCCTTACTAACAAGTTTTATGTTATCTATATACGGACGATGGAGATCGAGTTCAAAATTTTCGTTATGCGGTAGCGGAACAAAATCACATGACTTAAATTTGCTTGTGTTTATATAATCTTCTTCATAACCGCGAAGATTTGCTACTTCTTTTTTAGTCGTAGCTCCTTTTGCAATAGCGTCAATCATCCACACTCCGTATTCATGTGTAACAATCAAAATATTTTTATTAGTGTACTTCGCGTCAATTTCATAAAGAAACTCCGCTATACGTTTCTTCATGTCTAGGATATTCTCTCCATCTTTTGGTCGCTTAACCATCTTCTCTTCAATTGAAGAAAAGAAATCTCTGTACTCTTGGATTGGTCTTCCGTTATAAACTCCTGATTGTATTTCACGAATGCGTTCTTCTGTGATCAGCTTATTTTTCGGTAGCCCAAGCGTCTCTCTTACAATCTCGGCTGTTTCTTGTGTGCGAAAAAGCGGAGACGCAAAGATAAGATCTATCTTTTTCTTTGATAGTTTTCTGGCAGAGATCGATACATTTTTTCTGCCAAGCTCAGTTAGGTGTGAAGGTACAGAATTATCCGCGCTAATAATATTATTAACATTACTATCTGCCCCTCCATGTCGCATTATCGTGTACGTATTTAGGGATGACTTAATGTGACTCTTAAGTTCAGCGAGCGAACCTATTACCACAATATCACCTCCTTTGGACTTCCAAATCGGAAGAGGTGAAGCCCAGTAACGGTTTCTAGAGATCGTCCAATCTGGCGCGCTCTTTAGATTGTGTAGAAATCTACCGTTCTTTAAATGCCCCGGGAACCAATTTATCTTTTTGTTATTTTTTATCAGTTTTCTCTTAATTTTCTGAATGTTTATAAACCAAGAAGACAATGCATTATATAAGAGAGCGGTTCCACACCGGTGACAGTGCGGATACGAGTGAGTGTAGTTGTCGCGACTAAACATAAGTCCCCGCTTTTCTAAATCATCCTTTACCTTCTTTTCTGCCTTTTTAAAATATTCGCCGCGAATAAGTTTCGGAGCGAGATCGTTAAAGTGTCCATTTGGGTTTAAGAGTTGTACTTGTGGTAGATTGATTTTGAAGCCGAGGTCGTAGTCATCTTCTCCGTACATTACAGCTGTGTGCACTATCCCGGTGCCCTCGTCTGTCGTAACAAAGTCTGCTTCCGTAACATAGTGAGATTTCTTCTTTGTATCTTTTATCGCTAATACTTCAAAAAGCGGTTCGTATTCAATTCCAAGCAACTCTTTCCCTTTTATTTCTTTAACTTTTGTGTATTCTCCCGCTAAACCAGTTGCTAATATTTTTGTCGCTAATATTACATGCTCATCTCCTTTTGCGACAACGCCATAAACTATGTCCCTTCCAACCGCAAGCGCAACATTACCGGGAAGCGTCCATGGTGTTGTTGTCCAAGCAAGTAAAAATGTATTCTTTGGAAGATTATGCTTCTTCGGGTTCTTAACTTTAAACTTTACTGTAACGGCTTCCTCTGTAATGTCTTTGTAACTTCTATCCTGCGCAATCTCCGCTTTTGCCAGGGGTGTCTCGCAATGTGGACAATACAAAAGCACCTTGCGTCCTTCGTACAACAACTTCTTGTCGTAGATTTGTTTTAATCCCCACCATACACTTTCGATAAACGAATTGTCCATTGTTTTGTATGAATCATCAAAGTGAACCCAGCGCCCAATTCGATCAATGTATTTTTTCCATTGTTGCTCACAACGAAGTACGGCGTCGCGGCACGTTTGATTAAACTTCTCTACGCCTATTTCTTCAATTTCTTTTTTAGTTTTGAGACCGAGTTCCCCCTCGACCATGTTTTCGATTGGGAGACCGTGACAATCCCAACCCCACCTTCGACGCACATGGTACCCGCGCATGGTCTTGTATCGTGGAATAACGTCTTTAATAATTGAGCTTAAAAGGTTTCCGGCGTGCGGGAGACCGGTAGCAAACGGAGGGCCGTCGTAGAAGACAAATTCCCCTTTTGGGGCCCTTTTTTCAAGGCTTTTTTCGAAAATTTGGTTTTTTTGCCAAAAAGCTAGAATCTCTTCCTCTCGTTTCGCCGTTTCACTTATTTTACGCTTACTTTCCAGCATATAGAAGCTAATACTAGCACCATTACAATCTTGTGTAAAAATCGAAAGTAGGTCAAAGTGAAAGAGTGAAAGAGTGTGTTTTAAAACATTTTGAGAAAGTAGACAAAAAACTTTTCGAGGCAGTAAGTCCTGAAATGAAAAGGGTGACTCTTGATAATGCCAAAAAAACACCCAATGAATATTTTATATCTCTCTGCAGAAGTATCGTCGGCCAACAACTTTCAAGAAAAGCCGCGCGAACTATTTATCTTCGGTTCAAAGCACTCTTTCCGAAAAACACGATTTCTCCTAAAAAATTACTCAAGTTTACAGAACACGACCTTCGTGGAGTCGGTATGTCATACGGAAAAGCTCGAGCCTTACGCGACTTAGCAGATAAAATATTAGAGAAGAAAATATCTTTTGCGTGCATTCATGAATATGACAACGAAAAAATTGAGGACATGCTTTTACAAATCCACGGGGTAGGTCCGTGGACAGTTGAGATGTTTATGATGTTTTCGCTTGGACGCGAAGACATATTTTCAACAAAAGACTTGGGTCTTCAAAAAGGTGTTCGGAAGATCTACAATCTCAAATCAAAACCAGACGAAAAGAAAATGGAGAAGATCAGCAAAAAATGGTCCCCTTATCAAACCTACGCCGCTCTTATTCTTTGGAATTCTGTAGATAATCAATAAAAAACAAAAAGCGCCCGTCTAAGCAACGGACGCACTTTTTGTCTTCGGGGCTTTTGGCATCTTAGTATGATAAACTCTGATGCTTTGGTCATCTCGAGCGCCCACTGATCCGACTGCCCGGTCGATTTCTTCTTCTCTTTCTGCAACAAATATTGCTCCATGGGGTTCGCCTGGAATGACGAATGCCCATGGCTTCTGCACTATTCCGCAGGCAATTAGAATACTTTCTTCAGGACTCACCGTAACACTATTACGCTTAGGTGAAATATACATATTTTTCTCCCAAATAAAAGTTACATTGCGGTGTGACTCCTATCTTAATTATGCTCTTTAAAACAAGAGTTAAAAGAGTGCGGGTGTGGACAACTCAAAAATCTGTGGTTTTACCACAGATTTCATAAGATACCTAGCTTTGTAAAACGAAAACACCCAAGGGGTTTTCATTTACCCCTTGAGCGATTACTTTTTACTTGAGTGCTTCTCTAATCTGTTGCTTTGTCACCAAACTGCGATGACTCATCTGACCCCATATGAAAGAAACTCTCCGCGCTAAACTTTCGTTTGGCGACATACTCCGTCCTGCTGATTTGCGCAACGTTTCAAGCAATTCTGACGAAGTCTTAAGTTCATTCATGCTAATTTACTCCTTGCAATCCACCTTGAGCGTAGCAAACGCGCATGTGTTGTCAATTACATATGCTCTGGTGTTTTAATACCTAAAAGCCACAGGCCGTTTTGCATTGTGATTTGGAATGCACGAGTCAGCGCAAGGCCGTATTTCTCGTTTTTTCCACCAATGACCGGCACATTTGCATACCAACTGTTAAATGCGCTTGCTAACTCGGTTAAATACACCGTCACATGATGCGGCTCATACTCGACTTTTGCTCGCTTGGCTATTTCAGGAAAACGATAGAGTATCCGTTCAAGCTCTGTCACAACTTTCGGCGCATCTTTAACATCCCCTTCTCCTCCCTTAGAGAGGAGTGCGAGTGAGCGCGTATGCGCGTACTGAAGATACGGCCCAGAGTCGCCCTCAAAAGAAAGTGCTTTATCAAAATCAAATACAATGTCACGACCCGTTGCTTGTTTAAGTATTGAAAACTTAAGCCCTCCTACTGAAATACTTTCCGCAACTGCTTCTTTATCTTTAATATCTCTGTCTTTCATTTTTTCCTCCACAGCCTTCTCCACCTCTGCCAAAAGCGATTCCGCAGAAATTACGTCTCCTTTTCGCGACGACATCTTGCCGCTTGGTAGCCTCATCATGCCATGTGTTATGTGCAACATCTTTTTCTCAAGCTTTGGATGCACTTCCCCAAATGCAGCACGCATTACTTTAAAGTATTCTTTTTGTTCTTCTGCAGTAATTGTGATTGAAAGATCAAGAGAATAATCATTAAATTTCTGCGTCGCAAGACCTAAATCTTTTGTCTCATATGTTGGAAGTCCCTCTGAAGTAATAAAAACCCTTGTATGTAAGCCATGTTTTTCGCCGCGATACACAATCGCTCCATCGCTCTCCTCAAATACTTTTTTATTTTCTTCTACAAACTTTTTACCAACACCAACCATTTCACTTTCAAAGTAATATTTGTCGAACTTTGTCCCAAGTTTTTTATAAATCTCCTCAAAATGTTCTAGGGAAACCTCGCGCCCACGTTTATACAGTTCGTCTACAACAACATCTCCCTTGGAGTAAACTTTTTTATTAATCTCATCTATTGTTTCTTTTGCTTTTACATTATTCTCATATGCCTTAGCACCATATGCATACGCTTCTCCAAGATATTTTACTGTAACATTTTTCTCTTTCAGCTCCGTCATTCCATAAATCGCTTTTGCAACATGAAGTCCCACATCTCCTTGATAGTTTGCACGAATCGTTTCCGCTCCGGAATTTTCTATAAGACGCGCGATGGATTCACCAATGGCGTTTGCCATTAAGTGACCAATGTGCATTTCTTTAAACGGATTGGGATCAGTGTATTCGACCATAACTTTCTTTCCCTTAAGTGTTTCGTTCTTACCCCATTTTTCCTTTTGATTTATGATCATTTCTGTTTGTGCTGTAAAAAACTCTCGAGACAAATGGAAGTTAATAAATCCCGGCCCGGCGACTTCTATTTTTTCAATCTCATCTGTTTTTTTCTTATTTAAAATTTCAACAATCCTTTCCGCCAATTCTTTAGGGTTCTTGCCCTCATGTTTAGCGCACATCATAGCTATATTCGTCGAAAAATCCCCATTACTGAGCTCATTTGGGTGCTCGAGCAAAACCTCCTCGGTTTTTATACCAAGCTTCTTAAGTGCTTTTTGTATTTGCTCCACAATTAACGTATATATGTTCATATGCTATAAGATTACACAAACGAGTCAGGAATGGGAAAATTTTTGGAGAGTTCAAATATCTCGTACCTAATTTTCTTTTTCGTGTTTGCGTCGTCCATATTTTCTAGTGTGTCGATGATAAGTTCCGCAACACGTGCACATTCTTTTTCGCCAAACCCGCGAGTTGTAATAGCTGGCGTTCCAAATCTTATACCAGAAGGGTCCATAGGTTTGCGTGGATCGTTTGCAATCATGTTCATGTTGAGTGTTATGCCAACTTTGTCCAACACCGTTTGCGCGTCTTTACCACCCACATTAAGTGAGCCGAAAACATCTGCAAGAATAAGATGGTTTGAAGTTCCGCCAGCAAGCATGCGAATATTTCGCGCATGAAAAACTTTTTCCATGGCTTTTGCGTTTTTCAATATCTGTTTGGTATATTTCTTGAAAGACGGTGATAATGCTTCTTTGAAACAAACTGCTTTGGCAGCAATTTGGCTCATGTGTGGACCTCCTTGAAGCCCTGGAAATACGGCTTTGTTGACCGCTTTTGCGAGATCTTCACTATTGCGAACAAGGATCATTCCACCTCGAGGTCCCCGAAGCGTCTTATGTGTTGTTGTAGTTATGACATCAAAACCGTAATCAAAAGGATTTTTATGAGATCCTCCTGCAATTAACCCTGCAACGTGCGCCATGTCTGCGACAGTGTATGCCCCTACTTCACGACCTATCTCTACAAACTTTTCATAATCAAGTTCTCGCGAATACGCAGAGTATCCTGCAAGTATTATTTTTGGTTTCTCTTTTTTTGCAGTTTTAAGTAATGCGTCGTAATCAATCTCTCCAGTTTCCAGATCTTTCATGCCATAGCGTACAAAGTTAAATACTTTTGTCATGACTGTCGCCGGGCTACCATGCGTTAAGTGTCCGCCGTGCGAAAGATCCATTCCGAGAACGGTATCTCCGGGTTTCATTAATGCAAAAAACATCGCGACATTTGCCGGCGCGCCTGAAAGCGGTTGAACGTTAGCGTATTTACAATTAAAGAGTTTGCGTGCTCTGTCGCGCGCAAGATTTTCTACATCATCAGTAAACTCTTGCCCACCGTAGTAACGCTTGCCGGGATATCCTTCAGAATATTTGTTGGTTAAAACGCTGCCAAGAGTCTCGAGCACGGCACGCGAGACGTAGTTTTCCGAAGGGATAAGTTCAAGCCCTTCAGCTTGTCGCTTTTCCTCTCCTTTTATAGCCTTGTAGATTGCTGCATCCTCGGTTTTTAATCTTGAATGTTCCATATTTATAGTAGTGTCGTCCATTGTACCATTTTATAAAAAAGTTAAAAAATGAGTGATTTGATGGACGAACTCAAAGAAGGTATGATGAGCGTTATACTATGAGTAAAAATAGCAAAAGCGAAAGAAATAATTTTGTTGACTTGCGTCATGCTGCTAGAGACTCAGGATACCATGATGTAATTGCTGATATTTTAGATATTAAAAAATGTCCGTTTTGTCCTGAAAATTTTAAGTGGCACAAAAAACCCACACTAGCCAAAGAGCGTGGGTGGTTTATAACTGAAAATACATGGCCATACGAGAATGCAAAACATCACTTCCTCATCATCCCAAAAAAACATATTGTAACCATAGATGATGTGAGTGATGAAGATTTTAATGCAGTCAAAAAATTGACACGCGTGGTCAGTGAAAAACATAATATAACCGGAGGAGGCTTAACACTGAGATTTGGAGACTCAACATTCACCGGATCAACAGTAACTCACTTACACTTTCATCTCATTGTCCCTGAGTTAGAAAGGGGGGAGAAGAATGCTAAACCTGTGTATTTCCCCATTGGATAAATGTAAAAAAATACGCCGCAACAGCGGTGTATTATGTCTGACTTCTCGCAAATACTAAAGCGCGACATCTACCTTTATAAATGGGTGTGGGTCGTATTCTTCGAGCGTGAAGTCGTTCATGGTGAAGTTAAATATGTCGGTAATTTCGGGGGTCAGTGTTACTTTCGGAAATGGCCGTGGTTCTCGTTTGAGCTGCTCTCTTGCTCCTTCTTTATGGCTTGCGTACAGATGGGCATCAAGAACGGTGTGTACAAACTCGCCGGGTTTATGCCCAGTAACTTGTGCTAGCATAAGGAGAAGTAATGAGTACATACCAATGTTGTAAGGTACTCCCACAAAAAAATCGCCACTTCTCTGCGACATATGGAGTGACAATACCCCATCTTGGGCAAAGCACATAATGTCGCCGTGGCACGGGGCAAGAAAAGCTTTATCGAGATTCCCCGGATTCCATGTTGTTGCTTTCCATCTACGCCATTCGGGGTGCTTTTTAAGCCCGTTTACAATCCATTCGATTTGATTAATCTCACGTCCGTCTGCTGTCCGCCAATGAATCCAGTTTGGTCCGTATATGGGCCCAACATCACCAGCCTCAAGACCAAGCGGTTCGGAAATCTCTTTGGTTGCCCATGGGTCCCACATGGTGACGCCTTGTTCGTGAAGAAAATCTAATTTGCTCTCGCCGCGCAAATTCCAAAGTAATTCTGCCACGACATTTTTCCAAAAAACCTTTTTCGTCGTAAGTAATGGAAACTTTCCGCCACTAAGATCAAAGCGCATTGTGCGAACAAATACTGCAGTGGTGGGGTCATCTTGTGGTCCTTTTTTGGGGGCTGCAGAAAGTAATTCCTCTAGAATCCTCAAGTACTGATATTCTGGATGTTGCGTTTTATTGGTTGAAGTTGCCATAAATCACCTTTTGTGGATATCTCCAATATCGTCTTAGCTCAAGATACCACGAATGGCAAGTTGTGTAAAAATCTATTTGGAAATTGGGATTAAAAATAAAGACACCCCCGCTTGTTTCAACACCATACCGCCATCGCAATTAGACGATCCTTGACTAAAATAACATGTATCGATCCCAGAGTGTGCAATTAATTTGGCGCAAACTGAGCAAGGAAAATGCGTGACATATAGCTTGGTACCCCCCAAAGAGAATCCCTCTTTCGCTGCGCGAGCAATAATCAGTTGTTCGGCGTGTATGGTTGTGGAGAATTCTTGAAGCTCTCCAACTTCTAAAAAATCACGTATTGCACCGTGCGTATAAGGTTCAGTGTCATTTGGAACGCCTTCATTATAAGCCCTCAAAATACATTTACCGTTCTTCACTAGCACAGCTCCAACCTGGCGCCACCAATCACTGCTCTTTTCTGCTTCTTGATACGCATTCTGCATAAAAGATTTGTCTTTAGAATATAGAGATTCAGGAGCATTAACAGGATTTGTTGTGATTACAGAATCTTTGTCCCAACGCAAAAATACTGATTTAAAAACCACATCGCTCTCTTTAAAATACTTTTTGTGTATAGATCGCGAGATCTTGTCGTTAATTAGCAAGAGTTTCTCATTAACTAAGCGTGTAACCGCATTTTCATGTAGGATATTTACTTTAACCCCAAGGGTTATCAATATTTTTCCTACTGTCTTCGTCTCAAGAGATGCTATGTCAGGTTCGTGCGGCGAAAGTTTTGAGACAAATTTTCTGTCGATAAGATAAACTGTACCAATGGTTTTTTTATACTTAGAAAAGAATTCAAGATACCCTTTATGAATAACGGGAACATAAATAATAAGATCTC
Organism: Patescibacteria group bacterium; assembly: GCA_022574205.1. Taxonomy (GTDB): domain Bacteria; phylum Patescibacteriota; class Minisyncoccia; order Phycocordibacterales; family JACZSL01; genus JACZSL01. The sequence continues at coordinate 21,984 of JACZSL010000002.1, forward strand.
TCTTGTTCATTTTTATGAATTAAGATTTTAGTTTGTTTATTGCGTCGAGCAAATGATCCTTCACAACGTTTTGTATTATGTCAGACGTAGAAGTGGTTTCTGCCTGACGAGGTAACGTGATTAATTCTCCGCAATGTTTTTTAATTTCTTTTTTTTGAGCAGCTGTATAAGATTCTCCTACAACACTGACAAAAATATCTATAGGAACTTTTTTTATAAGACCAAATTTCCATTGCCCCTTTGGATCAATATCGTCAATAAGAACAATGTAGTCAATACAATCCTGATATGAAAGCATCTCCATCCGTTCTTGTTCAGGAATAACTGGTCGTAAAGGATCTTTATATAATTTTATTCCCTTATCACTATCAACACCTACGATAAGTATATCCCCTTGCTCCTTCGCTCTGTTTAAATATCGTAAATGACCAATATGAAGCATGTCCCACGACCCTATAGTGCACACAATCTTATGCCCGAGTTCTCTGTGCGCGCAAGCATATTTTTTAAGCTCTCGATAATTGGAAACTATTTTTTTGTTTATTTTCAGATTGTACATACAAGCATGTGAATATAAACAAGTATACTTGGTCGTAATGTTGATTCAAGGAGACAAAACTTTTTCGTAGTGGTATAAAATAGGGGAAATGGATAAGCCAATCATCAGCATAATTGTAGCTATTTCTAAGGCAAATCGCGGAATCGGTAAAGGACCGAGCCTTTTATGGCGTATTTCGGATGATCTCAAGCGTTTTAAGGCCCTAACTTTAGGACACCCTATAATAATGGGGCAAACCACTTATGAGTCCATTGGCAAACCCCTGCCGGAAAGGACCAACATAATCGTGTCAAATGATGATAAATATGAAGCTCGGGGTACAATAGTTACTCATTCAATAGAGGAGTCTCTGGAAAAAGCAAAAGAGGTTGAAGAAAATGAAATATTTATAATAGGTGGAGGACAAATATATAAACAGTTCTTACCATTAGTGGATAGGCTATATCTAACTATAATAGAAGGAGAGCGCGAAGCTGACGTTTTTTTCCCCGAATATGAAAAAGAATTTACAAAAAAAATATCCAAAGAAAATCGAGTTTCTCCAGATGGAATCAAATATAGTTGGGTTATATTAGAAAAAGAATAGTTATTTACTTAACAAAACAAGATTGTTTAACAGTGTCGCAATAGTAATAGGACCAATCCCCCCTGGAACTGGACTATAGAGTGAAGCTTTAGCGCTGCACGCCGAGCTCGTGTCTCCGACCAGGCTCCCTTCTAACTCACTCGTCGCGGCATCTAACAATACGACACCGTATTTTATCATGTCTGGTTTGATTAAGTTTGGTACACCAGCGCCGGTTACAATAATGTCAGCTTTTTGAATTTCTTCCACAAAATTTTCGGATTTACTGTCGAGAGAAACAACGTCCGCTCCTTGGTTTGTAAGCCACACTGCCGCTGGCCTTCCTACTAGCGCTCCCTTACCAACAACTACTGCTCGCTTTCCGTTTACATTAACATTGCCTCGTATAAGAATTTCGTTAATTGAAGCGATGACTGGTGGAAGAATAGTATTTGTACCCTTTTGAAATTTTTCATTGCTTGCGTTACCAAGCACATCAACGTCAAGCTCAATCGGTACAGTATTTAATACGGCTTGTTTGTCTATATGAGACGGAAGAGGTAGTTGTACAATAATGCCGTCGACGGTATCTGCTGCAGCTTTAATTGCCTGTATTAATGTTTCTGTTGTTACACTCTCTTTGAAGCGAGCTATCTCTACATTGATACCGATCTTCTTGGCTATCTTTTGTTTTAATGACACATAGCGCGCGGTTACATTGTTTTGTCCAACTAAAACCACAAAAAGCTTGGGGCTTCTTTCTAGTTTTTTTATTACTCGCTTAAGCTCAGAAATGATGTCTTGAGCTATTTTCTTGCCATCTACAATCATGATTTTAAAAACCCGCAATTGCGGGTTTCTTTTTGTCTTTCCTTATTTCACTTCGATTCCTTACAGGAACTGTACACCTTTAGGGTATGTTATTCGCCCGCTCATAACATATCTCTAAAGGTCGATCGAAGTTTCATTACTTCACTTCGATCCCCATACTTCGCGCAGTGCCTTCTATAATCTTATCTGCCGCCTCTAGATCGTGGGCTGTTAAGTCGGGCATTTTCTTTTCCGAGATCTCTCGCACTTGTGCTTTAGTTATTGTTCCTGCTTTTTTTACAAGATTTTTCCCGGAGCCTTTTGGTTTTCCGAGCGCCTTCAAAAGAAGGCGGGATGCAGGTGGTGTTTTCAATATAAAATCAAAACTCCTATCCTCATATACTGAAATCTCAACGGGAATAATGTCTCCCATCATGTCCCTCGTTGCGTCATTAAAACGATTGACGAAATCGCCAATATTAATACCAGCCTGACCAAGAGCAGGACCGACAGGGGGCGCCGGCGTTGCTTTGCCCGCTGGAATTTGAAGTTTCATTTTTCTTTCTACTTTTTTTGCCATGACGGAATAATACTTATATTTTCTTTACTTGCAAGAAATCTAGTTCAACTGGTGTCTCGCGACCAAACATAGAGACCATGATCTTGACTTTACCGCGTTCTTCGTCAATCTCTCCCACCTTACCTTCGAGTTCTTTAAATGGTCCATCTATAATACTAACTAGATCGTCAAGATTAAGATCAATCTTATGCTTAACAGTTTCGTCGTTCATCCGACGAAAGAGAGCTTCCACTTCTTCAGTGGCAAGTGGTACAGGGTGAATACCACTTCCCACAAAACCAGTTACGCGGGGAGTGTTTCGAACTACGTACCACGAATCATCGTCAACAATCATATCGACTAGAATGTAACCAGGATATACTTTTTCCTCTTCGACGACTCGCTTGCCGCTTTTAATTTTGATCTTCTTTTCAGTTGGAACAACCACGTCAAAAATCTTTTCCTTCATGCCGAGGCTTTCAATGCGCTGTCTAAGATTTCGCATAACAGCATTTTCATATCCTGCGTATGTGTGGATTGCGTACCAATTCCGTTCCTGATGTGCCTCTTGTTTTACCATGTCTTAGATTTTGTTAATTATTTTGAGTGTTAACGAAAATTGATGTTACAAAACATTAGACCGAGCACATAGTGTGTGCTGACTAGATGATCGGAAATGTTTGACAGTGGCCTGTAAATTTTTTGCATACTTGTTTGGTTCGTGCTATGTGCTCGGCTAATCAATTAATAGTCGTCCTCGCAAGCTCGGACTCCTTTAATTACTAAAGAAGAAAAAGTCTATGGCTGTTGTAAAAATAAAATCAAAAAGCCCAAGATATAAAGATACAGCGATTGAAATAGCGATAACAAGCACAGTGAAGACCAAGACTTGTTTCTGTGTTGGCCAACTAACGTGTTTGAGTTCACCTTTGGTGTCTCGTAGATATTGTGTAAACCTGCCCATAGTTTCTCTTACTAAAAAACCCCCCGAGGGGCTATCAATGCGTCTATAGTATCGAATGCGAACCAAAAGTCAAGTTACACTGGATTGTCTTAGGTCCCGTTAAGACGTGTGAGACTATTCACCTAGCGTGCCCAAGGAATACTTTCTCAAGAATGTCACTTTCCTCTAGCTTTTTTGTGTCTCCGTCCGCAACCACACGTCCTTTGTCTAGGATGTAACCTCGGTCTACAACAGAGAAGAGTGATTTTAAGTTGTGTTCCACGACAAATATAGCTGTGCCATGATGTTCGTTGATATTTCGGATGAGTGCGAATACTTCTTTCACAACCTTGGGGGCAAGACCAAGTGATGGTTCGTCGAGCAGCAGCACTGGGTCGGATTTTGTGTTCTTATTTTATGGCTTAAAACAACAGTTTTAACGAATTTCGTAGGTAATTGAGACGTTTGAGGTGATCTTATTTTCGCCAACTGGAATTTCCGGAGCTTCTAGGCCACCGGCACCAAACACCGTGCTTTCAATAGCTAAATCAAAACTTCTTGCGTAAACTGGGTATCCTCCGCCTTCACTGAAACTAACCACGCGTATAAGTTTGACGCCAAGATCTCGCGCGAGCTGTTTCGCTTTTGTCCTCGCGTCATCTATAGCTTCACGGCGTGCATCGCGCTTCAGCTCATCCTCGTCGTCAATAGTAAAGTTAAGCCCACTGACATTGGTGACTCCAACAGAACCAATTTCTGCGAGGATCTCTCCTGCTTTATCTATGTCACGTATTTTTACAGAAATTGTTTGACTCACATTGTATCCAGTGAGCTCTCTCTTGCCTCCACCGCAAGGAAATCCTGGTTTACAAATTTCGCGTATATATGTGTACTGTGGGTAAACATTGTATGCAGTCGTCTTGATATCGCGCTCTTCAACGTTAGCCCCGCGTAAGAGCCCTAGTGCAACATTAATCTTTCTTGTCGCCTCAGCTTGTGCTTCTTTTACGGTTACTTTTTCTTCAGAGACCGAGAAAGAGAAGCTTCCGATATCAGGAACTGCAAAGACTTCGCCGACTCCACTTACAGTAATCGTGTTGGTTGCCGGGACTCCGCCGCCGATAAATCGGTATGATTTGATTTCGCCTACTGTCTTCACAAAAAGAAAAAGGGAGAGAAGGAGAAGCACTAAAATGATTGATCCTTTTATTTTGTCATGGCGCATATAATGCATTACGCTCTGTGCGTCGTTGTCCATATTGTTATAAATTATTCCATTATCAGTGGCCATAGAGTACCATGCTTCTCTCCACAATAGAAATCGCCCACAAGCTCTAGATAATAAGTTTTCTTTTATTCTTCATACACCCGTCTTATTTTAGAGATATTCGAATAAAAGTTCTTCAAACCCGCTTCCAAACAAAAGGAAACCGTATTGCACAAGAAGGCCGAAACTCCCAAGCACAAGGAGAGCACCGAGAGCAACAAGAAAGAGGCCGCCGCCCACTCCAAGCACGTCTATTTTTTCATGCCTTTTTGCTATAAGCGCCATTCCAATCCCGGATAGAGTCGGAATAATAAACGCCTGAAATCCTTGAAGTAAAGTTTCGGATATGTTCACTCCAAACTTGCTGAATATTGAAACAACAACAAGATCGAGAATAAGGCCAAATAAAAATCCTACAACGCCGAGGATTCCTACGCGGTGTTTGGAAAGATATGCAAAGAAGTTGCTGATTTTTTCCATTGCCTGTGAAAAGCCAAACGCAATCAAAAGAAACGGCACCGCCAACCCCATTGAAAAGATTGCAAGAAGGAGTGCGCCTTGCAGTATAGACCCCTCTGAAGATGCGAGCAGTAAAATTGAGCCCAAAATAGGTCCGACGCATGGCGTCCATCCAAACGCAAACGCACCACCGATGGTGAGTGAGGTTGTTGGTTTTCCTATCTTTAGGAATTTAGGCATCTTTATTCTCTTGTCTGCCTGCAAAAAGGGAATCTTGAAAAGGCCGAGCATAAAAGCACCGAAGAGGATGACCAAAAGACCGCTGACTTGCCCTATACGTATTCGCAACAGTCCTTCTCCCTCAAGGGTTGTGGGGCCGATGCCAAAAAATTGCAAAATCTGTACAAGGCTGCCAAAGAGAGCTCCGAAAATAATGAATACGATTGAAAATCCCAAAATGAAGAACACTCCGTTTCGAAATACTTTTTTCTTTGCCTCGCGTGCGCTATCCGGATTTTCTAGATCACCTTTTGATACACCGCTTATAAAGCCGAGATACGCTGGCACGAGAGGGAGCGTACAGGGAGCGAGAAATGTTATAAGTCCTGCGATAAAGGCAGAGACGGCAATTCCTATGCTTATTTCAATCACGATTTTTCTTAGATTTTGTTAGTGAACGGAGTGAGCTTAGAAAATCTTAGACCCCGCACTATTTTTGCTGTTAATTTACCTCGCAACATGCGTGCGCGAATAGCGCATCCCTTTATGGGCGAAGCGTGTTGCTTGAATGTATTCAGTTCTGGGTTGTTAATTAACATATATATGTTTTTGTTTTGCAAAAATGGTGCTGGGGTGATTTTGCTAAGAGTTTAGTATTGAATTAACCTTTTCCACCATTTCCTTCAATTTCATTGGCCCGCGTTTATGAATGCGAACATTGCCTTCGCTGTCAACGAAAAGAGTTTCCGGCATAGAGAAGCCGCCGATTGATCGATAAAACGAGTCCTTTGGATCGAGCAAGAATGTGTATGCATCACTTATTCCTGCGTTGTCTGTGTAATTCTTCGCTGTGCTTAGAGACTCCTGTCTGTCTATGGCAATAACCGCTATGTCGTCAGGAAATAGCTCTTGCAAATCACGGAATGCTGGCAACTCTTCCACACAAAACGGACACCATGCTGCCCACGAGTTAATTACAAGTATCTTGCCAGGGAAATCATTTACAGAGACTTGATTACCATCGTAATCAGAGAGTGTAAACTGTGGTACTTTATCGAACTGTTCTGATTCTGTAGAAACTTCAGAGGATGTCTCTGCGCCAGTTCCTTCACGAGTTATTTCTTCTGCGGGGTTTTCGCGAGAAGAGATAAAAGCAAACCCACCGACTCCAATAACGATTACTATGATCGCTATTATTAATTTGTTCATATTAGTTAGTTATTTAATGCTTGGATAATAATTTGATTTATTTGTTCATACGGAAGCGCCCCGCTAAATGGAAACACCTGTCCGTTTTCCGCTACTACTATGTTAAACGGTGTTCCTCTTCCGCCAGAAGCAATAGCGTTTTGTCCGTCCACCTGTACACGTTCATTATGACGGCCCGAATTAAGACACTCGGTAAAAGCCACTTTTTCAATCCCCAGACTTGAGGCGGTTTCAACATACAGACTCTCTCCAAGCGAAGACTGACTTTCAAAAAGCTTGCCAATAAATTTCCAAAAGGCATCGTTTCCTCCAAGTTCGGCTACACACTCCGAAGCAATACTTGCAATAAGCGCACGTGAGTGAATACTAGTAAGCGGGAAATGCCTGTATACCCACCGCACCTCGCCATCTGATTCTTCCACTATGCGTGAAAGTGTTGGATGGAGTCTCCGACAAAACGGACATTCAAGGTCAGAGTATTCGACAATCGTCACAGAAGCATTTACGTTTCCAAAAATGTGATCGCTGTCATCAACGGGACGCAGGTTTTCTGCAGTCGATGAATTGTTGTTGCCAAACCCACCCCCGGACGCGCTTCCTGCGTTAGCTGCATCTAGAGATGCTCCTCCTGATGAAAACATAAGAGCAGCTCCAATAAAAAGCCCTGCAAGTACAATTGAACCTGGAATAATGTAAGGATTTTGTTGCTTTTTTTGGTTTACTGACATGTTTTTTTAGCGTAACCTATCTTCGATGTCCTCCTATTGGAGCCTGTACACGCTCAGGACCTTTGTTTATGAATCGTGCAATGAAATCACTTATGCGAGACTCGAGCGCCTCCGCCTCAAGGCTTCCAAGATCAAAGCTGTCAACATGCCCCCACGCGACAAGTGCGACGTCGAGATCATTATCTGTCCTTGGTGTAATAATTACTTTTGACGCCGCAAACTCCCGAAGCAACTCCTTATCAGTTTCGGCAATATCAGGTTTGTACGCGATCCAAATGTCGCCGTGTTCAAGATTATGAACTATTTGTTCATCGGGTACATGTTCGTCAACATCATAAAACCCTGCACGTGCGGTGCTCGCGTAGTGCGAGCCACTCGAGGGAGGATTTGAGCTGTACGGTGGATGTTCCGACCCCACTTTGATGTGTTGGCGACCGTCTGATGGAAAAGATTCGCTAAAATCTTCACCTTGTGGCCCGCTCTTTTGTGAAATAACTACAAATCCCCACAAGGAAAGGGCTATAATAATGATTGTAATGCCCCACTTTGTGATTGATTTTTTTGCAGTTCCGCTCTTAGCTTCTTGTCTCTGCAACCCCCTCTTTTTAATCTGTTGTGCTTTCTTCTCTTTGTAAGAGAGCTCTTGATCTTTTTCTGTTTCCATATAACTAAATTAATACTTAATTAAATAATTCTGTGTCTGGATGCACCGCAAGCCACGAGAACCAAAATGCTCCAATGTATGGAAGTGGTTGTCTTCTAGCGCCAATGAACATGCGTACTCCTCCAATATTACTCTTCTCAATGGTAATATCATTACCTAGAAATATATCTTTCGTTTCCCCAATAGGAAGCGCCTCGTTGTCATAAGCTTTAAACTTGCCGTCTATTTCAATACCAAGAACATATACTTTTGGATGTAGGCGGTCATCGTTGAAACTTGCTCCGAAGGAAACGTCACGGTTTGTGTAGTAGTTTCCATACGGATCTCTCCCATAATTTCTTGAAAAGCCGGTGTCTTGTGAAAGTATTTTTGTCTTTGGGTGTTTCCCTTTCCAATCGCCATAAAGAACAGCGTCTGACGGAATGATAGTAAGTTTACGGCCTGTGTGAATCCCGAGCACCGCCTCCCCCAAGACTTGTGACCATAGCGACTCATCGTCTTCGTTTGGGGTTCGATTATACATTAGAAGATTTGAACGCCATAGCCGCCCCGATACGCCAAACTCTGTCGGACTGCCATTAAGCTCTCTATCAAAAATAATACCGGTAAGACACAGTGGGCAGTACGAAATAAGCAGTGGGTCTCCGGCCACAGTATCGTTTACAAGTTCGTGCCACACTAAAATGGAGTATGGGTAGAAACGTGTTTCTCCTTTGTAGGAGAGCCCGAGTCCAGGGTTGTCATCAGATAAATATTCATCTGCTTCGCTTATGTTTACAAACTTTGGATTATCAATTGACGGAATCCCGTCTTTAGGAGGGCCGCCTGAAAGAATTTCATTGATTGGAATTGAGTGTTTTGTACCGTCAGTGACAAAAATCTCACGGGAACTTGTGCCGGGGATTTCTATCGTAGACCCATCGTTTACTCCGTCCAACACCTCCTCCTTCTCTGTGCCTTCGCTCGCTTTTATATTATTTAATTCAGCTTCTGTTGTTTCTTCAGTGTTAAGTGGTGTAGTCTCCCCTGTTGGTAATTCGAATCGCTCTCCTCTCGTAAAAATGAAAGCCGCTCCAAGAGCGATTGCAAGCAAAATAATGATAATGACGGTGCTCGAACTCATCCCATTAGATAATTATTCTTTTAATATTTGATGTTGGCATTGTGTTTTTCGTTTTATTTACATTTAAGAATATTTGGCGTAATCGTAATTACTAACGGGACAAGTATTACGTATTGATTACATTCATAATTCGTCTAATGTCGTCCGACAATGCAGACTTGTGCACTTCATAACACACATTTTGTCCATCTCGGAAAGACTTGAGCACGCCTCGTGCCTCGAGATTTGAAAGCTGATGAGACGCAGCTGAGTGAGATATGCCGACAGCTTCTGCAATTTCATAAACACACATGGCTTCCGATGAATATAGTAGCGAAAGAATACGAAAACGGGTCGCGTCAGCAAGAATTTTGAACGCGATGGTTGCTTTTGTTGTATCGAATCTTAGCGTTTGAAGCATGGATCTAGTATATGTAGATATATGAATATATGCTCATATATCAATATACTATAACACCAAGTAACTAGCAAATGGACACGACTTAGGCTACCATTTACTTATGACGGAAGCTTTCCTATATTCGATTATAAGCGTGCTCATAGTAAGTACGATTTCGCTCATAGGTATTTTTACCCTTACTCTTAGCCCTAGATTGCTCAAAAAGTCTGTGTTTGTGCTTGTGAGTTTGGCTGTCGGTGCGCTCCTGGGGGATGCTCTGATTCATCTATTCCCTGAAGCGCTTGAGGAAACGGGAAGTGCACAAATAGCATCTTTCTATGCACTTCTTGGCATGCTCATATTTTTTGTACTCGAAAAGTTTCTTCACTGGCATCACCATACAGAACATGTTGGTGAAGAGCTCCTTGCGCCGGGTGGAAAACAAAAAATAAATCCGCTCGGTTATCTTATATTGACGTCTGATAGTTTTCACAACCTTATTGACGGCATGATCATAGGCGCCAGTTTTATGGTAAATACCGAACTGGGTATTGCAACAACAATTGCCGTCGTCCTTCACGAAATTCCACAAGAGATCGGAGATTTTGGAGTTCTCATACACTCTGGGTTTAGTAAACTTCGCGCATTGCTTGTTAATTTTGGTACAGCGTTGTTTTCATTTCTTGGTGTTGGTATTGTTTTTCTCCTTCAAAATGTAAGTGAAAATATCAGCGGCATTCTAGCGGCGTTTGCGGCGGGAACCTTCCTTTATATTGCAGGAAGTGATCTCGTTCCAGAGTTACAAAAAACTCGCAGAGTCGGCGAGTCAATTTTGCAGTTTGTTGCCATGTGCGTGGGGATGGGTATTATGTTTGCTCTGTTGTTGTTAGAGTAATTTGGCACCTTTGTGTCTTTTGTCATAGGCTTTTGTTTTGTATTGAAAACACAAAACACCAGCCTTGACTGGTGTTTGTGTCGCAACCCGCAGTAACACCCCCTGTTCCTGTCCAGGTGTTACTTGGACTAGAACATGCGTTTGCAGATACATACATTGTAGTAAATACTGGCTTATTTTCAAGGGAATTTATCCACCTCTGTGTATAAACGAATATGTTAAAATCCTGTAAAAATGCGGGATTTTTGCTTGTTTATTAGAGTGTTTTTAGTATGGTCCAAAACCTTGTGCTGCAAGATATACACCAATAAATCTACATAAAAAAAACAGCCCATAGAAATAGTTATTTTGAATCTTCTGGGCGACTAGAGAGAATCGAACTCTCATCGCGGGTTCCACAAACCCGAGTGTTAACCGTTACACCATAGTCGCCATGTGTGCTTTTTATAGCAAATTAAAGCTAAAAAAGATACTCTTACTTCAACAAAAACTCTTTTGCTTTCCTCAACACCTCCCTCCTATTACTATATTGTATGAGCTTATTTGCTTCCTCAAATGTCGCCCACTTGTAGCTTTGTATTTCACTTTCTTGCGGCACTACTACATTGTTTTCTACAAAACCCAGAAAATAATGCACTTCTTTTCTATACGACTTACCTTCATCTCGGACAACAATATATTCCTCTACTACTTTAAAGTCTTCAACGATGTCGATTTTATGTATTCCTGTTTCCTCGCTGAATTCACGCAGGGCTGTTTGTAGATCACTTTCGCCTTTTTCCTGCTCGCCCTTCGGGAAACTAAACGAGTCGTTTGTTTGTTGAACTATTAAGTAAAGATTATCACCTTCTACTTTATGGACGGGAATAATACCGCATGATTTTTTGTGTATCATCCCGATAGTAATAGGACACGGACACAGACTGTCCTTGCCACAAGATTAAACTTTCATTAATGTTCGACTTTTCCATTATATTTTGTCTCAGTGTCCGTCCTGCTTGCCGGCAGGCAGGGATTACTATAAGGACTCATGTGCCCAGGGGGGGACTTGAACCCCCAAGCCGTGAAGCATACGCCCCTCAAGCGTACGAGTTTACCAATTTCTCCACCTGGGCTTACAGTGTTTTATTTACGACACTTAATGCTTTTTCTATTTTTCTGCGTTTGCGAGATAAGCATATCACGTTTTTGTCGTAATACATTTTTTTTAGGATCTTTAGTGATTCACTTTTTGCAAACCTTAATTGGTGTACGTTACCAAATTTGGAGCACACAATATGCCCTTTCACACTGATTAATTTCCCGAGCTCCTCTTTTATCCAATCTATGTGTTTTCTACTAGCAGAAGCAAAAACAACGTAAAACATGTAGCTTTTTTTCCAACGAGGATCCCAATACGAATAAAAACACCCATCCCCATCATGATGACCTCTAAGAAAATCAAAGAAGTATGTTAGTGGAATTTCTATCTTGCCTATAATTTTTGTCTTGGCTGGACTAAAGCCAGCACCCAAAAGAAATTTGTACAACTTGACACTACCAAACTGAATTCTTGTGGTTCTTTTGCCAGTATGGGTAGAAATTTTGGTTCCAATTTTAACATTAATGTTAAGACAACGCATAAAATTTAAAAGTTGTTCTTTGTCCTTGGAGGTTAAGTCAAAATGTCTTCCATCTATCGAGAGACTTCCATCAGTAGCTAAAAGCCCCATTGCATATGCAAAATTTGGACTCCACTTGGTACTTATTTCACTATTTCTCTTCACATTAGTCGTGCAATAATCATACAAAATATATCATTTCTGCTCAAGTATATAGCGTATACCACAGAAATTAAAATAAAAATCGTACCTATATGGTACAACTTTTATTTCTTCTCTTCTTTTTTTTGTTCAGCTTTCGGAGTCTCTTCAACTTTTGTATCCGTAGTAGAGCTCTCTTTTACCGGATCTTTCGTTTCTTTTTGTTCTTCTTTGGCTGATTCTGTATTTAGAGCATCTTCGGCTGCAGCTTTTGCTTTTTCTGCAATATCACTTTCTGTTGCAAGATCCATGAGTCTCATATGGCGCATCTGGCGACGGATTTCACGTGCAACTTTTTCGCGAATATAATACAGTTTCGATCTGCTGACTTTGCTTCTTCGGACGATTTCAATTTTATCAATCATCGGCGAGTAAAGTGGAAAAACCTTTTCAATGCCGAAGCCGTCCGAAACACGTCTGACTGTAAAAGTCGCGCCGGCCTCGTTACCGTGCTTCCTAGCAAGTACTAAACCCTCAAATGCCTGCAAGCGAGTCTTTCCTTTTTCCTGGATTTTTTGCCATACACGCACAGTGTCACCAGCACGAATACCGATGTCACGTCTACTTTTCATATTTACTTGCGATGTTGTGATTGCCATACGCCTGAATAGGCCAAACTTTAGCACAAGAAGTGCGGTTGTGCAAGAATACGCTAGATTCTGAGCGCTTTTATGGAGCTAAAATCACAGACTATTTTTGAATGTCCCAGAAACTGTTTACGAAACGGGTGGATTGTCGACAGCCTACGCTCTCCATCGCTACTTACCTTACCACCCACTACCTACTACGATCGGTTGTAGTACCCACTTCGACTCCCGCCTGCCGGCGGGCAGGAATCGAAGTGTGTAAGCTGTATATTAATTTCTTAATTCCTTTAACGCTCTTTCAAAATCTTTTGGCAAAGGTGCTTCGGCGCAAAGAGTTGCCCCACTTGATAGACTTAGAGTAAGCGAATACGCGTGAAGTGCTAAGCGCTCGAAACCAAGCGCACACTCTCGCTTAGGGGCGTAAAGTGGGTCGCACACAATTGGGTGGTGGAGTGCTTTAAAATGGACACGTAGTTGGTGTGTTCTTCCTGTCTTAGGGCGTGCTTCTACATATGAAAATTCGCCGTTCTCTTCAAGCACATCGTATTTGGTCAAAGCTTCCCGAAGTTTGCCGCGCGCGGACTTTTCGGCAGAACGCAGTCGAAAATTTTTATTGCTTCGACCAATTGTTAAAGTTATAATTCCTTCCCCATCTTTAGGTACACCATATAAAAAAGCCCTATAGACCTTTGCTACCTTACTTTCTTTAAACTGCTGTTTCAGATGTGTATAAGCTTTTTGGTTTTTAGCAACAATAAGTACCCCTGATGTGTCGCGGTCAATTCTGTGGACAATACCAGGGCGGTGTATCTCTTTGTCGTCCATAATTTGGGTCTCTCCGACGTCCTGAATGCCAGGGTACTTTGAAATAAGCCAGTCTGTAACTGAGGGCTCTTTTGTCTTTCCGTCGAAATGCACCACAAGCCCTGAGGGTTTGTCGAGCACAAGAGTGTCTATGTCTTCGTAGATAATTTTTGGGCTTTTATTCACTTTCCAATTCTTCGCTCTCGCTCTTTATATTCGTCGAGTACGTGATTAAATTCTTCTTCGTCAAAATCTGGCCAGAGTGTGCCTGTAAAGTAAAGCTCACTGTAGACCGACTGCCACGGAAGAAAGTTTGAAAGACGCATTGTGTTTCCAGTTCTGATAATTATATCTGGGTCCGGGAGACCGTTCGTCCATAATTCTTTTTCAAACTCTTTTTCGGTGACTTCTTTTTTTTGGCCTTTTTTTAGAATGGAGTTTACTGCATGCACGATTTCAGCCCGCCCTCCGTATGAAAGCGCAAACGCCACCGTCTTCTCTTTAAATGTTTTTGTTTCTTCTTCCACCTTGCTCATCAGCGCCTGCACTAGTTTAGGCCACCGCTCACGTTGCCCAATAAAGCGCACACTTGTTTTCTTTTTTTTGGCCTCATCGAGTATCTCATGTAGTCCAGACTTTAAGAACTTCGTAAGGTTTGTGACTTCTTCTTTGCTTCGTTTCCAATTTTCTGTTGAAAATGCATAGAATATGAGGTTTTTAACACCTGCTTTTTCTGCCCACGAAATACACGCTTTGAGATTATCAAATCCCGCACGATGTCCTTTTGCGACTGTGAGGCCGTTATCCTTCGCCCATCTGCGATTGCCATCAATGATAATACCTATAGACAGTGGTGTTTTGTATTTCTTTTGTACTGACATGTTTGTTTAGAAAACAATCGAAAAGTCTCTAAATGTTCCCTCCGAATCCTTCCACACTACCTCAACGTTCTTGATCAACGCAAGCACAGGTCCTTTGTGTAAATACTTAATCAATTTTTTAAGTTCTACTTCACCACCCTCAGCAACAACCATTACGCCGCCATCGTCACTATTTTGAACTGTGCCAGAAAGCCCAAGTTTCATCGCTTTGCGCCAGACAAAATCCCGAAACATAACCATTTGCACACTGCCTGTAATTTTAGCTTCTATTTGGTGATTCATATTTAGTGCGCGATGAGAGACTTGAACTCCCGACCTTCTCGGTGTAAACGAGCTGCTCTACCAACTGAGCTAATCGCGCAATATCGAAAGTATATAAAAATTCGATGATTTTTCAACCGTGCATGGAAGAATGGGCTTGGTCTCGCCCCAAGCTTAAAACAAGCTTTTGGAGAGCGTGTTTTTCCTCACGTTCGATCCTTACCTCTAAAACAAATTAAACAAAGTACACGTATCTGAGTCGGTGCGTGTACTTTGTTCAATGCGCCCCCGGGAGGAATCGAACCCCCATCCAAAGCTTAGAAGTCTCTTGTTCTATCCATTAAACTACGGGGGCAAGATTCTGGAATTGAAATCGTTATTATCCTAGCATAATTCAACGCACATTAGGTGCTGGTGGCAGATTTTTCTTGAGTTCCAAGAATTTGGTTTCTTTTTCTTCAAAGAGGTTAAGTGTCTTGTCGAGTTGCTTCAAATTAAGAACTATTACTTTTGCCGTTTCGTCTCTTTGAACGACAAAAATAGAGCCCTTGTTAATTTGTAAAAAAAGATATGTACTAAACAAAACATTTATGAGATTTAATAAGAGAAAGAATCCGAATACTAAAATCCAGTCGCGTTCTACTCGAGTGCGGTCATGATCCCCGTATCCGTTGATAAATGAATTGCCTATTTTGCTTTGTAGATTTTCCAAAAACATATCTATGCCGTTATAAATTAATCTTTAGTCTATTTTCTCTCGCAATGCTTTGTTGCAATGTAAACGTCTCTAAGAATTGTGCGTCATCTTTTAATTTCATATCTGTATTATTTTGTCTTTGTTATCAAAAGTCTAAAATCGCCTCGCCATGCATATGCGCTCGTCTCTGCCTCCAATGATTTATTAAACTGTAGTCGAGTAATCCTTACCTTATAAGGCAGTGTCTCAAGTAGAAGAAAAGTGTGGTACACACCTTCCCACGACCCTTCTACGTTAATATCAAGAGATAGTTCCTCAACAAATGCCGAATTCTCGTTGACTTCTTTTCCAATTGAACGAACCTCGATCACGACACCTGTCTGTGTCTCCAATGATTCAATACCTTCTAGGAAAGCCACAATACTTCTATCTGTAAGAATACGTTTTTGTAGGGCGTCACGTTTCTCTTTCGTTTCCTCTACTGAAACAAGCAGGTCGTCCAATCTCAGCTCTTGTTCGGACGCCTGACTGATACTGTCTTCCTTGATAGATATGGCTCTGTTGGTCGCCCTAATCTCGCCGAATAAAAATATGTACGCAACAATAACAAAAACAAGTGTAAGTATGAAGACGGAGACGGAGACGGAGACGGAACTAATTATTTTTGAAAATTTTCCCATATTAAAAGTCTCCTTTCACTTTAATAGTGAAATCGATGTCACGATCTTTTGCTAAATTTGATACTGGAAATTCAACACTTGTAAACAAAGCATCACCTTCGATTGCGCTGGAAAAACTAGTTAGTTGGCCTCGGCTTTCGGCAGTGCCGCCAATGCTTAAGAGTGTGCCGTCCGGGGTTTTGTCTAGAAGCACTTGTTTAATGATGACACCGTTTGGTTTATGCGAGAGGGCTGTACTGATAACTAAAGACGGGGAGGTTTCTGTGATGTCTTCGCTTAAAGCGGTAAGATGTCGTTTTGTGCTAATAAGTATGTTATTTAGCGTGTCCGCTGTCTCTTTGTCAGCTTTTTTCTCTAGTAAGCTTGCTTGATTACTAACAACACGCTCTTTTGCTTTTGAGAGAAGGAACGATGGCAGTAAAAGTACCGTGCCTATGACGGTTGTCATAATAAATCCCGATACAATAACCAGTACAAGTCGAAGGGTGTACTCCCGGTGGAGTTTCTTTTTTTGTTCGAGGGGGAGAAGGTTAATCATGTCGTTCTAGTGTAAGGTTTTGAAGCGCCAACCCAATTGACGTGGCGTATGCTAATGAATGTCGCTTATCAATCGGAGGAATGGCGTCCTCAAAAGAGAGTACATTTCCCCACACGTTGGCGATTTCAACAGGAATTTTAATGCTGTTTGACAGGTAGTCGGCAAGTCCTGCAAGGTTTGAACTTCCTCCGCAAAGAATTATTTTATCGATTGCCGGCGCTTTTTTCTTGTCTGGAGTTGATCGGGTATTCCAATAGATATAGCGTTTATCGATTTCATCCCGAAGAGATTTAACTTCTTTCATAAGATCCTCAAATAACGCTTTATTCGTATCAAACTGTGAAAGACCTTTTTTATTTTTTATCTCTATAATACCCGCCTCATCAAGATGTGGTAAATGCTTTTTTATTGCCGCAGTCAAACCCTCGCCACCAACCGACACGGTGGAGGCAAATCTTAATGTGCCGCGGCTGACAACGGCAACACCAGTCCTGGCGTGGCCAAAATCAACAATCATGTAAGTACCTTTGGAGTCCGGAACAACACTGCGGGCAGTAGATTGTGTCTCGATCTCAAGCGTATGTGGAGTAAGTCCGGCACTCTTAAAAATGAAGACATAGTCATTAATGATTTCGCGGGAATATGCGGCAACACTCAAAACCATGTTTCCTACTTGATCTTTCGTCAGGATTTCATAATCAAAGACAGCGTCTCTTGCGGAAATTGGTATGTGCTCCTCAAGTTTAAACTCGAGAACACTTCTTACGCTCTGCCCGGGGGCAATTTTAGAGATTGTGGTTTGAAATAGATATGATTTTTCTTCTGGGAGTGAAATATTTACAAAATCAAGGCTGTGTTCCTCTTTTAATTTCTTCAGCTCCTCAGTAAGACGTTTTGCATCCTTTATTTTTCCCTGTACAACAATCCCTTCTTCAATCATAGAGGTGCCGAATCGCCCAACACGTATGTTATCATGTTTTGTGACAAGCTCGAGAAATCGAATCGACACGTCGGAGATATCAATACCGACTGTTGGCATTATGATGAGTTGTGGTGGAGGAAAAAATTTCAAAAACTGACCTTTGAGCCCTTTGTGTATGTTTCCATTGTGACTGTGCATGTATCTTTATTATACCCGTCACCATCAAAGCAAAAAAGTGCTTGGGGTGTTTGTATCCACACACCTTTAGTGTTTAGGGCGGTGCGTGTAGCCCATAGTTATGAAAATTGTAACGTACTAAATGAGGAGAATTAAAAGTATGAGAGCGATAAGCGTAAAAGTAATTATGGTGAAGTGCTTGAAAACAATTCGTGTGATGTTTTCGCCAAATACGTGGACAATATAGGCTGCTGCGTAAAGCTGGAGCGCTCTTCCAATAATACTTGCTACAAGAAATGTCAAAAATGGTGCTCCCAAAAAGCCCGCAGACAATGTAAATACCTTATACGGAAGGGGTGTGAATGCTCCTGCGAAAACCACAAGAAATACGCTTCCGGAATAAAGTATTTTAGCCTCCTCAAGCCCTTCAGTTAAGCCATAAAATTCGATTATTTTAGACCCTATGGTGTCGAAGAAAAAGAATCCAATGATGTAGCCTAATATGCCTCCAAGAACAGAAAAAATGGTTGCGATCGATGCGTGTAGGACCCAACGTTTTGCACCAAATGCGATGATGGCTACAAGAAAAAAAATAGTTGGTATGGGGAAAAATGATGATTCGCTGAAGGAAATTACGGCAAGCCACGTTTTAGCGTTGCGGCTATTGGCGCGCTCTTTAAGCCAGTGGTGAAGTCCTGTTTTTAACTTGTGCATATTCTCCAACATATTTTAAACACGATCTATATAACTTTGTAAAATAATAGCTGCTGCTGAAGCGTCTATTTTATCGTGTCGTTCTTGAATGTGTTCAGCTTCTTTGGTGCTTAGTGTTTCTGGCTCCAGATAAACCGGAACATTTGCCTTTTTGGTGATTGTCTTATTGAAACGTTTAATGTCTTCCATTATAGGATTTTCTTCCCCTTTATAATCTGTTGACTCGCCCACTATAACAGCATCGACTCCCTCTTGTTTCACCAGATTAACAATATAGAGAATGGTGTGCACGTCATTTTTTATTACTTCCTTTGGAAAAGCCATTCTGCCGTCCGAGTCGGAGACAGCAATCCCTATTTTTTTCTTTCCATAATCAATACCAAGTAATTTCATATGTTTTAATATGGCGTATATGATGTTAACCCGCTAAGTTTGAAGTTGTGCTACTTTGGTATAATTACACACGCAAGGTGCCAGGTGACACGTATGGCAACCTTTGTAGAACATCTCTTCAAGCTCTCTTCCAATGTCGATGCTTAATGAATTTGCGACACCGAAAAAACAAGACACATAGTCTGCAAGCTCCTCTTTAATTTCATCGAGCTGTTTTTGTTGATGCTGTCCTAGATAATTAAGAATGGCTTCACTAACTTCGCCCATCTCTTCTGCTAAGTGTACGCCGGCATCAGCTGCTGTTCGTTGATCACTTTGGTAAATCTCGTCAAACATCTTTTGTATTTCTGGTATGCTGTTTGGTTTTTGCGATTTTCTAGATACTACCTTGTGTCGTTTTGTTACCTTGCTCTCTTTACATGAACATGGTTTTTTACCGCAATATGAGCATAGAGCAGGAAACCGTTTCCACACCACCTCTTCAAGATTAATATGAAGTCTGTTTACAGTAGCCATTTGCCATGCAAAAGCTATCATTAGATTCAGTTTTGTCTTTTTTAAATCTTCTTTTCGTATTCCCTTAAGAGCTCGCATAGTGAACCGTTGCTGGTGTGTTACAAGATCCCACACAGAATATAGACGGTCATCAGGAAGCGTATACACTTCAGCAATGAGCTCTTGAAATTTACTTAAATTTTGATTTCTACGAAAGCTTGCCATGACGATAATAAAACGAATTTGGCGGTGAGGGTGGGATTCGAACCCACGGTACCTTTCGGTACGCTTGTTTTCAAGACAAGTCCGTTCGACCACTCCGGCACCTCACCCTTTAACTGTGCTGTAATACTACACAGTGCATGTTGTAAACGCAACATATTTTGATTATTTTGTGGTATCGGAATATCTGTGGAGATATCGAACTGATAAGCTACGTGTACACGTCAGGACGTACGTCCTGACGTGGGTGTCTTGCGTCACTAATCACACGTTTTTGTTCCGCAAAATTAACTCATTGCGCTATACTTATAGTAATGGAAGATTCAATCACGTGGGAAGCTCCCGAATTTGAATATTTGGAAAAACGCGCCGATTGGTACTGGATTTTAGGTATTGTCGCTGTTTTCGGTGTTATTCTTGCGATACTCCTTAAAAACTATTTATTTGCGATTTTAGTGCTTATAGGTGCTGGAACGATGACGCTGTATGCAAAAAAGCTACCTGAGACAGTGGAGTTTGCTGTTAGCAAGCATGGTGTGCAAGTAAATAAAGTACTGTATCCATATGGTTCGCTTGAATCATTTTGGATTAGCGAATTCAATGGTGAAGAGCCGAAGTTACTTTTGACATCCAAAAAAATTCTTGCTCTTCAAATTATCATTCCTCTAGCCGATACGCCGCCAGAGGAGGTGCGTAATATGCTTCTACATCATGTTGAGGAGGTCGAGCAAGGTGAAAGCGTTGTCGAACATCTCTCTCGTTTTGTGAGGTTTTAAAGCGCTTATATTATTGTTGTAGTGGTCTTGCGCTTATGCCCTCATAGTTTAATGGATAGAATACATCTTTGCGGAAGATGTGATCGAGGTTCGATTCCTCGTGAGGGCACAAAATAAGAAACTGGCGCGCCGAAGGTGCGCTAGTTTCTTGTTTGCCCGGTAGGAATCGAACGACGGAGCCCCGCCACTGGTCCGAGGGGCAAGTCGTGTCCCGCGGCACTTAGTGAACGAGGAGCATGCGACGAAGTGAACTTAGTGACCGTCAGGACGATTCCTCGTGAGGGCACATATGAAAAAAGCCAGCTTTGTGCTGGTTTTTTTCATGTGTAAACCACAAGGAGCCGTTCACACGGCTCCTTGTAAAAATAAAACACTACTTTGAGAAAACCCAGCCGAATGTTCGAGTTCTTACCTGAGACTATACCATTATTCTTGCCTGAACAGAGACTTGTTATCAACAATGTGTCGTTTAGTGGCTTTTAAAAACAACATTATTTAGTGTCCTCTAGTTTTTTGTGTTCACCAAGCGGGCGAGGCGTGACTTTTTTCGTGAGGCGGTATTTTTCTTTATTAGACCGCGTTTTTTAGCTTTATCGATTGCTTTGTAGGCGTTTTTGAGGAGTTTCTCTGCCTCCTCTTTCTTTCCATCTTTTGTAAGTTTTAAAATTACCTTAACCTCACGCAGCATGGTGGTTTGTCTGCGCATATTAAAAACCCTCTTTCGTGAAGAGCTTCGATATGCTTTTTTTGCTCCAACTGTAACTGGCATGGAGACAATACTACCCCATCTTCTATAAAAAGGCAAAGAATATAGGTGCTTTGTGAGTACCTCCCTATGGGCTATTATTGATGTATGATAGCTCACTTAAAAGGCAAGGTTATCGAACTCAAAGAGACTTCTGTTGTTGTGTCGGCAGGTGGTGTTGGTTATCGTGTTTTTATTTCACCACAAACCTCCAAAAACATAGGTAAAATAAATGGGGGGGTTGTGTCGCTTTTTACTTATCTATTTATTCGGGAACACTCAATGGACCTTTATGGTTTTGTTAAACAGGAGGAAATTGACTTTTTTGAAATGCTTATCACCGTTTCGGGTGTAGGACCAAAATCCGCGCTTGGAATATTGGGTATAGCTGATGTTGTTACTATTAAACGTGCCATTGTTTCTCGCGATACTACGTACTTAACAAAGGTATCTGGTATAGGAAAAAAGAGTGCGCAAAAAATTATTATTGAACTTGAAGAAAAAGTTACTGCGCTTGGTGGGTCAATGCTCGGTGCTCAAAGTTCTGATGTAGATCTTATTGAAGCTCTTACGTCGCTTGGTTATACCTCAAAAGAAGCGCGCGACGCAATAAGCCTCATTCCACAAAAATTGGAGGGAACCAACGCTCGTCTAAAGGAAGCTCTAAAACGACTTGGGGGTAAATAGTGTCGTTACAATTACCGATATAAATTAAAAATAACCGCACATGATTAAAAAACATCTATGTTGTAAAAGGCATATTATGAGACATTCCGGACTTATCATTAATTTGTAACGGCACAAGTATTATGGAAACTTTCTTTCGGCTCATTAAATTAGTTATTCCAAAACCAGTGCTTGGGATCATACAACCACCATACCATTTTCTTCTCGCGGTTATGGGTGTAGTTTTATATAAATTTCCATCAAGGAAAATCTATATTGTCGGCGTTACTGGTACAAAAGGAAAGACGAGCACAGTTGAACTCATAAATGCCATGCTTGAAGAGGCTGGTTTAAATACAGCTCTTGCAAACACTATACGATTTAAAATAGGGGATAAGGAGGAGCGTAACCTTTTTAAAATGACAATGCCTGGTCGTTTTTTTATGCAAAAGTTTTTGCGCGATGCGGTGGATGCGTGCTGTAGTCACGCAGTTATTGAAATGACTAGTGAGGGTGTGAAGCAGTTTCGACATAAGTTTATTGAACTCGACGCTCTTGTATTTACCAATATTTCACCAGAGCATATTGAATCGCACGGCACCTTTCAAAACTACGTTCAAGCCAAACTGAAGCTTAAAATATTGCTTGAGAAATCATCAAAAAATAAAAAGACTATTGTCGCTAACATGGACGACAAGTTTGGTAAAAGTTTTCTGAACGCGCACGTTGAGCGCAAGGTTCCATACTCTCTTCTTACTGCAGAGCCATACAATATTCGCATTGATGGTGTTGCGCTCACATTTCACGACGTATATATAAGCTCTCCGCTCAAAGGTCTTTTTTCAGTCTACAATATTATTGCGGCTGCTAGTTTTGCATGGACACGTGGTGTAAAAATTGAGCAGATTAAGCGTGCAGTAGAGAGCTTGGTGACAATTCCTGGGCGTGTTGAGCTGATTTACGAAGGGCAAGACTTTACCGCTGTTGTTGACTATGCGCACACTCCGGACTCACTTGAAAAAGTTTACAAAGCGTTTCCGGGGAGAAGGCTTGTTTGTGTTCTTGGGAATACAGGCGGTGGTAGAGATGTAAGGAAGCGTCCTCTGATGGGCAAACTTGCAGAGGAATACTGCGCAGAGACTATATTAACTGATGAAGATCCCTACGATGAGGATCCTGTGAAAATTATCAATGATATGAAAAAAGGCTTTAAACATTATAAACCGATTGTAATTATGGACCGGAGACTTGCAATACGTGCTGCCCTCGAAAAAGCAAAAAAGAATGATGTTGTGCTTATAACAGGTAAGGGTACAGATCCATATATCATGCGAGCGCGTGGAAAAAAAGAAGTTTGGAGTGATGCGAATGTTGTGCGAGAGGAGTTAAATAGGATTAGCCCGAAGAAATATTAATACTTCACAAAAAGAGTAACGCACCGTATCATAGCCATATGCAAAACAGTTCAATGAAAGACATAGCAATATTAATAGCTCTTATTATTGTTGTCATATTGTCTTGGATTACAGGGACAAATAAGGGGATTACGGGCCAGCCTACAATACCGGGTGTTTCCCTTGAGGTTACCAGTTCTAATACCTCTTTTTATGGAAGGACGTCGGCATCGAACGCATCAAACGATATAGAAGAAGCGGTTGTTATACGTACACAAACTGAAATTGATGCGGTAGAATATGCACTTCAGTCAATAGAGCTATTCAGTGAAAAATCTCCTTACGAGGGCATGGTGACTATAGACAAGAGGTCTTTGGGTCCCCGCAATACAACTCCAGAACAAGAATACATACGTTTTATAGCTTCAAGACAAAATTCACAGAAAATTCCTATAAGCGGTTGGAGAATTGAGAGTGTAATTACTGGCCGCTCGCTTGCTATTCCTGAAGCGTCCTATCTTCCTAGGTCGGGAGTTGTAAACAATAAACTTCCTGTGTGGTTAGAGCCTGGAGACACCGTAATCTTGAGTACGGGTCGTTCTCCTATAGGTGTATCGTTTAGAACTAATCTTTGTACGGGGTATTTTACCCAGTTTCAAACATTTAATCCGCGTTTGGAGGAAAGGTGTCCAGATGCTGAAAATGAAATTCTCTTTTACACCGGAGATAGGAGTGTTTTAGTAGATAATGCGTGTATGGATTTTGTTGAACGAATTGGTCGTTGTGATATAACAATAAAAGTGCCAATACTTCTTTCGTCCCTTTGCCACGATGCTATAGGGTTGGAAATCAACTACAACAGTTGTGTGGATCACCACAAAGACAGCGCTTCTTTTGTTGGAAATGATTGGAGACTGTTTCTTAAGCGAGAGGAGGAGTTGTGGAGATCAAAACGAGAATTATTAAAACTTGTTGATCAAAATGGTAAAGTGGTGGATGTATATTCATACTAACGATCGAGGGCACGATATAAAATAATGCCGGCGGTTGTTGCGACATTGAGTGATTCTTTTTTTCCATGCATGGGTATAAAAATTGTATGGTCGCACCTCTCTAAAAGGGCTTGTGACAGGCCTCGAACTTCATTTCCAAATACAAAGGCTGCTTTCTTTGGTGTGTTAAATTTTTTGTAGTCAGTTGCGTCTTTTCCCTGTTCAACCGCAACTACGACGAAATTGTCTTTCTTTAAACGACGCAAAAGGTTTCCTATGTTGGAAATGTGTTCCCAAAAAACATTTTTTTCCGTGCCGAGTGCCGTTTTGTGAAGATCACTCCGTATGCGTCCAAACCTGTCACGTGGCGTGGGTGAATATCCCGAAAGATATATCGTATCAATACCGATTGCGTCAGCGACTCTAAAAATGGCGCCGACATTCTGGACGCTCCTCACGTTGTGGAGCACGATGTATGAAATATGTTTCTTTTTCATCCCGATAGTGTCAGGTCGCGATCATCGCCTACCTACTGTTTAGTGTTTATATCGTTGTGGTTTCGACTTTTTGTATTCATATTATATCTTTACCTCGTGACCGCGGACACTATTGGGATTCATCCTATATTTATACGAAATATGCTACTATGACGCCATGCTTAATGTTTTTCCGGAACTGCTTTTCTTGTCATTTTTTGCGCCGTTAGTGTTGCGTGCCGTTTTAGGTTTCGTATTGTTGTCATATAGTTTGAATCGTCTCTATAGGCGTAAGCGTGAGTTTGAAGGTCTTTTTCTAAATCATTTTCCCTTAAATGGGAAAACACTGTTGTTAGCGGTAGGTATTCTTGAACTTGTGTTTGGCTTGGGATTGATTGCTGGCCTCTACACACAAATAATTGCGCTTGGCGTTATTCTTCTCTCACTAACGGCCATTCTTGGTAAAAATCCCGTACTTTTATTTAGGAGTAGTCGGCTCATCTACTTTTTTATGTTAGGAATTTCGATTTCACTTCTATTGTCAGGGGCAGGGGGTTTTGCGTTTGACCTTCCACTTTAACGTTGCTTTACTGATAAGAAGCGATTGCTCTTTCTAGTATCTCCCTTTTTTCAAGATTCTGTTTCCATATACTATTCGAGCGGTTTCCGTTTATGCACACGCCGGGAGAGAAATTGATTTCTTTTTGGAATTTTTGTAGATTCTCTTTTCCAACAATAACAACCTCATTTGGCTTTTGAATAGACGAGCCAATATCAAAATCGAGAAGGAGTATTTTAATAGTTTCCAAAACGGAGGTGTCTTTTTGGTAGCCGCGCACTCTGCGTGATCTATTATTAAAATTCATACATCCTTCATCGTCAAAAAATGCTCTTAAAAATTCGCGCTTAAGATGTTTTGGAAATGTATTTACGTTTGAAAAAAGCTCCTGGGATTTCTTTTTTATATGAGCGGCAAGTGCAACATTAAAATAACTAATTCGGAGTACTCCTGTAGACTTATTACAATAACGAGTGGGTTCAAAGTCGTATATTTCTTTCATAATAGTCTCAACTCTTTTAATCAAACTCGTGCTTCTATTATTATAAATACAGCCATGGGTGTTTATTTCTCCATCAAACAAAAAATGAGAAATGAGAAGTACCATGTTCGTATTCCATGTTGAGAATTCTTTAAAACTTCTTGAACTTTTTCCTTTCCGGTTTTCA
This sequence comes from Patescibacteria group bacterium, assembly GCA_022574205.1. GTDB lineage: Bacteria > Patescibacteriota > Minisyncoccia > Phycocordibacterales > JACZSL01 > JACZSL01. Next base: position 47,812 of record JACZSL010000002.1, read on the forward strand.
GACATCCTAATAATCCTTGTGCGTGACGCGTCCTGGATCATTCTCAATTTTTGAGTGCTTAGAGGAATGTCGCGTATGTGAAAATAGACTGATGTTTTCGGTCGGCCTGTGATTTTAACAATCTCAGGTAGGGTGTGATCCTGACTTCGTAAGACAACGCATTGCTGTTTAAAATTATTCATGTCCGCCCAGCAGGACTCGAACCTGCGACCTTGAAGTTAAAAGCTTCCTGCTCTACCAGCTGAGCTATGGGCGGATGTATTATTATCGCACGAGCTACCAAGACAGCTATGGGCGGATGTATTATTATCGCACGAGCTACCAAGACAGCTATGGGCGGATGTATTATTATCGCACGAGCTACCAAGACAGCTATGGGCGGATGTATTGTTCGACTGTTATTTACCAAAACAGCTATGGGCGGTTGCCTTTATATAGTAACATAGAGAGGTTCTACTTTCTAGTTTAAACTTACACGCAAACTTGCGCTAGTTATTATACACGCAAAACCCACGTCAGGACGTACGTCCTGACGTGGGTTTCGTGAACTTTGCGCGCCCTCCCATAACTCAAGCAGCTGTTTGAGTTATGGAATATTTTAAAAAAATACTTTTATAGCCTCAGAATAAACATTTCTAGAGCATTATCTAGAGCGTGTTTCCCTCTACGAGCATCATGGTATAGCGAGACAAGGTGCGAGGAAAGTTGCTTTAGTTCTTCGGTAGAATATTTGCGTGCCCCTTGTTTTGCTTTCCGGTAAACAAATGGATTAAGCCCTGCCTCATCGGCTGTATTCGACATGTGGGCTAACAGCATTGTTTTTGTACCCCAGGTCAAAATACCGTGCATCTCTTCAGCGCTCGTATTATAAAGCTTTCCTTTCTGATATAAGATCCACAACATTTTTTTATTCCTTGCTACAAGTGCGTTGCTTAAATCAAAGATTTTAAACGGCTTAATGGATTTTTGGCTTTTTACACTCACATGCTCTTCTACTTTTTCAGCGTGTTTAGAAAACTTGCTTACGGTTTTTTTGTCGATCTTTCCTTCAAGGAAAATAAAAATATTGTCTGACTCAGATATTGCTTTGAGGTTATCTTCGATCTCCTCTTTAGCAACCTCGTTTTCTAACACAGTGTCATAAAGAATTATCAGCTTCGTTTCAAAAAGTCCCGCGCTTTTGGCCTTCTCTAGTATTTCTCCCTTTTCGAAATGCCAAGCGTCAACACGGAGCGCTGTGACATTTGGCTTTTTCTTTATTAAGATATCTAAAAGATGGTTTGCTTTCTTTCGCGCTTTTTCGCCGTTTGTACCATAAATGAGATAAATCATAATTTTATTCACATGCTCTTAAGTTCTCCCCAATTCCCACCATATTTCACTTCAACGACAAGTGGTACGCCTTTTGCTTGTTTTTGCGATAAGATATTTTCCATAATTTTTTTGAGCTCTAGCGCCACTTTTTTAACAAGTGATGTTTTAATCTCAAAAACGAGTTCATCATGTACTTGTAGGAGAAGACGGACGTTTTCTTCTAGTTTGTTTTTTACAATATAATCCGCAACTTTTTTCATTGCAATCTTAATGACGTCTGCCGACGTTCCTTGAATAGGTGCGTTTATTGCCATGCGTTCTGCATGTGCACGAATGTGTGGTAAACGTGAACGAATGTCTTCAAAATAGCGCCGTCTGCCAAAAAGAGTCTCGGTATACCCAAGTTTTGCGGCACTTGCCTTTATGTTGTCAAGATATGACGCAAGTCCTTCATATTGTCTAAAGTATTCGTTGTAAAATTCCTGCGCCTCTTTTCTGTCTGTCTGCAAATTAGCACGTAGCGCGTTTACACCCATACCATAAAGAATCCCGAAGTTAATTATTTTAGCTTTACGTCTCATTTCAGCATCAACACGATCCCCTGCCACATTAAACACTGCTTTTGCAACCGCCTGGTGGACATCACCCCCACTCTTAAATATGCCCATGAGTTTTTTGTCGCGAGAAAGGATTGAGGCAATACGTAGTTCGATTTGTGAGTAATCAAGCGACACAAGTTCATACCCGCCCTTTGCGACAAATGCTTTTCTTATGTTTCGTCCGAGCTCGCTTTTAATGGGTATATTTTGGAGATTTGGGTTCCTCGACGACATACGCCCCGTAGTTGTTCCAGCTTGTAATAACGTAGTGTGTATTCGACTTCGTTTGTCGACCAACTTTGGAAGGTTGTCGATATATGTTGATAGAAGTTTCTGAAGCTCTCGGTAAGCGAGAATCTCTTTTATGATTGGATGCTCTTCTTTCATCTTCTCAAGTTCTGATTCTCTGGTAGATTTCTGGCCTGTGCTTGTTTTTTTATGATTTTTGATGGACAGGTCCATTTTTTCGAACAAAATGTTGCCGAGCTGGCGTGGTGAGTTAATGTTGAACTTTTCTCCTGCGTATTTATAAATTCGCCCTTCTATTTTCGATACTTTGCTGTGGTATTCTTTGGAAAGTTTTTTTATGTATTTAAGGTCAAGTTTGATTCCTTTCTTTTCCATTTCCTCAATTATAGGAATGAGAGGTAATTCTATTTTCTCATAGACAGAAAAAGTCTTGTTTTTTTTGAGCTCTTGGAAAATGTAAGATCGCGCCTCGAGAATATCCTTCTTCCTTGTAAACTGCAATATGTCGTCGTGTTCGGGAAGCGATATGTCTGAGCGTAAAACCCAAAGAGCAAGTGCAAGCTCTTTTTCCTCTTTTGGAGAAAGGGTTTTTTCATTTACAGATATAAGTGTGGCTTGTTTGTATCCAAAAAAATTCCGGGCGCGGTTGGAAAGCGTTCGAAAATTAAGGTCAGCAAATAAGTCGATGATTGTTTCAACGTTAACACTTTCGTGCCATTTTTGTGTAGGTAAAGAAAAATTAATCGGTACGTCGCGTCTAATCTCGCCAAGCATTTTTGAGAAGAGCGCTTCCTCTTCGTTGTCTTTCAGAAGCCTTATTATTCGTGGTTTGATACCAGCTTTCTCAAATGGTTTTTCGCTTTTCTTTAAAATTTTATACATAGACTCAATGGTACCGAAATTTTGTATGAGGATAGTTGCTGTTTTCTCGCCGATTCCACGAATTCCAATTATATTGTCGGACGGATCGCCCCTTAAGCCTTTGAAGTCTGGTAAAAGCTCTGGCGGAAAGCCAAAGCGATCAATCACTGCTTCTTCATCGTATAAAATAGTGTCTGTTATCCCCTTTCGTAGTGTGTACACTTGTACTTTTTTCTTGTCAACAAGCTGTAATGTGTCCATGTCGCCAGAAGCTATGATGATTTCTATGTTTTTGTTATTCTTTTGTTTTTCTACAATTGTTCCTAATACGTCGTCGGCCTCAAACCCTTCGTGCTCGTATATTGGAATGTTAAATACTTCAAATATGTCCCGGGATCTGTCTAGTTGACTGGATAATTCGTCGTCTGTTTCTCTTCGGCCAGCTTTATAGTCTTTGTATACTTCGTGGCGATACGTAGGCTTAGGAAGGTCATAGCAAGCAACAATATAATCCGGTTTTAAGTCACCCGCAATTTTAAAAAGCATTGCAGAAAGACCATACAGCGCACCCGTAGGCTCGCCGCTGGTCGATGAAAAGTCCGGAAGCGCGTGGTACGCGCGATGAATAATAGCATGTGCGTCCAAGAGAATAAGTCGTGTTTTCTTTCTGTGTGTAGCTTTTGTCATTTTATAAAAGGTTCAGCGTAATGTCTCTTGTTGTTTCGTCTATGGTTTCAAACATAACTGTGTTGATGCTTGCGGGGAGGGCGCTTGAAATAAATTCGGGCCATTCAATAAAAATGATGTTTTTGGGATCACCTAAAACTCGTTCCCATCCAAGCGTTAAAAGATCGTCTCCGCTTGTCAGGCGGTATGCGTCTATGTGGTACAAATTTGAAAAACGTTTGTTTTTTAGTGGGTAGCTTTTTTGAATTACAAATGTTGGGCTTGTGACGATTTCTTCAACACCAAATGCGCGTGCAACACTTTTCATAAACGTTGTTTTCCCTGAGCCGAGTTCTCCATATAGACCGACAACTGTTGCTTGTTCTTGATCCTTGCTCTTTTCGAGCGAAGCCACAAAATCGTGTGCTACTTTTTCTGTGTCTTTAGAGCTTCTTGAGTGGATTTTCTTCATCTCGGTCATTGTACCATTTCATAATTAAAAAAAGAGAGAGGGTAGAAACGTGTGTGTGTTTCTCTCCTCTCTCGTTGTTCATCTGGGCGCCAAACGCACCGCTAGTGGCGTCGTATTACGGGGTCGTGATACATGATGTACGGCTGGATGTAGTACGGCTGGATGTTGTGGTAGCCGAATTGATAGCCGAGATGTCTGCCGCCGTAGCCGAAAAAGCGTTCTGGGTTTAATGCCCTATTGACACTTTCTGCTGCTCCAGCAAGTCCTTTTATTGTTGCGATGGTGTTGTCAAAAGGTTGTGCCGGCCCAAGCCCTTGCCATATTGCGAAGCGAGGAAGTGTCTGTTGTTGCTGAACAACCATTACTGGTTGTTGTTGCGCGGCAACAACTGTTCTATCAACCTGCTGTTGTGGTGCGGTGGTGCTATTCTGGGTGGAATGCGTGTGTGATGTAACTGATGGATACGGTGTGCTTGTGGCGCATCCGCCCGCAAACACCACACTGATGAAAAGGACCAAAATTCGAATGTTCATGTCTACCTCCTTCGGTAGTGGTTATGTTCGTTTAACTTACTGTCTTAATCTACCCCTATTGTATCATATTTGAGCTCTTTGTCAAGTGCGTGTGTATGCGTTGCTTGGGTTTTGGTTTGTCGCACTCGATTTGTAGGTGGTTTAATATCAGGCTATTATTAAAGACAAATGATTAAATTTGATGAAGAACGGCAAAATAAAAAGCTAGCCCAGCTCCGCCACAGGGAGGAGGAGGATCTTGCTCGCACTCTTTCTGTGAAATATGGGGTTAAGTATGTCGACCTCTCACGTGTTGCTATTAACACAAACGCACTGATCCACCTTTCAGAGGAAAAGTCCCGAGCCGCTGAGGTTGCTATTTTCAATCAAGTAAGTAAAAAGTTGTCTATTGCTGTGCGATCGCCTAAAAAAATTGAGGTGGGTGCTATTGTACAGGGGCTAGAGAAGCGTGGGTACACCACAGAACTCTATATGGTTTCTGTGGCAAGTCTCGAGCGAGCGTGGGTAATGTATAAAGAAATCTCGCATGCTGCTGAGGTTAAACGTGGTTCTGTAGATATTTCAAGCGATGAACTGCAGTCAACGGTGGCAAAACTTAAAACATTCGAGGATGTGCGGGCGCTTATAAAAGAGGTGTTGAACATGGACAAAGCACATCGTGTGTCGCGCTTCGTTGAAACAATTCTGGCTGGTGCAATCGCTATTGATGCTTCGGATATACACATCGAACCGGAGGAAAAATATGTTCGTTTGCGTTATCGCCTGAATGGCGTGCTCACTGATGTGGTTAATTTTGACATAGATATTTATAATTTAGTACTTTCCCGTATAAAACTCGTCTCTGGCTTAAAACTTAATGTTAGAGATTCAGCCCAAGATGGTAGGTTTAGTGTGGGCATTGATAATGTTGACACCGAGATTAGAACATCCATACTTCCTGATGCGTATGGAGAAAGTATTGTCATGCGTATTTTGAATCCACAGTCAATTAAGATTTCTATTGATGATATTGGAATGAATCCTAAGCTCCTTGCGATTGTCAAAAGAGAGTTAAAAAAACCAAACGGCATGATTCTTACAACAGGGCCAACAGGAAGTGGAAAGACAACAACTCTTTACACTTTCCTTTCAAAAATTCACACTTCTGAGATTAAAATAATCACTATTGAGGACCCTGTTGAATATCATCTTCCTGGGATTGTGCAAAGTCAGGTAGACGGTAAGGATTATACGTTCGCCACAGGACTTCGAGCGGCACTTCGACAAGATCCGGACGTAATTATGGTTGGGGAGATTCGTGACGAAGAAGTTGCGAGAACTGCAATACACTCTGCGCTTACTGGTCACCTTGTTCTTTCAACACTTCACACAAATACAGCTGCTGGTGCGTTTCCAAGGCTTATTGACTTAGGTGTGGTGCCAAACGTTATAGGTTCTGCGGTCAATATGGTGATGGCACAACGACTTGTTCGCACGCTCTGTGAGCACTGTAAGAAAGAGGTGCCTCTACAGGGTGAACAAAAAAAACTTGTTGAGTACATCCTAGGTACTATTGAAATTAAAGAGCAAATACCAGAAAAAATAGACACGGTATGGGAACCTGGGCAGTGTAGCAAGTGCAATCACTTGGGGTATGGAAAGCGTGTAAGTATTTATGAAGCTATTCTTATGGACAAAAAGATTGAGCAAGCGGTTGAAAGAAAAGCAAGTGAGCGCGAGATAGCAGAAATTGCTAGGAGTCAAGGTATTCTCACGCTTCGACAAGACGGTATTCTGAAAGTCATTCGTGGCATAACTTCCATAAGAGAGCTTGGACGTGTGGTATCTCTTAATGATAGTATTGACCAAGCTGAGCTTGATAAGGTCTTTGAAGAGAGGGTAGCGGAAAATCCGATCCATAACCCTCTAAGCAACACTTGAGTAAACAAATGCTTGGTGTTTCGTCTAAGGATGACCACAGATGAGAGCAAGCTCCGTCCACGGCGTCCTCGTCGGACAGCCAATTGCTTAGAGGGCTATGAACCGGATTTGGTTCAGAGCCTTTCTTTATCAAAACAGCCTCGTTTGAGACTGCCTTCAATTTATCATAAAAATTTACTTATGTCAAGTGGTACTTCAAAAAACAGGGATGCCTTGCTTTTGGACCAAACACTCCGCCCGATTGGTTGGGATGAGTATGTTGGTCAGCAAAAAATAAAAGAAAATTTAAAAATCCTTTTAACCGCAGCGTGTGAACGCTCACAGCCTCCAGAGCATCTTCTTTTTTATGGTCCGCCTGGACTGGGGAAAACAACATTAGCACATTTAATTGCACGAGAGCTTGGCGCACAAATGAAAATAACAAGTGGTCCTGCAATTGAGCGTGTTGGAGATCTCGCGTCAATTCTTACAAACTTAAGTAGTGGTGATATATTATTTATCGACGAGGTGCACCGACTCAATAAAACAATTGAAGAAGTACTCTACCCCGCCATGGAAAGTGGTGTACTAGATATTATTATTGGAAAAGGGCCGTCTGCGCGAACTATTCAGTTGGAATTACCGCCATTTACATTAATTGCAGCCACAACTCGTATTGCACTTCTTTCTTCTCCGCTTCGTTCTAGGTTTTCAGGCGGCACGTTTAGATTAAACTTCTATTCAAATCAGGAGATTGAGAAAATAATAAAACGATCTGCTGGGATTCTTAACGTGTCTATACAGGATGATGCGTGTAAAGAAATAGCTAAAAGGAGCCGTTTTACGCCAAGAACAGCAAACTACCTTCTAAAGCGTTCGAGAGACTTTGCTCAGGTAAATAAATCCGACCTTACACGCCGAATGGTTGATGGCGCGCTTTCGCTACTTGAGATTGATAACTTGGGTTTGACTGCTTCTGATAAATATTTACTTTTAACTATTATTCATAAATTTAATGGTGGTCCTGTTGGATTAAACACGCTTTCGGCCGCAACAAGTGAAGAGATGGCAACAATTGAAGAAGTGTCAGAACCATATTTGATTCAGCTTGGACTTATTGAACGGACGCCGCGTGGGCGTGTTACGACAGAGCGTGCTTATGAGCACTTTGGTGTAAAAACCCCGGTAAATAAACAAAGTGAACTTTTGTAAATGAGATTCCGTATTCTATGAGCTCGCGAAATAGAATGCGGCAAAGCGAATTTACCCACCTAAATTTTTGAACAAACATTATGACAAGAGCAAACACATTAAGAAAACAAAACGCGTATGTTACACTAGTGCATTATTTTGGTGTGTATTCAAAAACTTGGGCGAGTCTAAGATTCTGTAACGTAAATTTTCGCTTCGCTCAAACTTACTAACAAAATCTAAGATATGTCTGGGCATAATAAGTGGTCAAAAATTAAACATAAGAAAGCGGCGACTGATGCTGAAAAAAGTCGGGTTTTTTCAAAACATGCCCGCTTAATTATTATGGAAAGTCAAAAGGTTAATGGGGATGTGAATAGTCCACAACTAAAAACAGTTATAGAAAAAGCAAAAAAGGACAACATGCCACAGGATAATATAAAGCGTGCTGTGAGTAAGGGTGTTGGCACTAATATTGAACAAATTGAGGAAGTAACATACGAAGTATATGGGCCAGGTGGTTCTGCGCTTATTATATCTGGTGTTACTGATAATAAAAACCGCACCGCTGCAGAAATAAAACACATTCTCTCTCAAAAGAATTTGTCTTTAGCCCAACCAGGTGCCGCTTTGTGGGCGTTTGAAAAAAAAGATGGGAAGTGGGAGGCAAAAACAAAAATACATTTAAACGATGAAGATGGGGATGTTCTGAAGGATGTGCTTGACCTACTCGAAGATCACGTTGATGTAAAAAGTGTGTACACTAATGTAGACTAGTATATGACAAAGACACATAAAGACTTTGTGCGTGAACAAACAAAAGGTATTCGCGTTTGCTCAATTGATCCAGGGTATAGTCGACTTGGTGTTGCGGTACTGGAAAAAAATAAAGGTAGAGAGGTTTTGTTGTTCTCTGACTGCATCACAACGCCAAAATCAAAATTATTTGAAGAACGCCTTGTACTGATTGGAGATAAAATAAATAATATCTTAGACACTTATACACCAAATGCTATTGCGGTTGAAACCCTGTTTCTTACAAAAAATCAAAAGACGGTTATGTATGTTGCTGGTGTACGTGGTGTCATAGCCTATATTGCGGCTCAGCGTAAGATTCCATTGTATGAATATTCCCCTCCACAAATCAAAGTTGCTGTAACGGGTTATGGGAAGAGCGATAAGGAGCAAGTCACCAGTATGGTGAAGCGTCTAATTCCTATCTCAAAGAAGAAAGCGCTTGACGACGAATACGACGCTATTGCTGTCGGTCTTACATGTTTTGCTATTGAGAAAACACTTAAGTAAGGTTCGCTTACCGGTATGGGTGGTTTTAATGGTTATATTATGGTCCGATAGGATTATTTACTCACCTGTTCGGTTACTACTCTATGTTTTTACACGTATACGAACGAAGCGTTTCTTCCCAACCCTAAGATCGGTGTTGTTATCTACTTGGTGTTTTATGTCGCTAATTTTTTCTCTCGTACTGATAACAGTTATGGCTCCTGACTCGATCAATCTTCGGTAATCGTTTTTAGATCTAACCACACCAGCTTCAACAAGAGCGTTTATAAGCAATGTTCCTTTTTTAACTAAAATTTTTAGTCCTTCCTCTGGCATTGTTCCATCATGGAATGCTTCTTTAAAGCTCTTTTCTGCTTTGTTTGATTTTTTGTTCCCGTGATACATCTCTACAATTTCTCGAGCTAGATTACTTTTTGCGTCTTTATGGTGAAGGCTTCCTTCAAGAAGTCCTTGACGTATTTTTTGTATTTCTTTAAGTGGTACGCGTGTACATAGTGTGAGATAAGAAATGATTAAGTCGTCTTTAATGCTCATAATCTTACCGTACATATTATCTGGAGCGTCGTTTATATTAACGTCGTTCCCCCAGCTGGAGCTCATTTTGCGCCCGTCTAGACCTTCGAGTATTGGTGTTGTTAGTATGTTTTGTGGTCTTTGGTTGTAATGTTCTTGGAGTTTTCTTCCGGAGAGAAGATTAAACCATTGGTCTGTTCCTCCAATTTCTACGTCAGCCCTAACCACAACACTATCGTACCCCTGCATGACTGGATACAAAGTTTCGCGTAGCGAAACGCGTGTTCCGCCTCTTAAGCGTTTTTTTATATTATCGCGCGCAATAAAATCAGCTACTGAAAATTGGTTTGTTTGTTCGCAAATTTCTTGGTATGTAAGTTTCCTCAGCCATTTTGAGTTTAGATATCGCTCTGTTTTTCTAAGATTTAGAATTTTTCCTGCTTGTTTAAAATATGTTTTCCTGTTTTCCTCGATTTGTTTGTGTGTAAGTTGTGGTCTTTCACTTTCCTTGTCTGAAGTATCCCCAATAACTCCTGTGAAATCACCAACAATAAAAATAATGGTATGACCAAGTTTTTGAAAATCACGAAGCTTTAGGAGTGGGACACTTCGTCCTAGATGAATATTAGGACTCGTTGGATCAATGCCAAATTTAATTCGAAGCTTGCGACCGCTCTCTAACTCATTTTTCAAGTGTTCCTCGACAACAATTCTATCAACGCCACGCTCGAGAACTTCATTGAAGCCCTCGGTTGTTATATGATCGTTCTTTTTGTTTGTAAAAAACATGTACCAACTTTATCATAATTACCGCTCTTCTGAAATTCACTACTCGTCGTTTTTCTGTTGCGGAAAATGGTGTTTTATTCGTATAGCTTACTTACGCACCAGTGTTGTTGTCGTTGCTGTTTTAGGCTACCATTTACCACATGCGACGTAATAGAAAGCGGGTTCGTGCTCACATAAATGGCTTTTTTAGGAATATTCTCCTTTTGGGTTTTGTTGGGGGTTTTTTTCTTGCTGGAGCGTTTCTTTTGTGGGCATCTACTTTAAAAATCCCAGATCTTGACAGTCTCTACCAAAGAAAGGTCGCCCAATCTACTAAAATTTACGACCGCACTGGGGAAATTCTACTTTTTAATGTTCATGAAGATATACGTAGGACAATTGTTCCTTTAAGTGATATTTCTAGAAACATAGAAAATGCGACTATCGCGATAGAGGATGTAGAGTTTTATGAGCACCGGGGTGTTAAACCGCAAGCAATTCTTCGTGCGTTATTTGTAAATATTGGTGAGTTGAATTTTAGTCAAGGTGGATCAACGATTACACAGCAAGTGGTAAAAAATTCGATTTTAACAAAAGAGAAAAAACTTTCCCGTAAACTAAAAGAGTTGATTTTAGCTCTTAAGGTTGAACAGCAGTTAACAAAAGAACAAATTTTAGAGCTATATCTAAATGAAACACCTTATGGTGGAAGTGTGTATGGTGTTGAAGAAGCAAGTAAGACCTTTTTTGGGAAATCATCAAGTGATGTAACGCTTGCAGAAGCTGCGTTTCTTGCGGCACTCCCAAAAGCTCCAACATTTTATTCTCCATACGGAAATAATCGCGACGAATTGGAGGAGCGTAAAAATCTTGTGCTTGAGAGAATGTTTAATAACGGCTTTATTTCGCGTGGAGAATATGAATTTGCACAAAAAGAGCAGATAGAATTTCAAGGGCAGGCTGTTTTAGGAATAAGAGCTCCACATTTTGTTATGTTTGTACGTGAGTATTTATCTAGGACTTATGGCGATCGTGCTATTGAAGAGCGTGGTTTTAGGGTTATAACAACGTTAGATTATGAACTACAAGAAAAGGGTGAGGAGATTGTTGCGCGCTTTGTTGAAACAAACGTTGAAAACTTCAACGCGTCGAATGCTGGTCTCGTTGCGGTTGATCCAAAAACTGGACAGATTCTAGTAATGGTTGGGTCTAGAAACTATTTTGATGAAGAGATTGATGGAAATTTTAATATAACACTTGCAGAACGTCAGCCAGGATCAGCGTTTAAGCCATTCGTTTACGCAACAGCGTTATTTAAAGGATACACAACAGAAACTGTAGTGTTTGATACACAAACACAATTCTCAACACTATGTGACTTTGATGACTTAGAAAATGAAAATACGGAGTGTTATTCGCCTAGAAATTATGATAATATATTTCGCGGTCCGGTAACTTTTCGTGATGCGCTTGCACAATCCATTAATGTACCGTCTGTAAAAGTGTTGTATCTTGCTGGGATACAAGATTCCATTAAAACAGCGAGTAGTATGGGTATTACAACATTAAGTGATGCAGGTCGGTATGGGCTAACTCTTGTGCTTGGTGGTGGTGAAGTAACTCTTCTTGATATGACAAGTGCATATGGTGTTTTTGCGAATGAAGGGAAAAGAAATCCATATGTAGGTATTCTTCGTATAGAGGATAGTAATGGTGTTGTTGTTGAAGAATTTTCACACAACCCAATAAAAGTGATATCAGAGGAAGTTGCTCTTCGGATATCTGATATTCTTTCGGATAATAAAGCGCGTACACCGGCATTTGGTAGTCGATCGGATTTATATTTTCCAGGATACGATGTTGCTGTTAAAACAGGGACAACAAATGATTCTCGCGACGCATGGATTATTGGATATTCTCCAACAATTGCTGTTGGAGCGTGGGCTGGAAATAACGACAATTCACCTATGGAAAAGAAAGTTGCTGGGTTTATTATTGCGCCATTGTGGAATGCTTTTATGCAGGAAATATTAGTTAAGGTACCAAACGAGCGTTTTAGATCTGCACCACAGGAATATAATGAAAATATAAAACCAGTATTACGGGGTGTGTGGGAAGGTGGAGATTTATACTTTATAGATGATAGAACTGGAAGTCCTGCGACAGAAAACACACCTATGGAGAACATGAAAGAAATTATAGTAAAGAATGTACACTCAATACTCTACTGGGTAGATAAAAATGACCCTCGTGGGGAGAAACCAGATAGCCCAGAAGATAGTTCACAGTTTAATGCTTGGGAGTATGGGGTTTTTGAGTGGAAAAAAACCAACGGTATTGTTGATGATGTATTACCTTATTAGTATTGTTCTATAAAACATTTTTAATAAATTCCTTTTTTTTGCTAAGTTTTTTGTTTAATCGTCTGATAATGTCTTGTTTATTTAGATATATTTCGTGTTTTAGTGTTGGATGGGTTTTAATATAAAGAATGTTTCTAGTTATTGAAATGTTTTTAGTAGAAATTGCATTGTTGAATATTTCTTTTATAACTTCACAAAAGGCCTCTTTAATAATTTTATCCCTTGGTGTTGCGAGTGTGTACTTGCGTAAAATATCCTTAATTTTACTTAAGCCCATATTACTTATTCATTGGCATAACAAGATAAAGGTATGATGGGTCGCTCACACCTTCCATAACCATTGGTTTCCCAAGGCCACTAAAAGACAGGGAAACACTATCTGATGGGATAATTTGTAGTGCGTCAGTAATATATCGGTGATTAAAGTTAATATCTAAATCTTCTCCATCAACAGCTGCTTGGAGTTGTTCTGTTGTCTCTCCTACATCTTGATTACTTGAAGTTAGGGTACATTTTCTTTGTTTTGATGAAATATGAAAACAAACCTGATTAAACTTATCAGAGAAAATATTTATTTTCTTTAAACTATTAATAAGGTCTTGTTTTAGTGTAATAATTTTTGTTGTGACTTTTTTAGGAATAATTTGGTGGTAATCTGGGTAAATACCGTCAATTAGCCTTGATGTTATGTATATGTTGTCAGATGAGAAAGATATTTGATTTTTAGTAAAAGTTACTATAACTTCTCCAATATTTGAGTGTTCTAGTGCTTTTATTATTTCTGGTATGTTTTTAATAGGTATAATAAGTGGGTTAAAATTTGGAACATTTTTATTTATTATAACTTTCTCAGATAGACGGAATGAGTCTGTTGCTGTAAATGTTATTTTTTTGTTTTGTATAGATATATATACACTTGCAAGTTCTGGTTTAATTGATAAGTTGGATGAACTAAACCATACTGAATTTAGGCCATTAAGAAAATCCTTAATGTCTATTGTAAATGAATTATTACTTTTAACTTTAGGTAGTAATGGAAAATCTTCATGTGGTAGTGATTTTATAAGTGTTGAACTTGTGTGTGTTATTATTGAAAGGTTGTCATTTTTACTTAATAATTTAATTGATACACCATTATATATAGAATTTATAACGTTATAAAAAACTGAACCAGAAACTGCCATTATACCATCTTCTATTATTTTTGCTGGAATATTAACTTCAACACCTAAATCAAGATTTGTTGCTTTTAGTTTTAAACTTGATCCTTTTGCCTCTATTAAAATACATCCAAGAACAGGAAGATTAAGATTTTTTCCAACAGCCCTTTCAACAATATAAATATTATCAACGAGATTTTCTTTTAAACATTCAACCTTCATATTCTATATATTATTTATTTTTACTATTAACACTGTGTATATGTATAAAACTTAATAAACCCTTATAATAAGCTCTTTTCTAAAACATCTACATAAACAACATGTGATTAACTTATAATAATATGTGGACTATTTTACATTAAATAAACTAAAATACATTTTTACACCAACTTATTAACAAATCATCCACATAATAAAATACGTTTTCCACAAATTGTTATTTTAGAATCATACGAATTTGATTTATTTCCTGTTCAAGAACACTATCAACTTTTAAATTTTTTCTAATTTTTTCACATGAATGTATAACTGTTGTGTGATCTCTACCACCAAGTTTTTGTCCAATACTCGGATAAGAAATACCAAAATCTTCCCGTAAAATATACATAATAAGCTGACGAGGCTTAACTATTTCTTTCCGTCGAGTTTTCTCATAAATATTTTGCTCAGTAATATCATAAAATTCCGCAATTTTCCTCACAACTTCCTTTGCAGATATAAGTTTTTTTGTTCTTGTATTATTTTTTATTAAGCTTTCAATTTCAGGAAGTGTTAGGGTTGTATCTTGAAGTTGAGATTGACATATAATAGTGTTAAGTGCTCCCTCAAGATCACGAATATTCCCTTGTATTGTTGAAGCAAGGTAGTCAATAATTTTATCTGAAAGTAATAAATTATTATGTAGTGCTTTAGATTTTAAAATAGCAACACGCGAGTCGTGATCTGGGGCTGGTATATCAACAATCATACCAGCGCCAAAACGGCTCTTCAGACGACTTTCAAGATCTGGGATATAGTTTGGGTGCTTATCTGATGTTAATATAATCTGTTTATTATTATCATAAAGAGCATTAAATAGATGAAAAAGCTCCTCCTGAGTCTTTTCCTTCTTAGAAAGAAATTGAATATCGTCCATAATAAGAACATCATACTGACGATACTTCTCTTTAAACACATTAACTTTAGCCTCCTGAACAGCGTTCACATAATCAACAGTAAATTTCTCACTCGTTAAATAGAATACTTTTCTAGCAGGATTTATTTTCTTTAATTGATTACCAACAGCTTGTGCAAGGTGTGTTTTTCCATGACCTGTTGGACTATAAAGAAAAAGAGGATTATATGCAATTCCAGGTTTTTTAATAACAGCCTGGCTTGCTGCATGAGCCAACTCATTAAATGAACCAACAACAAAATTTTCAAATGTATATCGTGGATTTAAATTATCATTTTTATTGATATAAAAATCCTTAAGTGGTAACTCATATGTTGGTGTTGGTTTTTTAGCCACACCACCAACCAACTCCTTTATCACACTATTATCACGATTTTTTACAATATTATATTCAAGTCCACGAACCCCGTCAGAAAAACCCCTAAGTGTTTTAAGAATAAATCTATGATATTTTTGCACCATCCAATCCTTAACAAACTGGTTCGGCACACCAAGGAAAATAACCCCACTCTCCTGTTTAATAATGTACGTATCCTTAAACCATGTGCTGAAATTTGCTCGTGATATATTAAGTTCAATATCAACAAGTGTATTTTCCCATAATTGTTTATTACCAAGCATGTGGTGAAATGTAATGCTAATAAGCCGAATAAGATATGTATGATTATCAAATTATACTCTTCTCGTGGAAAAGTAAATCTTGAAAAACTTGAATAAGTATGTTAATAAAATGTGCATAAGACATAATTGTTACTGTACTAAATAAAAGTAGTCAGGCTTTAATTATTCTGTTATAATGTTAAATAATGTCTATTACATACAAACCAAAGAGGCGAAAAAGGGCTAAAACTCACGGTTTTTTAAGCCGCAAAAAGACACCAGGTGGACGTAAAGTCCTTAAAAGACGAGCACGAAAAGGAAGAACGCACTTGTCTGTGTAGAATTATGCCTGTGTATAACACACTCTAGAATTGTGAATAAAAGAAAACCGGTAACTAGAAAAATTTTCGACCGCATTTTAAAAACCGGAAAAACATACCATCAACCACTATTTAGTTTTCACACACTACACACACTTGAAAATGTATACAGGATTGTGTGTGTTGTACCAAAGAGCACGGAAAAGTCTGCTGTTGTTAGAAACAAGTTACGACGTCGTTGTTACTATGCGATTTATAAACTACTCAACAATAATAAGTATTTTTTAGCAATCCTATTTATTAAATCAGGCGCGAAACGCCTTCCATATAAATTATTTGAGGAAAAGATAGCCGTTCTTCTCAAAAGATCCGGCATACTGTAAACACTTACCACCGCATCAATAATTACAACACCACATTAACTGCACGTAAAGAACATTTGTAAAATACATCAAAACTTGAACCTTAATACAAACTACGCTAGGATTATGTGAATGATATCAGGATTATTTCACACATTCTTCTACAACCCTATATACAACGGGCTTGTTTTTTTGATAGACATCGTTCCACTTGCTGATGTTGGTGTAGCAATTATTCTTATTACTGTTTTAGTTAAGCTTCTCCTCTTCCCTATTTCACAAAAGGCTGTGCGCACACAGTTCATCATGAGGGGGTTACAGCCACAACTCGAAAAGATTAAAGAAAAGTATGCAAAGGACAAGCAGGCGCAAGCGCGCAAAACAATGGACCTTTATAAGGAGAAAGGAATTAATCCATTTTCTGGAATTCTTCTTATTTTCATCCAAATCCCGATTATTTTGGCACTCTACTGGGTATTTTTCCGTGGCGGACTACCAGAAATAGATCTAAGCATTCTATATTCTTTTATAAACGAACCAAGTAAAATTAATATGAATTTTCTCGGGTTGATTCCTATGGATGGCCGCAGTATCGTTCTTGCGTTTCTTGCAGGACTGTCACAATATTTCCAGATTAAACTTTCATTGCCAGACCTCAAAAAAAGAGACGACAAAGCAAGCCTTAAGGATGATTTTGCACGGAGCTTCCAACTTCAAATGCGTTACATGCTCCCGCTATTTATATTCGGTTTTTCATATTTCGTTTCAGCAGCAGTTGCATTATATTGGTTTACAAGTAATATATTTGCCATTGGGCAAGAGATTTTCTTAAGAGGAAGGCTGGCTAAAGAAAAGAAAGACTAACTAAAAACAAAATAAATCCCGATAGTAATCCCTGCCTGCCGGCAGGCAGGATGGACACTAAGACAATATATTATGAGAAAGTCGATTATCAAAAAAACTTAATCTTGTGGCAAGGATAATTTCAGTTCGTGTCCTATTACTATCGGGATGAAAAACGAGGAAATAAAAAATACCATCGAAACGTTTTTGGAAAAAATGACAATACCATTTGACGATGTTGAGTGTATAGAAACCAACCTCCACAGTACATTTTTAGTACATTCAAGCGACGCCGGTATCTTAATAGGAGTAAAGGGAGAAACGCTAGAGGCATTAGGTTATCTTATCAGGCGAGTAGTCGAGAAAAACAACACCGAAGACGATAGAAGTGTTTTTATTGTTGATGTAAACAACTACCAAACAAAAAAAATCCAAGAGCTTATCGACAGTGCGCAGGCATCAGCACGCAGGGTAAAATTATTTAAACAAAGCGTCGAGCTTTCCCCCATGACCAGCTACGAACGCATGCTAATACATTCACTTTTCACAGACGACAAAGAAATTACCACCACCTCCTACGGCGACGGAAAATTTCGTCGCATTGTACTCCAACTTCAGGGAGTGGAAAACTCTGAAGAAGTAGTCTAATATAGAATAAACGACACTATTTACCTAAGCGCAGGCTCCAAAGAGAGGAGTCTCTTTTGTTTATGAAAAAGAGGTATTCTCCAGACTCACTTACAGCAAGATTAACCATATCAATAGTGAAATCTCTCTCTTGCCTAAGGTCAACGAGCAGGCGTGTAACATCTCTCGACACATCAATTTCCCAAATACTGTCGGAGAAAGAAATTTTTCCCTGATACCAACTATCAGGGTATAAGTCCTCTGAAACCACGAATGGCACACCACAGTAGACAATATTCCTATTAACGGGGCTCCACCCACACTTTTCTGGGAGTGTTTTAACAGAGAATAAACGCATATCGCGCGTTTTTAGTTCGAATAAGAAAAGACCAAAATCACCACTAGTGCTTTTAGACAATAGAATACGGTCTCCATACGGGCTTGTGTTTACTGTTAATCCCAAAATACCATCCAGGAGCTTTTCTGGAACAGCACCACCCCCCTCCTCAAGAGAGTATACTAAGCCAGCTACTAGACCAGAAGCTTTTGTGGTAAAGAAGATTTTTCCACTATTTGTTATCTCGTAGAGGAGTTCGTGGAGGAATGAACGATATACCGTTTCCACACCAGAGCCGTTGAAAGAAGATTTTTTAAGCAAAGTCTCGCGATCTCCACGAATAGTATAGAAAATATTTTCACCAACATCATCAGTTGTGAAGAAATCTATGTCATCCGGAAGAAAACGTCCATCGATCGTAGAGACAGACGTGCCACTAACAATGTGAGCATTAAACGTCTTTATAACATCGTTTTCATCCAGATAACGAAGTACAACCCGTGTAGCATTTTTATTCCAAATCGCCTCATAAACACCTGGAATTGTGGTGTTTGTAACGCGTACAGACTCAATTTTTTCCGGATCAACTTGGTATATATTCCCTGTTATACGCTCAACGAAGCGCACAGACGGAGCTCCGTCGCTTGTTGTTGTGGCAACAAATCCAGCCACAGGTGTTGTTGTTAGTTGCTGTAGCACACTTTCTCCAAACTGACGCCTTTTTAACACAAGATTATCATCAAAACCAAAACCAACAAACCCACCCTCATTTTCAAATGTGAGTGGTGGGCGCTCTTCGTCTAAACCAAGTACAGAATCATCAGAAAAGAGACCACCAAAAAAACCAACATTTTCTTGACTATCGCCAGATGACCCCCCACCATCCCTTTGTATTAGAAAAAACCAACCCAAAATTCCAAGGATCAATGTGATAATAAATATAATTAGTATTTTTTTCATGATGTAAATAAATACAGAATGTACATATAATACAATGAAACTTAGCCGCCAGCACCAGGACGATAGCACGGGGTGGCCGACACAAACAACGGTCTCGAGGACGCGTCTCTCCGTGCTTGTTCACAAAGCAGAGAATCGTTAACAGGTACGGGACACTGCTGTTGTGTTAGACGTCTGTCGTCAGACCCCACCGACGTAGTGATATCATAACAAAATTCCCTACCTATTCCTCTAGAGCCGTCGGCTGTCGAGAAGCACCCTTCTTCTATACCATAAGAGATAAAAACTTGTCTTGGACGGGCCTTATACTCTTCTTCCCCAGCAAGGCATTGTTCCAAGGTAGTCCATATGGTTTCTTCACCAGAAAAAAATCCAAAACTACCACATTCTATATCAGCAAATCCACCAGCATCGTCGCCAACAAAACAAAAACCTTGATCTATTATTACTCTGTTGGCATATCCTGTCAGCGCCGCGGCTTCCTCAGCACGACTACGATCATCAAGTTCTATTCCAGAAACTACACCACCAACCTTGTCTTGAAGTGTGCCAAAAAAGTCGAAACTAAGAATCTTTGGGTTAATTGTTTGCAGAACCAGAACGGAAAGAAGAACAATTAGGAGTCCCCCAAACACACCAGTCATACATTTTTTCGCCGCCTCTTTTGAGCTTATTGCTTCGCTCATCATATACTGAAAACCACAAATCATTAACTTGATTACTGCAAGAACTGCAATTATAGAAATGAAAAGAACAAAAATATTGTTAAAATATTGCACCAATCCGGAAGGACCCCCAGTATTCACAGAACTCCCAACACCAGGAAGCGGGGAAATAGGCGTATACGATTGCGCAAACACAGTGTCTACAAACAACAACATTAGAATACAACACAACGCAAACGTTAATATGTAAGTGGTTTGTGCGGACTTGAATTTACTTGGAAAAAACATTATTCAAATAAAACATTAAACGAGGTCTCCGCTTCTTGCAAAACTTTAAACGGAAGGTTGTTGTTTATTACTTTTAATAATACCTCTGCCTGACCCGTTTCTACACCCTCACGACGAAACGTAATTTCGTTTCCCTGTTCTTCTCTGGGGATATCAATATCTTTTCTGTCTACACGCCATCTATAATTTAATAGCCTCCCAAAAACATCCTCAAGGGAAAAGAAATAAGGTTCTGCGCGAAAAACAACTTCGTCTTCTGTAAAATTATACAAACCCTTTATTACAGAACCGTACACCACACCCTCAAGAGGCCGCTTTTCATAGATTAGAATCTCTTGTGCGTATACCGGGACAACAGCAGTACTCTGCGCGCGCACAGAGCCATTTGGTGACGAAACGGAAACAGACACAATAAGCGGCACTTCACGAAGAATCTCGTTTTGGAGCACAATACTTTGCCTGCCAACTCCGGACGCTTTCCCCAAAACAACACCGCTCTGACTCCACGTATAAACAAGCTTTTTTGGATCTATCTTCTTTCCGGCACTATCTGCAATTTCAGGCATAGCAACAAACGTTATTAGACCCGCGGACGGAGCAAGAGCTTTCCCTCTATAAAAAGGGGGTGTATACGAGAATGCTTCCCATACAAGATTTATTTCACTAGGAATTACCTCAACCTCACGAACAAAAAGTTCTCCTTTATCCGTTTCGATCACAACACTCACCCTACTGGAACTTCCAAGTCCTCGTGTGGTGAAACGAGCACGACTCTCCCCAACACCAACAAGCCGCACAGTTCCGTTTAGTGTCCACGTTATATTAGAAAGTCCCAGATCAATCGTTTCACTTTCCAAAGTAACAACAACCATTTCGTATAACCCCGGGGTTTTTGGTGAGAGAGTTATGGATATTGAGCCAGTTGCCGCTTGCGCATGCGTCTCTAAGGCAAGCATGAGCACAAAAAGTAAGCTAAAAACCACAATAACCGCCACACAATAGACTCGAATTGGATTATATGTATTAATCGGGAGAATATGTTTCATAGAATAATATACTATATACCTTGTACAAAAGCATTAAAACCAGCTTTCTTGCTTGCCATTTTTCTAAAGCGTTCATTATTCTCTAGGACGCGCACTAACACAAGACTTACGGACGCCATGGGGAGTATTCCTGTGAAAGGCAGAATCTCGAGAACCATACTTACAACGAAAACTACAAGTTTGCGTGAGGTGAGTTTAACGTCATTCATCATATAATATATAAGGAGAGTAAACGTAATCATCAGACCAAAAATCACACTAAAAATGATTAAAATAACCGAAAACGTAAACACAATATCTAACATATCTTTCAACAACGTAAGAAACAACATCGCTATAAATAAAGGGCCGGTTAATTTTTTTTGTGATTGTTGCGGTTTTCTTTGTTTCTCCGCTTCACGTCCTTTTCGTTTTTTCAGTCTTTGTTGCGCGATACGCGCAACCTTTTCAGCACCCACAACCATTGCCTCCACACTCGCCTGCTCAGGGGCTCTCTGCGCCGCACGCGCAGGTCTGTGCATTGAACCGTAAGCAGCTGCTCGCGTCCCGATTCTTCGAACCCTTTGCAAATTTTCATTTTTATCTGCCATATTACTTATCTATATTTTGTGGTGCGTTTTGAGCGTCCCCATGTTCTGCTTTCAGCTCCTCTTTAGCTTTTTTAATAGCAAGCAGTTGTGATGGGTCTGAGGTAATAATCTGGTCTTCAGTGTACGAGGCAATAATCTTAATTGCGACGTGTTTCAGCCCGGCAAAGAAGATTCCCTCACCCACACCACTCTCAAGTAAAAGATATTTTTCCTCATCAGTCAAATGGAATGTTTTTTGGAGTAAGTCAACAGATGTTGGAGACTGTTTCATAAGAAGCTGAATCGAGGAGTTTGTAAGCATCGGTGTTCCGTACGGACTTCGTAAGAAGTCCTCAACGTCTTGAGTAATAGTCGCAAGGCCAAGATAATATTTTCTTCCGCGTTTCGCCATACTATAAAGGAAACTTGCGGTATCTTCTGATTTCATCATCCACCACGCCTCGTCAATAACTAAAAGTCTTTTACGAAGATCACGCCTCACCGCGTTCCAGATAAAGTGTGTCACGATATACATCGCAATACTTTTGAGGTCATCCTCCATATCTCGTACTGAAAAAACAACGAATTTTTTATTAATATCAACATTGGTTGGCCTATTAATAAAGTCAGACCACGAGCCTTTAGTATATTTCTCAAGACGCTGAACCAGACTTTCAGCCCCCTCCATTCCAGCAAGCACAAGCTCGAAATCGGACAGTAAAGGAGGCTCAACCCCTTCAAAATTCGAATCAGCAGTAATATCTTTCAAAGCATATGTTTCCGTGATTGCACGGTCCACAATAGAATCTTCCTCAGGAGTAAGACCACCAAACATCATACGAAATAGACCAACAAGATTTATTACCTGTGAGCGAAGTACATCAGTAGGAGCTTCGTCCTCTCGAGGTATTGGTAAATCAAATGGGTTAATGTGGTGTTCCGAAGAAAGGGAAATTTTAAAGTATCTTCCACCGGTTGCATTCGAAAGATACTCGTATTCACGCTCTGGGTCAATTACGATGACGTCAATATCGAACATAAGCGATCTCAGAATCTCAAGCTTCATTGCATAACTCTTGCCAGAACCACTTTTTGCGAACACCACAGAGTTGTAATTCTCAAGAGAAAAACGATCAAAGAGCACTAAACCGGAATTATGCCTGTTCACTCCGTATAGAATTCCTCGATCTGAAGTTAAGTCAAATGAAATAAACGGAAAAATACTAGAAAGCGGAGACGAATTCAATTTAGAGTGAACGCTTAAAAGATCGATCCCAAGGGGGATAACACTCATAAAACCCTGTTCTTGTTGGAAAAGCGCAGGCTTTATGTAAATAAGTTTCGAGTCAAGAAGTCCTTTTAGCTCCGACTCCAACTTGTCTAGATCTTCAGTCGAATTTCCATATATAGTTATATATACACCAACATCAAACAATTTTTCCTTCGCCTGCATAAGATCATCACGTAATTGCTCTAGGTCTTGATGCGCGGTATCAAGTTTTGGATCGCGAACAAGACCTTTATCCTGCCGCATATGGATCTGACTTTGCACTTCAGCAACTTTTTTCTGAAAACGTTTTAAGGCAACTGTTGTATCAACAGGGTGTATAAAAATCGAAATGTCTATCACACGATCAAGATTTATCACAGGAGAGAACCAGCTTTGGTTTAGAAATCTTGGATATGAAATAACAAAGAAAGTGCGGGCTATTTTCTCACCCAAATGAAGCTCGCGTGGCGACACCCTAAGCGCACTAGGAGCAATAACATCTTTCAACTGAAGCACTCCGGCTTCATAAATTTGTTGAGGCAACACCGGTGCGCCCATCCCTTTCTTTTTTGGTTTAAATATATCTAAGAGACCCATGTTTGTACCGTTATAAACTAATATTAAATTTAATCTCCTTCATAATATTCTTTTTATAATATTGATGTATTTTAATAATATATGATAAATTTTTAATTTCTATCGGCACCTGTACCGCCTGCCCCGTTGTGAGCTCTACTCTACTTTGGGTTATAAATTAATGATAAGTCTAACTTCTCTAATAAGATATCTTTTGTAATGTGGATGTTTATTGGTAATATCTTGTCAGTATTTAATTTCATATCGGTACTATTTTTCAAGTGGAATTGGTTTTGATAACTCACCAGGGTTAAAGAGCCTGTAAAATAATTCAATAATTTCTTCCGTGCCGAGACTTACAACCCGAATACCTGTTCGAGCAAGACCCTGCTCTACAACCGACACCCTCTGCTCTATTTGAGAACGGCTTTTCTCGAAAGCCACGGCTTTAGCCTCACTTTTTGTTTTCTTCCCCTCCCCTTTTTTCTCTACAAGTTCGAGTAGAGAAAACAGTCCTTTTTTTGCCTGCACAACAGAAGCAGAATATGGAATTACAATAAAAAAGTGTTTTGACATAATATTTGTATCTTCCACAAACTTCTTCACGAACTCAATATATTCACGTGTCTGGATCTGCATTAAATCATTTGTTTGCGCCTTATACCGCTCTTCAAGGAGCGCGATATAAGGGCGAATATCAAGATCGCGTGACTGAATGAAGATCTGCACCGGAAACTCAAGGGAATTAAGAAAGTTTTGGAATTGGGAAAGAATTGCTTCTTGCTCGTCGGCACCTTTAAGCGCAAAGTTTAATGAACTCGTCATAACTATAGCTCGCATCGAACCATCTTTCAGTATTACGATTCCATCACGCACCTCTTCAATTGGTACGAAGTCCTGTGTCGCCCTTGCATCTTTAATTGATATTGCCATCGTCCTGTTTGTTATTAATATCTAAACTCTCTTGAATATCTAAACTCCATGATAAATCTTTTAATTTACTGTCAGAAAGCCTTGGAACAAACAAACCGAGATCCTCCTCCCCTCCCTCATCCCTCTTCTTAATTTTTCGGTCTTGTTTTTTCCACACATATAAGCGTTTTCTTCCGGCATAATGGAAAGCAGCCTCCAACACTTCTATAAAAGGTCTATCGTTTACCTTATAGAATGCGAGGGCCGCACCAAGAGCAACAATGGGCGCAGCAAGAAGCACAGCGAGCACGAGCGGAAGAAATGAATACAAAACAAAAACAATACCGGCTGAGCCGACAATGTAGACAAACTGCTTCACGGTGAGCGGTCCGAAAATTTTATCTTCAACATCAATATATTGTGGTACTTGAAAACGCATATATTTATTCTACTATATTGGCTCGCGATATGGATCCACGGCGTATTCGTGACTCGGTCTCTTTTTGTCTTCAATTACAGACCCGACATCTTTATTTGACTCACGCTCTTTATCCCTATTCAAAAACGCCTCTTCTAAAAGCTCTCTATTTGGAATCAAGATATTTTCATTAATTACCTTAACAATTTTTTCTGTTCGATCTCGCGAGATTTGTGCCCTATGTCTGATGTTTGTAACTAAACCATTAGGATTTTCAAGGCCCAATAGAACAAGCATTATTTCATTTTCCACAGCAATTCGTTGGTGATCTTGAAGCGGGTGACCCTCTGCCACCCTAGATAACACACCCTCAAAGTGACTAGAAACAAATAAATCCCGTAGCGCTTGTGGCAACTCTAAAAATGTTTTTTGCAATGTATTACTTAATTCCTCGTTCATTTTACTTGTTAGTTATTGGTTTGGCGTTTGAGGTTGTTGGTCGTTCGCCGACCCATTAAAGTTTCTCACCAACACTATTAACCTTTCTGTTTTATCTAACTTTTCACGCAATTGATTAGCAATATCCTGTCGTTCTCTGGACACAAACCACGCCGGCGAGTAGGATCTTTTAGCTTGCGGCATAGATTTCTCTAAAGTATCGACAACACCCCCTTCCTTTTCAGCCATATTGCTTCCTGTTTCTCCAGCAAGAGCTTTTTGTATTTTACCAATTTCTTCTAACGATTCATCAATCGAACGAAAAACTTCCATATGTACATGTCCTGCGATTGTGCTTGCTAAATCACTGTCCAGACCTGGAACACTTTTCAGATTAAACTCGTAATTAGACATATGTTCAATACCTAACAATATTAACAACGTTTCTTCTGTGATTGCTTCAAGCTGTTCTTTTGGAATTTTGTATTGCGCTAGTACTTGTGAAAGTCTCCCCCTTTGCACGATTGATCCTACCACTTGTTGTAAATCAGCAGGCAATCTCTTGTAATTATCTATTAGTATTTGTTGTTCGTCCATAAAATTTTTCTAGGTGTCTTTGCCCGTGTCTATTGGATTTTTAGCAAAATAATCCTTCAAACCATCATCGATGCCTTTTTCCTTTCTTTTTATGCTTTTTCTTTGCGCTTTAAGTTCTTTGATTTCGTTATCAAGCAATGTCAGATCTTTCTCTTTCTCACTTAGGACTTTCTGTGCATTATCCAGTTCGTATTGAATCTCGTTAGCATTTGAGTGATTTCCATCAGAGCGCGCTTGAATGTAAGCTTTTCTTTTTGTGTCAACATCCTGCTCAGCTTTGGATTTAGCGTCTTTCTTGTCTTTATAATCTTCTTTTGTTTTAAAGTCGTCGATTTGTTTTACAATCCCCCTGTTATGCTCTCTTTCTTTTAATTTCCCTATCTTTTGCGCCGCTTCTTTGTCTCTACGAGAAGTCCACAGTCCTAAACGAGATGGAGACTTTTTATCTCTCAAATTTTCGGCATATTTTTCCCTTTCTGTGTCTGTCATACCTAAGCTATCAGCAAATTTCTCATCTTTCTTTGTTTTATCATCCATCTTTTTTGCAAAACCTCCTTTTCCTCCACCCTTAACCCCCTTAATTCCAACAAGCCCTAGCGCTTTTGATACCCCTTTTACATTTCTTATATCTCCACTTGACCCCGCAATACCCTGAAAAGCTTTTAATTGCACTCTAGCAAATCTGCCACCTTCAGCCGCGCGTTTTTGCAAACTTTCATTTTGAGCCACTCTACTCGCTATCCGTCCGGCAGTTTGTCTATAAGCAAGAGCTGCTGCTCCAGCTCCTCCAGCTCCCACAGCAACTCCCACAGCAACCCCACCTTTCGCAAATCTTTTGGTAATTTTTGCAGCTGTAGCACCCGCTTCTCCAGCCGCAGCCTTGGCAATGTTAAGCGCGGCAATCAAAAGACCAATGATTATGGCAAAATTCATTAATATTCCGGCAGATTCAGAAAGCAACGAGTTATTATTCTTCCCCACACCAGAGCTTATTGCGGTTCCTAACTCTTGTTCAGGCGTAATCCAGCCAGCGAGAAAATTAGCGTCCAGAGTGATAACCATAATCGCCGCTATTAGTACAAGAAATACAGGAACCACCAAGACATTTCCGATAAGCGCCGCAACCCACTTTTTCCAAAACGCCTGAGCTGCGCCGGTAGGAAGAATTGCCGCGACAAAAGCAACAGGGGAAGCAATAAGAACAATAATAAGAACAACCGTCCTCTGTACGAAAAGAAGTCCAGCTGATAAAAATACAAACCCGGAAATAAGAAGAAAGATTGTTCCCATAAGGTAAAAAGTAAACGTTTTCCGCGCTTCAATTTCTACACCTTCGTAGATGGAAGATGTTTTCAAGCTTGTAGACAATATCTCACCAATCGATGCCTTTCTTGTTAAGGTCCCCGAGTCGGTTGTAACCGTAACTTCAGGCGTAAGTGTTTCATAAATAAAACTCCCCGTTATATTTCCAGCATCAATCACCGCGCCAGTTAGGAAAAAACTAAAGTTTACAAGAAGTGCCGCTATAATAACATGAGTCACCAACCGCTTTGTTTGTACCCCGCCAATCTGAAGCACTGTCATGAAAGCGATGTAAAGGAGAATAAAAATGAATGCCATATTGGCAAGGTCGCGAAACACTTCCCATCCAACCCTTATCCCGCCAAGCTGATAGAATGAAGAATCAAGCGTTACTCGGAGAGCTATATCAAGGAAAGCCGCTCCAGCGCCGGAAATCCAACTACCGAACGTAAGCATAGCATCGCCAACAGCTTCTATTACGTCATTATGTACGATAGCGTAAACTGGTTCCGGCGTAAAAAATCCTCCAAAAGAAAGACTTAAAATAAGAACAATAAACACTTTCGCAAGAGCCTTTTGTGCTTTTGTGCTTTTTTGAAAAATGTACATTATGTTGTATTCAAGCCGGAAAAATTATCTGCTCTAAAACTAACGGAATGGCGGCGGTGGGAATCCCGGCGGCGGTGGGAATCCCGGCGGCGGCGGTGGTAATCTCGGCGGTGGCGGCGGTGGCGGTGGTGGCGGCGGTGGCGGTGGTGGTGGCGGCGGCGGAAGAAATCCCGGCGGCGGCGGCGGCGGCGGCGGCGGCGGCGGCGGCGGCGGAGGCGGCGGTGACCCCCCCGGGTCTGGGTCTAGAGACGGTATCAGATTCAAAGGATCTCCACCCAAGAGATTGCTTAAAGCCCCTACAAGATCAGCTCTTTCAAGATATCTCCTCGAACCAAAACCCTCTTGTCCTATCTGAAACTCTGCTGGGTATAGAGAATTAATACTAGTGTTTAGGGTTGGAGCGTTGGCGTTTAATTCATCGATGCGCTTCGCAACTTGGTCTACTAGGTCGTTTGCCCTATCAACACCAGCGTTGACATAGTCGGAGAGGTCTTTAGGAGAAAGAGCGTCTTGTGTTCCGTATACGAATGCGTCATAACCACTATTTAGGGCGTAATCCAAATTAAGACCATAATCCCCAAGTATATTGCGAAGAGCAAGCGACGCATTGGCACTTACCCATTCATCAACCTCGTCCGCAAGCTCCATTTGACGGAGAGCAGATCCTAACACAAGCGATGTTTGGTCTTGTATGAGAGAGCCGGGCGTGACGATACGACAGTTTCTTCTGTCTTGAGGGAATTTTTGCAGATTGGTTGAGAATTCTGTGTTGACAAGACGCGTAAAAAGCGTCAGATCACACACCTCATAAGAAAAGAAACCTCGACCCCAATTGAGCTTATTTACTTCATTTGTTCTGGTCTCTCGAATCCTTCTGTCGAGCTCTGTTTGCGCAATGTTTATGACACCAACAACATTACCTTCAGCCTTCGTAAGCCTATTCCATTCTTCTTCTGTATAAAATCTTTGCAAATTGTGCGGCAGTTCATCCGGAGCCAACTCGGGCACATTAAGAACGTCAGCTAGCGGATAAGGAAATCTATCAATAAAACGATTGGTGAAAAGATACCGAAGAATATCTCTTTTATTATTAGGTCCTATTTGAGAAACAGCAATTTCCTGAACAAAAGTGCTAAAAACATTTTTGTCAACAAGTTTGTAATACACAGACTGGTTCGTAACAAATATAGGGTTGTTGTTGTACACCGTCTGTACCCAATTGATTGTTTCAATAACAAACTGATCTATAATCTCCGCCCACGCGTGCTGCAATGTGTGATCGAACTCATACTCTTTTTCACAAAGGAGTCGAAGATAATTAGAGGACCTTCGTGTCTCTAGTTCCGCAGATTGAGAAAATTGAGACATCTTTGAAAGTAGCTCAATCATTAGGCTTAAGTTTCTCTGTGTATCGTCGTCAAATACGGGCACCTCTCCTGCTCTGGAGCCTGGAATGCCTGCTCCAGTTGGAACAGGTTCCTTTACGAATTCTGTGATTCCTTTACACGGGTTGGGGGCTACGTGGTCAGCGCGTACGCTACCCGGAAATAGTGTAATGACTACAGACGCACAAAGCAGTAGTCCGAGAACCAAAGAACCTTTTTGTATTCGTGCATTCA
>JACZSL010000009.1 GCA_022574205.1 Patescibacteria group bacterium
GAGCAAATGAGACATCCGAATACACGATTACCTTTGATACAGGGATACGATAGAGGGAATTTACTCAATAAAGTGACACTAGGGTGTAACTTTACATAGTGATTATGTGTCACTTTTGTCACTTTTTATTAAAGGTGCTCGAGGAGCCTTATTTTTATATTATAAAATCATTGAAAATAGCCTTGCAAAGCTTGACCGATCACGGTTCCAGCTCGAGGTAGCCCGCAATATCAAATACTAGTGCCTTTCGGCACACGTATTTGATATCTTGTCGAGTTCGGGATTCGAAAAGGTTGCCTAAGATTTTTCGAGGAATCGAGAAAAAGATAGACAACCTCTTGCGGAAATGTCCCGATTGTCTAGTCTTATACCTAGTCCTGAGGTCTACTAAAATAAAAAATCAGAAGAAGAAAAAGCAGAGTAAGCTCGGATTTTTCTAATTCACACTAATTGTAGTAGTTTATTGACCTTATGATATAATATCGGTGAGTATGCCTTTAGTGATTGAATTAGTAAATAATATATTATGAAAATTGAACAAAAATATTGGACTGAAGAAGAAGGATGGAAGACGCTCTCAAATACTCTTGGAGACAAAACTCCCCAATGGGTGTTAGTCTTTGGCGGCAGAGCTGTTTTGGAAAATAAAGAACATTACGATACCTTAAAAGCTTCATATCCTAACTCCGCAATATTGATGAATTCCACGGCGGGGGAAATCGTAGATACAACGGTCAGGGATGATTCACTGTCTGTAGTTGCCATCTATTTTGAAAAATCAGAGATAAAATTCGAACAGACTGTCATTGAAAAAGGGCAAGATAGTGAAAATAAGGGAGCGGAGCTGGCAAGCAAATTGCCGAAGGAAGGACTGATTCACGCCATGATTTTTTCAGACGGGCTGAAGGTAAACGGCACCAAGCTTGTTAAAGGTCTTACAGACAATCTACCAGAGGATGTTCCCGTAACAGGTGGTCTTGTTGGTGATGGATCCGATTTTAAGAAAACAGTTGTAGGACTGAACGAAGTTCCTACATCCGGCACTCTAGTACTCGTTGGTTTTTATGGAGAGTCTCTAAAAATTGGTTATGGCTCGCTTGGGGGGTGGGATACATTCGGCCCGATGAGACTGGTTACTAAAGCAGAAGAAAATGTTTTATATGAGCTTGATGATAAACCAGCACTGGAACTCTACAAAAGGTATTTAGGTGATCAAGCAAAAGATCTTCCGAGTTCAGGACTTTTATTCCCATTGAATCTTGTTCTTAAGAAAGAAGATGGCAGCAGTGTAGAAGTGGTCAGAACACTCCTCGCTGTTGATGAGGAAAAGCAAAGCATGACATTTGCTGGTGATTTGCCAGTAGGTAGTTCTGTTAGCTTAATGAAGGTTAATTTTGAAAAACTAGTAAATGGGGCAAAGAGTGCTGCCGGCATGAGCAGAGAAGCATTTGCCGGAAGCTCGCCGGAACTTGCGATATTGATTAGCTGTGTTGGCAGAAAATTGGTTTTAAAAGAGAAAATCGAACAGGAAACAGAGGCGGTGAGAAAAGAACTTGGAGATGGTCCTGTTATTACCGGTTTTTATTCGTACGGTGAAATATCTCCTGTTGCTCCAACAGAGAAACAATGCCAACTTCATAATCAAACGATGACCATCACTACTTTTAAGGAAGGATAAAAATGTTTTTAACATGCATAAGGCGCTTGAGCGGCAGTTAATTCGTTGTTACGGTTCACTTCAAAATGTCCCTGAAGAGCAAAGAGTTTTCCTTGAGCAAGTAAATAAGACATATACTGAAAGTGATCAGGAATATAGTCTGATGGAGCGGGCGCTCGATATTAGCTCAAAGGAGTTGACGGAAGCCAATGTATTATTGCGTGAGGAGAAAAAGGAGATTGAAAAAAAAGTCAAAGACAGAACAAAAGAACTCTCACAAGAAAAAAGTAAACTAAACAGGATTGCCCAAAATATGAACACAGGCGCCATTCTTTTTAATAAGAATGGCCAGGTTACTTTTATTAATAACAAAGCCAGAGAAATAATCAAATTTGACGATATGGACGATTCTCTGGTCCTGGAAAAATTATTTAATAAATTTGAAGGCTTCCCTGTTGAAGAATATTTAGAGAGATGTATGGCTGGGGAGACGTTAAAAATACCGGAAGCTGAAGTCTCTCATCTCATCTTTGAACTACTTTTTCAGAGTTTATTAATCAGTGACGGTGAGGATCCCACATCCTTCGGACATCTTATCTGGATTAGGGATATTACCGAAGAGAAGCTTTTAGATAGATCGAAAAGTGAACTGGTAGCCATTGCTTCGCATCAACTTAGAACACCGTTGACTGTTACAAAAGGTAATGTGGAAATGCTTTTGGATGAGAGCTTCGGCAAGTTAAATGATGAACAGAGGGAAGTTCTTGCTCAAACAGCAGAGTCTAATGAAAACTTAATTAGCTTGGTTAATCAAATGCTTGATATAACAAAAATTGAAAAAGGCAATCTGTATCTTAATCTTAAAGCAGTATCACTTGATGTGATTCTTGAAAAAATTGTAGATGATTTGTCGGTCTATGCCAAGACACACAATGTTTTACTTAAATTTGACAAACCAAAGGTTATGCCAAAAGTTTTGGCCGACAATGATAGGCTTTATCAAGTTTTCCAGAATCTTATTGAAAATGCTATTCAATATTGTCATAATGATAAAGATGGAGTTTGTCCAGTTAATATATCAGTAGGGCTAAATCCAGACAAAATTAATATTAAGATTTCTGATCTCGGTATTGGTATTCCCAAGCAGGAACAGGAAAAAATATTTGGAATGTTCTATCGGGCTTCAAATGCTGTTAATTTGATAAGTAGTAGAACAGGCTTAGGACTATATATAGTGAAATCAATTGTGGAGCTTTTTGGAGGCACTATTAGGTTTGAATCAGAGGAAAATAACGGCACAACTTTTTACATAGAGCTTCCTGTGGTAAAATAAATAAATAAATAATTTTTTACTATATAAAATAAATAATGAGATTAAAAAACAAAAATATTCTACTCGTTGAGGATGATCTGTTTTTAGGTAAAATGTTGATGAGGCTTCTGAAAGTTGAAGGTGCAAAATCTGACTGGGCTCAAGACGGGGAGGAGGCATTGGATAAACTCAAAAATGACACTTTCGATCTTATTATTGCCGACTTGATGATGCCAAAGATGGATGGTCGTGAACTAATAAAAAGGGTTAAAGCGGACGAGAAGACTAAGGACATACCCATCATCGTCTTAACAAATCTTATAAGTTCTATTAGTACCAAAGACGAACTTGAGGAAATAAAAAATTCTGGCATAAGTGGACTGTTTGTAAAATCTAACACACATCTTAGTGATCTTGTTGATAGAGTTGTTAATCTTTTAAAAGAAGCATAAATATTCTTATTCAGATTTACATAAATTAGGACTTTTCTAATTTTTTTGTCTTGCTCAAGAGTTTATCGTTCGGTATTCTATTTTTATTGATCAGGTGTTTAAAGGTGTCTGATATCATTTTCCCCATCGCTAACTATCTTGCCTCGATGCTTCGTAAAATGCTAAGCATGCTTGGTTTGGGCTCAAAACAAAGTCTCTCAGACAAAGTCTCTCAGACTTTGTTTTTCCGCCGTTCGAATCCCTTCCTCCAACGTCAGTACGTACATACTGACGTACGTCCTTACGTTAATAATTACCCTCCTCATTCGAGCCTGAGGTTCTCAGAGCCGAATGGCCTCTCCACAAGTGCCAAAAATCTGAAAACAAATCAGCTTGAACTACATTTTATAAGAATAAAAGAAATTTTTTCATTCAATTCGTCTTTATGGATACAAATGAAATCGCTGTTGATATAGTTTTAATACCACCTGCTGAGGTGCTGCAATTTGCAATCGGTATCAACAAAACTTTTCCTGATACTGTTGCAGAAAATTACGTTCTCGACGCTAAAATTTGCATTCCACACATCACGCTGTTGATGGGGCTGATTACGAAAGACGAGTTGCCGGAAGTCAGTCGTAAATTGGACGCTCTTGCCAAAAAATTTTCCGTGCTCAATCTTACGATAATTCACACCAAAAGCTCGACTCACCCCGACGGCAAAACACTTTCCAGCCTTGAGATAGAAAAAACGCCAGAACTTCAGAAACTGCATGAAACAATCTGCGATGAAATGAGTTCTATCTTCACTTACGACGGAGTTGAGAAAGAAATGTTTCACACACCGCCACGCGTAAACGAAGTGCCCATGTTTTGGGTAAGTGGGTTTGCCAAAACCAGTGTTCGTGAAAAATATAAGCCACATATTAGTCTTGGTGTGGGCGAGCCGAAGCAAGAAATCACTCCTGTTCAGTTCACCGCCTCTAAAATCGCTCTGTGTCATCTTGGTAATTACTGCACCTGTCGAAATGTTTTATGGTCAGCTTCGCTGTCTTAAATTTTCCGTCAAAGAAAAACTTGAAATTGTCAGTGGACGCGACGGAGCTGCACATTTTGTCCCAAAATTTTAGTGAATGGTTATTCATATACTTAAATTATTTGGCCAAAGCAAAAATAAAAAATCCTCATGTACTATTTAACATACCATGTATTATTAATTATGGAATTAATTGCGTAATTTTGTTATGCTCGATGTATGGGAAGAAGAAAACTCAACAATCATGGATGAAGAAACTAAAGAATTAATGGACGAGTATGATCTTGATAAGGATAAAGCAGAAGAACTTCAAGATTTTATAAACGAAACCGGACTAGATGCAGACGATGCTCACGAAGTTTGGGAAGCAATGTAGAGATATGAATATCTTATTTATTTGTACGGCAAACATACAAAGGAGTGTGACTGCTGAAAAACTTTTTGCAAATTGTCCAAAAATTGAAACTAAATCGGCAGGTACTCATGCCACATATGGATCGCAAATAAATCAAGAATTAGTAGATTGGGCGGATGTTATATTTGTTATGTCAGAAGCAAAAGATGGACATTTAACATACTTGAAGAACAATTTTTCTTTAGAAAATAAAGATGTGTACGATCTGAACATACCTGATGTATACGAAAGAAATAACCCCGAATTAAAGAGGCTTCTTATAGAGCGAGTTTCAAAACATATTGACCTAAAATCCTGCTTAGGTGCTTTGCTCGAGTGAACAAATCACACACGCAAGGCACGACGTCCTGACGTCGTACATTGCGTCCAATTTCGTCCCACTTGGGTCACAGATATATAAATATGCTTTAATTACATTTTTCCGATAAAAAAACGGGCGCCTTTCGACGCCCGCTTGCCACTGATTTTACTTTTTCCAAGAAGCTTCAACTTCTGCAATTGCTTCTTCCAATTCGTGGATAAGTATGATGTGCTTTTCCGCGTGAGGAAGGTAGTGCAGTTTTGTCTCTAGAATCTTCCTTTCCTGTTTCGCTATCGGACAACTCCATAGCGTAACAAGATTGTGTAAGCGATCAGAGAGTTTAATTATAAAAAACTCGCGTGGTGCCATACTAAAACGACTGTGATAGAAATGATTCCGCGCCTCTCCGTCACCACCAAACTTCTCTAGTGGTGGCTTTGATAGCCACTCGAGATAGAGTGCTATTTCCCTGTTATACTCTCTCTCAATTCTATTGACTGACCACTCTTTACAGTCCTCTACGACATCATGAAGCAAAGATGCAATAATGAGATTTGGATCTTTTACACGAAGCCAAACCATCACAAGCAGAGCTACTGCGCGCACATGTTCAAAATAGCGCGTTTCTCCATCTTCACGGTACACTCCCCGAAAGGCATCCTCTGCATCGTTGTACGCCCGCTCAATCACCTCATATCGAGGGTCTCTCTTTGGAAAGAGCTGGGATATTCTGTCAAAGAATGTTCCACGGTTTTCCGCGTCGCTTAGGAATTTCATTTTCTGAATCAGCATTCTCTCACCTCCTTCTGATCATATATTCCTACCACAAATATGCCGTAGTTTGGATATTTGTCAATGCACTCGCAAATTGGAAGTAAGTTCGAGCAAAGGTTATGATTTCATACACAAATCACACACGCAAGGCACGACGTCCTGACGTCGTGCCCTGCGTCCAATTTCGTCCTGTTTTGGTTACAAATCACCTTAGTGAGGTTGGTCAGACCAAACAACATAACAAAAAGCCGCCGGGAAGAATTTGATTCTCCTCGGCGGTTCCATTCTTTCATGTGTGTGATGTGAGAGCGATGTCATGCTCTGAAAGCTTGGTATCTTCTGATACATCACTCTTTCTCTTCGGTGCAAACTCAAAAATATATTTTACGAGACGACGCGATGAGATGCCAAACCTCGAGGCAAAAATCCCAATGAAAGGATTATTTTCCAGTTCCATCCGATCCATTTTTACAAAGTTAAACCAGTCGCCTGGAGTCTGCTCTTTAGCCCTTAGAGTATGACTCTTAGTTTCGTAATCGAGCGCTCGAAGATCAAGATCCTTCGAACATCCGTTCTCTTCAAGAACCTCCAACATGTTATCCTGTATGATGACAAATTCAGGATCTTGGTTAGCCCGGTATTTGACGTATGTAAGGATCACCGAACCATAAGGCAAGGTCAATTCGCTTGAGATATCGACATTTTTACTGAAAGTTGTAAGGTCAATTGTCGTTTCTACTAAGCTATTAACACTGTCATACATATCCTTTGGGACATTGTCTTCTCGAACACTCTTTTCTGGCCGTGTTTTCCACGTCATGTGACTCTCCCTAGAGTGGGTTATAAAAGGTACAAAATACAAGAGAACAATATCACTTATTAATACTAAGTCAAAAAATTTTCTTAAGTCGTGTCGAATGAGTCGTAAAGCTCGCTCATTTATTTTAGTATGGACACAATCACCTTAGCGAGCTTTTTTGAGTCGTGGCGAAGAATGTTTTCCCCGCTGTATATATCTGCGTTAATGTTTTTATTTGTATATTCTTCCAAGTCGCTGTCGATCAAGACTGGATACTTCTTTTCTGCTACGTACTTTTCAAGAAGTTTCTTGGGCATTTTGCTGTCGTTGCAAATCGTGTAATCAAACTTAGCCAGCCCAAGGTATTCCAAGACCACCCTCGCGCAGTCAGACGCCATAAAGTCGTTGGTTTCTCCCCACTTAGTCATAAGATTCATTATATATATTTTTTGGGCCTTGCTTTTTTGGATTGCTTCCGTAACTCCTTTGACTATGAGATTCGGAATGAGCGATGTGTAAAGATCTCCAGGACCAATGATGATGATATCTGCCTCTTCAATCGCCTTTTCAACCTCTTCGTATGCGCGGACTTTTGGTCTAAGAAATGCTCTCTTTATTAGCATGTTTCCATCGTGTCTTGGTATGTCTATGTGTGTTTCCCCTTCTATAATGGTAGTATCCTCGAGCTCAACACACAGGTGTGCTTTCTCTAAAGTCACCGGAAGCACCGTTCCCTTAATATTTAAAAGTTTTCCCGCTTCGCGTATTGCCGTTTCTTCATTTTCAAAAATCTCTGTGAGCGCAGTGAGTAAGATATTACCAAAATTATGCCCCATAAGAGAGTAGCCATTTTCAAATCTGTAGCTAAACAACTGTCGGAGTGTTTCTTCTTTTTCTCCGCTTGAGAGGGCAACAAGACATCGCCTTATGTCCCCTGGGGGCAGTACACCATGCTCATCGCGAAGAACTCCGCTCGACCCTCCCGAATCAAACATTGTGACTACTGCTGTTATATCATATGGGTACTCACGGAGCCCTCGGAGTAATACGAAGCTTCCTGTGCCGCCACCGATAGTAACAATCTTTTTCATACTTATACGCTTATTCTAACAAATGTTTAGTTATATTGGTTACAATAGATTGAATCGCGCACAAAAAGAGTGTATTGTGTCTACTGTTATGGGCGATTAGCTCAGTTGGTAGAGCATCTCATTGACGTTGAGAGGGTCACAGGTTCAAGTCCTGTATCGCCCACAATATGAAAATTCTTGCTATAGAAACCTCTTGTGACGAGACGGCGGTTTCATTAATAGAAGCTTCTGGGGACATCTCCGAAAGCACGTTTACAGTGCTCGGCGACACTCTCCTTTCGCAAGCAAAACTCCATGCAAAGTTTGGCGGAGTATATCCAAACCTTGCAAAACGCGAACATGCTAAGAATCTCATTCCCATTCTGAAGCAAACACTTAAAGACGCAAACGCTCTTGAAGAGGGAAACACAAATATTTACGAAGAAGAACTTTCACATATATTGGAGCGTGAGCCTGAACTTCTAAAACAAATGATTTTGTTCCTACAAAACGTCAAAAAACCCAACATTGACGTGATTGCTGTGACCAACGGCCCAGGTCTTGAACCTGCCCTATGGGTTGGTGTTAATTTTGCAGTTGCACTTTCTTACGTATGGAACATACCAATTATTCCGGTCAATCATATGGAAGGACATGTCTATGCCTCCCTTATTAAGAGAAAAGGTAAAAACTTTTCTTTATCAGCGCCAAAATTCCCTTTACTTGCACTTTTAATCTCCGGTGGGCACACTGAACTTATCGCAACAAAAGACTTGCAATCATATAAACTTGTAGGACAAACTCGTGACGATGCTGTTGGTGAGGCATTTGATAAAGTAGCACGCATGCTAGATCTTCCATATCCTGGTGGGCCAGAAATTTCTCGTCTTGCCAAGATGTCACGGAAGCGAAAAGATTCAAGTAGGGATATAACACTCCCACGTCCCATGCTTAATACTAAAGATTGTGACTTCTCTTTCTCCGGCCTTAAGACTGCAGTTTTATACGCAATAAAAAATTTGGAGATGACGACTGATGTGAAAGAAAAATTTGCTCGTGAATTTGAGGACGCAGTTGTTGAAATCCTTATAAAAAAGACCAAGAGGGCCATAGATGAGACTAAAGCTAGGACGCTTGTTATCGGAGGTGGAGTGTCGGCGAACGATGCTATACGAGAAGCCTTTGAGCGGCTAGTATCGGCTGATATGCCAGATCTCACCCTTCATACTCCGGCGCAAGGCTTATCGACAGACAATGCCATAATGATAGGTATTTCAGGCTATTTTGGACATCTGGCGGGTAAAAACATAGACCCTGCTGATCTCACTGCAAAAGGCAACTTACGTTTGAGTGGTTAGTTAGAACGTATTCAATAATCTGTGTTCACAAGCCGAGAAGTCGGTGTTTGTGGCTGGAAGTCGAGTCGGAGGTTGAAGTGTAGCCGTAGCTACATTGATACTGTGACGAGTGCTTGCAGATAAAACACCGGCTTCGCAGGCAGGGAGAGATTTTGAACACGTTCTAAACAGGTACATAAACAACTTATAAACATAATATCCCCATAGTTGTGGGGATATTATGATGTCCTTTAGAATGTCTTTTATAAAATTACCGCCTAAATACCCTCTTCAAAAGATCTCCGATGCGGTTAAAGAACGCTTCGATTCTTCCACCACCGATATTCTGTGCCGCTTCAATAGCCGACGCTAAGCTGTTTGGGTCTACTGTTTCCTCTCCCTCTGCGAGCTCAGTAAGCTCTTCATCATCGTCACCGTCTAGCGACGGGATATCGCCTACAGCTAGCTCTTCTGGAGCCCCTGTGTCCACAAAGGATGGACCAGTCTCTGCTGGTGGAGGAGGCGCCAATCCAACCCCTCCTGTAGCCGGTAATGGTAGACCTTGAGCTTCAAGGCTCTCAAGAAGTGCTTTAAATGCCTCGACTTCTGTTTGTTGATCGAGTGTCAATGGGAATGAGATCTCAAATCTGCAGTAAATCTCATTGATTTTCTTTCGTGTTGTTAGATATACATATCCAGTATCACTTTCAAGTCCCCACGGACTCAATACATCATTTCCGTATTTGTTTTGGAATTCAACCACAGCGTCATAGGTAACCCGGTCATATACGCCGGTTACGTCAAGATTGAATTCTTCAAAATCGTTTAGGAAGATCTGTAGCTTCCTAACTTCTTCCGGATTGTTTGCGTCATTAATCTTAATGAATTCAAATAGGTATTGACCACATGAGCCACCGATAAGGGCGTTTAGCTCGACACCGATGACACGCACGTTTTTCTCTACCGACATTGGTCGGAAGTAGTGAATATTTTCTAGCTCTATACTTGTCACCAATATTGAGTGCTTTGTTACAGTGTCTGGATTCCCGGTAGTTGAGAAATCGTAGTCAAGATTCAATGGACCAATTCCAGTGTTTAGTATTAGTTGCCCCACAGTGTGTGACTCAAGGTCATACACAACACGACTGTCAGACGGCCGGTTCGTCTCCCAGGTGATTATTGCTGCTCCCTCGGAGATAACAATTACTTTTTCGTTAAATATAGTTAGTGGATGCGAAATCGGTCCACCACCGCCTCCGCCGCCACAGTTACTTGTACATACAGGTGGTGGTGGAGGTGGTGGAGGTGGAGGTGAATCAATGACTTTAACCGTACGCGTGGCTGTATCTGCGGCAAGGTTTGCTGTGTCTGTGGCGTTGTAAGTAATAAAATATGTACCAACAACATTTACGTTTAATGCGATGGCATCTATAACAAGCTTGTTATCGATGTCGCCGTCTTCAGGGTCGTCTACGTCAGCACTCTCTTCGTTGTACGTTCCGTTTAGAAGGACCTCAACAGTAGTACTACCTCTTAGTGTAATAACTGGCTTTTGGTTTTCAGGGGTTTGTTCTAGCACATTAAATGCAACACAGTAATAAGTTTCGTCTGCTACTACTGGTTTAATAAAATCAAAATTGTCATAGTTTAATACGTCAGCAGAACAATACATTTCTGCAGACACATTTGACTTGTCGCCTCCATGCGTAAAAGGTATGTAATCACTTTGGAAGACTTCGCGTACCCAAATCCGTTCAACGCTATTTAGATCCAAACCTACAATTTCAGTTTCGATAACGCCGTTATTGTCTGTTGGACCAAAAGTTGTCCATCCTCCCGATGCGGCACCGGTATTGTCGCCAGGGTTTGTGACCGATTGATCTCCCCACTGAAAACTCCATCCATCTTCTAACAAACACCCTGAATGTGTGTTTACAAAATCAGTTGCTGTGGTCGAAGTTATGTCTGGCCCACCTCCCCCAAAATTTGGAAGTGAAGTTTCGTCTTCACACACAATCTTTGATGCAGAGATAGTAAATTTCTCTTCTGGTTCTTCAAGAAGTTTAAATGATGCACAAATAGGTACAACACTGTTTGCATTAGATGTGTCTGGATAAACTTCGTGATACGCAGTTACTTCGTTAACTATTGTTGGAAGTACAAGAGATGAATCAACCACACCAGAAAATGTTGCCTCTACAACATTGTCTGTAAGATCGCTGGTAGGACTCGAATCTACAACGCTAGCGCCGTTAAAGCCTAGGCGCGCAAAATAAGTTTCCTTTGGTTGAGAGGTATTAACCCTATTTGTGTATCCATCCCAAGCCATCAAGGACACCTCGTAACTGCCAGCTGGAAGACTTGTTGAAACAGGTCCAGCGGTAGCGTTAGATAAAGTCTGGTCAGAACGGATCTTTCCAGATGGGAAATTAACTATTGTTATGTCGTTTCCCGTCGCCAAGGAGCAAGATGGGGCTGAAGGTGGTGGAGGAGGAGGTGGAACAACGTCCTTTATTTGATTAAGGACAATAAGTGTTCGGTTCGGCCTGTTATTCGTCAAAACTATGTGTCCGTCAACATTGTTATCTGGCCCATCAAAGTTGTATACAAAGAAATCACCTACGGATGTTACGTCTATAGAAAACTGGTCGTTATAAAGTGGGGTTTCCCATCCAACTCCCACTATAACTTCTTCATCGTAATAGTATCCACCAAGAGTTAAGTCACTATATGTGACACATTGTGCGTCATCTCCATTATCTCCTGGAGCTGAATTAAATACGTCTGCATTGAACGAAAGTGGGGTTGCAAAATTTGATGTTGGAAGTGTTCCTACTTCACCCGGACCTGTTCGTCCACTTATTTCAAATGAACCTGACACACTCGCGCCATCAACTATATTCCCATGCTCGTCAATTATAGTCTTACATACGCTAATTGAACCCAAAGTTTCAATTTGCGGACAATCTACGTGTCCAGAAAGAAGGAGGTCGCTTTCGTGACCTGCCTCTGGAGTTCCCTGTTCGTCAAAATGACCACCTGTTGAATTTTCACTTACATGCAGCGTATTCCAAGGATTCGTATCACTTCCAGTTGCGTGGCAAATTGTTATCTTTTCTTCATCTGTACCACCTGTCGCTAGAACTTCTTGGGTATCAGTCACAAAAGCGACCGTAAAAGCCATTACAAAAGAAAACGAAAATAGCCCTAGCCCATATAGTGCTAGCGCAATTCCCTTCCTTGCTTCAAATGTGGTACGCATAAACGCCTAAGTAACTGTAAGTAAGATTAATATACGTGTACGACACCACTTTATACTTTAGACTCACAGTGTCAATTAAAGAAAATGTTTTACGTAATAAATAAAGTCCCTTGTCTATACTTACGTTATGTCTTTTACATGGTGCATATTTTACGCTGTTGCTAACAATGTCCTATATAATGTCCTTTATAAAAGACATTGAATCAAATATGGACTTTCCGCTTTGTTCTGGTTATTTAAGACGTGTTGTGTCAAATCCAGTGTTCTAAGATAGTTCTTAACTATGATATGATTTCATCTATGCATGAGAAGTTTTTAAAGCCATATAATCCTAAAGAAACTGAGAGTAAAATCTATAACGCTTGGGAAAAAAGCGGCTTTTTTAACCCTGACA
The DNA here is from genome assembly GCA_022574205.1 of Patescibacteria group bacterium. Lineage (GTDB taxonomy): Bacteria > Patescibacteriota > Minisyncoccia > Phycocordibacterales > JACZSL01 > JACZSL01. Next base: position 12,789 of record JACZSL010000009.1, read on the forward strand.
AGCTACCCAAACGACATAAGGAGCCGTTTACTGTTACCCTTCCTCCACCAAATGTCACGGGAATACTGCACATCGGCCATGCGTATGAAAGCTCCTTACAAGACGCTGTGGTTCGTTATAAGAGGATGTTAGGTAAGAAGGTGTTGTGGGTGCCTGGTACTGATTCAGCTGCCATTGCCACCCAAGCTCGTGTTGAGAAGAATATAAAGAAGGAGGAGAAAAAAACTCGACATGATCTTGGGCGAGATGAGCTGGTAAAGCGTGTCGAGAAATATGCAAAGGAAAGCGAAAGTACCATCCTTAATCAAATAAGAAAGATGGGTAGCTCTTTAGACTGGTCTCGTTATGCATATACACTTGACGAAAAAAGAAGTGAAGCTGTCGCGACAGCATTTAAACGGATGTATGACGCTGGGCTTATCTATCGCGGACACCGAATAATTAACTGGGATCCAAAAGGACAAACTACGATATCAGATGACGAAGTTGTTTACAAAGAAGAAGCATCGAAATTTTATTATCTTCAATATGGGCCATTCGTTATAGGAACAGCACGTCCAGAAACCAAATTCGGTGACAAGTATGTTGTTATACATCCTGACGACTCCCGCTATAAAAACTACAAACACGGAGATACTTTTGAGCTTGAATGGATTAACGGTCCTATTACCGCTACCATAATAAAAGATGAAGCTTCTGATATAGAGATAGGGTCGGGCGTTATGACCATTACCCCATCGCATAGTGCTATAGACTTTGAAATAGCCGAGCGACATAATTTAGATAAAGAACAAATAATTGATAAGTACGGAAAGCTCCTCCCCATAGCCGGAGAATTTGAAGGTATGAAAATATCAGATGCTCGAGAAAAGATTGTTGAAAAACTACAGAAGAAAGGGCTAGTCGTGAAAGTTGATGAGAAATATATACACAATGTAGCAACCTCAGAAAGAACAGTAGCTATAATCGAACCACAGATTATGGAACAGTGGTTTATTGCTGTAGATAAAAAGTTTACAATCCCCCACTCGGAGATACCCGGTATCAAAAGCGGTAGCGAGATTACATTAAAACAATTAATGCGTATAGCCGTTCAAAGTGGAGCAATAGAAATGCCGCAGAGGAGATTTAAGAAGATTTACTTTCATTGGATCGATAATCTTCATGATTGGTGTATATCCAGACAAATCTGGTTTGGGCATAGAATCCCTGTTTGGTACAAAGAGGGCGATGTGTACTGTGGACTCGAAGCCCCAAAGGGGGCTGGGTGGAAGCAAGACACAGATGTTCTTGATACATGGTTTTCGTCTGCCCTATGGACATTCTCCACGCTGGGTTGGCCTCGCCAAACAAAAGACTTGAAAACATTTCACCCAACGTCATTTATGTCTCCTGCATATGAAATCCTTCCGCTATGGGTATCAAGGATGATACTTATGAGTGGTTTTCATTTAGGACAAGTGCCGTTTGAGACTGTAATGATCCATGGTTTGGTTCGAGACAAAAGTGGGCGAAAGTTTAGCAAATCTCTTGGAAACGGAATTGATCCGATTGATATGATAGATAAATACGGAGCAGATGCTCTTAGGATGGGTCTGCTTGTCGGAACAGCAATAGGAAATGATATAAATTTCGATGAAAGTAAAGTAAAAGGTTATAAGCATTTTGCAAATAAAATTTGGAATGTAACACGTTTTGTTTTGGAGAATACAGAAGATGTCGACATGAGTAAAAAACCGAAACTGTTAGATAAAGATGAAAAGCGTATAAAAGAGCTGAGTCTTTTGGTTCAAGAAATAACTAAAGATATGGATAGTTTTCGATTTTATCTTGCGGCAGAGAAAATCTATCATTACTTTTGGCACCGCTTCGCTGATGTTATCATTGAAGAAAGTAAAGGAGTTCTGGGAAATGGTAGCGAAACCGAAAAAGTTTCAGTGGCTTGGACACTTAATCACATACTTGAAACGTCCTTAAAACTACTCCACCCGTTTATGCCGTTCATTACTGAAGAGATCTGGTTACACTTAGACAATAAAAAAAATATGCTTATTGTAGAGTCTTGGCCTGACACAAAATAATATGGTCGAGATAAGTGGCACAACACTTTTTTTCGCACTTTTGGGTGGTATACTCCCTGCCCTTTTGTGGCTGTGGTTTTGGTTACGTGAAGACAAGGCACGTCCGGAACCGCGTGGAATGATTTTTCTTTCTTTTGTGGTTGGAATGTTGGTAATACCATTTGCGATTCTTTTAGAGAAGGGAGTTGAAATTCTCTTGGAGAAAGAAGTTATCCACTTTTATTTCAGCGGTACTGTCTGGTTTGTCTTTGCGGCAATTGAAGAACTTTTGAAATACGGCGCTGGATATTTGTTTGTGTTGCGAAGAAAAAGTAACGATGAACCGATTGATGGACTTATTTATATGATCACGATCGCACTTGGTTTTGCTGCGCTTGAAAACGCACTTTTCCTTTTAGACCCTCTCATAGACGGCGGTATCATACAGACAATACTAACAGGAAACTTTCGATTTCTTGGTGCCACTTTACTACACACCCTTGCCTCAGCCGTCGTGGGAGCTTCAATCGCACTTGGTTTTTATAAAACACCTGGTCTAAAGAAGCTATATGTAAGTATCGGTCTTGTACTTGCGATTGTGTTGCATGCAACTTTCAACTTCTTTATAATTAACAGCAATGGAGAAAAGCTACTTTTAGTATTCTTTTTCGTTTGGGTAGGCATCATTGCTCTTATCTTATTGTTTGAAAAGGTTAAAAAGTTGTATAATAGAGACTTAATTGAGTAACATTATGGCAAAAGGTGGAAGATCATTTTTTGAAAGGTTAACTGGTACAGTGAATGTTGACGACTCTGAAGAGGAGGCGCTAGATGAACGGGAGGTCAGCCAAGTGGCATCTGATGATGTCTTGGATGAGAGTGTGAGCGAGGACTCTATAGAAGAAAATGATGAAGAAGGTCAACTTATTGTAGATGTCTACAATACGCCAGATGAGATAGTTATTAAAGCGATTGTTGCTGGAGTGAAACCCGACAATCTTGATATTTCTATTACGCGCGATATGGTAACAATCCGCGGGAAGCGGGAAGAAAAACGAGAGATTAGGGAAGAAGATTATTTTTATCAGGAACTATACTGGGGTGCGTTCTCACGAACGATTCTTTTACCGCAGGAAGTCGAAGTTGGACATGCTATGGCAAACGAAAAACATGGCCTACTAACTATTCGTCTGCCAAAAATAGATAAGGAAAAGCAAACGAAACTAAAAGTTAGAGGAAGTTAAAGAGAAAGAAAAAAAGTCGCTCAGGCGGCTTTTTTTCTTAGTTTTTAGTCACCTACGACAGCTATTGACATTTTATACTATATAGTGTACTATGCACGTAGTAATGTAACTACAGGAGGTCTTTCATGACCATCTATACTTTTGAAAGAGATAATGGGACCACAATTTCTATATGTGATGAGCACCGTATGGAGGCTATCGATGGGGAGTGTCCTGTGTGCACACCACGTACTGACAATGTTGTGCCGTTGCGCAGAGAACCGTTTGAATTGCTTGAAGTTCAGGTTGTTGGGTAGATTTTACTTAAATAGCCCTAAAACGTCGTCTTAGACGGCGTTTTTTTACATAGAGTGTCATCTCCTACAGCTCCTTTAAGCGATTTGCTATGATTGATTTTTGCTTTTTGTGCTGAGGGCCGGGCTCGGTCACCCGTCACTAAGCAAAATTCTTCGATATCTCGAATTTTGCTAAGTGCGCTCGACCTCGACTCAGCGCTCTCTCGTGCTTAAGCACGCGCGCTTCCGTCTTTCGAGACCGCCCAACCAAACATGCCAACACTAAAAGACCTATCTGAATGACAGGTCTTTTAGTGTTGGTGCTGAGGGCCGGGCTCGAACCGGCGACCCTTTGTTCTTCAAACAAATGCTCTACCAACTGAGCTACCTCAGCAGAGGTTCTATTATAGCTATTTTTCGCTTTCAGGCTATTCCCCACCAAAATTACCGAGAAATGGTAATTTATCAAGAAAATTTCTTATTCCTCCAACACCAGTTTCCACTCCACTATATATTTCAAGTGCTTGGCCAACATAAGGCTGAAGGAAAGCGTAATAAATGTACACTGGAAGTCCTATTATGATCGCAAGCCACACAACTTTGATGATATTTCCATATATGGCCATACGGCGCATCTTTCGAAGTAATACGTTGTTTTCTCTCGTGAGATCGAGGTTCTTTTTTAAAAGCGTTTTCAGATCTTCGCCATTTGCCATAGCGTAAGTGTAGCAGAAAATTTTAAAACTTTAAGTCTCTTTGTGCCCTCGGCAGGAGTCGGTCACAAGTTCCACTCCACGGACTCGCGACCCCGCCTCGCTGTCGCAAAGCGACATGCTCCGGCTTTCGATTCCTGACAAAAGCAAATAAATTTGCTTTCTCCTCTCGCACAACAAGTTGTGCCCTCGGCAGGAATCGAACCTGCATCTAATCCTTAGGAGAGATTTATTCTATCCATTGAACTACGGGGGCAATAAAAAAACTCTAGCACATAGACTGTACTGATACAAAGTAAAACAAGTCCGGAAGGGCTTGAGTCACTTTTTAAAATACATTATTATAGCCCCAATAGTTCGGTGAGCTTGTCCTTGTCGAAACCTACCGTCATCTCATCCCCTATGAAGATTACTGGAACTCCCATCTGGCCGCTCTTATCAATCATCTCCTGACGTCTGTCTGCATCTTCCGCAACGTTGTAATCTGTATATTCAATGTTCTTTTCCTTAAAAAATTCCTTAGTTAGCTGACAGAAATGGCACGTTGGTGTGCTATAGATGATTGGCTTTTTATCCATATTTTTGGCTAATTACCGAATAATAGGTGGCCTCAATTATAACATATCGAACTCCGGTCTGTTGCTTACCTTAAGGACAGTGTGCGGATACGGGGAATCGAACCCCGATCTCAACCTTGGGAAGGTCGCATTCTACCACTAAACTATACCCGCTATCTAAAAATATTTAGAAATCTTTGAAATAGGTTTGGCTGTTTACCAAATGTGTTTGTATCTCCCTTTTTGGGAGCGTCAACAAGAATAAGGACCTGTTCTCCGGGACGCGCAACATCAAACCTGCTGATGATTTCCTCTTCGATTCCACGCTTTGTATTAAAACGGTCGATCTCTGTCTGCAATTCCGTTTCGCGTTCCAAAAGTCCATTAAGGACTTCGGACCGTACTTCTTTTTTGGTTTGCGTCTCGCGCTCTTTTTGAAAAACTCCCCACACGCTGTACATAAGTAAAAATACAATAATACCCAATAAAACCAAAGAAGGAATACTGTACAGTAAGCTTCGCATTTTACGTTTCTCGTGGAAGTCAAACATATATGCTATTATAGCGGACAATACGAGCCTATAAAACTCCAGCCATGAGCCTATTATTTGATAAGAAAATAAAGAAAAAACTTAAGTACGTTTGGATAGTTTTGAGTCTTCTCATTATCGCCAGTATGACTCTCTTCTTTACCGGAGCGGGAAGCCTTGGTTTTTAGGCTATTTCACTTGCATCATTTGGAGATATACGTCGTGTGGTATATTGACCTTAGCACGTTTAAGAGCACGTTTCTTGCCCTTCTTTTGTTTCTCCCAAAGTTTACGCTTACGCGTAATATCACCACCATAGAGATGTCCTGTGACGTCTTTTTTTAGTGCAGAAAGTTTCTTTGAAGATAAAATTCTCCCCATCGCAACTGCCTGAATCTTTGTAACAAACTGCTGACGTGGCAAAATCTTGTAGAGCCGCTCGACAACCGCTTCAGCCTCCTCTTGTACGCGTCGCTTTGATACAACTCGTGAAAAAGCGGGAACTCCTTCTTCAGCAACGAGCACATCAAGACGAACTACGTCTGCGGCGCGCTCATCAATAATATCGTATGAAAGTGATGCGAATCCACTTGTTGTATTTTTTATTTTTGAAAAAAAGTTCCGCATCAGTTCACGAAGTGGCATTTCAGCGTAAAAAAGACTTTTTCCGTCACCAAATGTTTCTGATTCCCCCATAATAGCTTCGTGTTCGTAGAGAAGTTGTGTCAATGCACCAACATATTTAGGGGGCGTGATAATACGCATATTTATCCATGGTTCGTGAACTATCACTCCACTTTCGTTTTGAGGAAAATGTATTGGAGTATAAATAGTCTCTTTCTTGCCGTTTGAGTGTTCAATTTTATACGTAATGCTTGGAGCTGTAACAATCATTTCTATATCAAACTCCCGCCTTAATCGCTCACTAATGATTTCAAGGTGCAACATTCCAAGAAAGCCACAGCGAAAACCTCTACCTAGAGCACCTGACGATTCTTCCTCAAATGTTAATGATGAATCAGATAACTGTAGGCGTTCAAGCGCCTGTCTAAGCGATAGAAAATCATCCTGACTTTCCGGGTAAATACTTGCCCAAACAACAGACGCGGGTTTCATGTACCCAGGTAGAGCCTTAGCAGTATCTTTATAGCCGAGCAATGTATCACCAACAGACGCTATGCCGGCCTCCTTTATGCCTGTTATGACATAACCGATTTCGCCTGGACCAATACAATCTGTAGGCACTTCATTTGGCGAGAAAATGCCCACCTCAAGAGCCTTAAAGGTTGTCTTAGCCGCGTATAGCCGCAGAGCAGTACCTTTTTTAAGTTCACCTTCAAATATGCGTGTATAAACGACAATACCTCTATGCGAAGAATATTTAAAATCAAAAACAAGGGATCGTATATGACCCTTTTCTTTTTCGACTGGTGGTGGTATGCGCACAATGATTGCATCAAGTAGGGCTGGGACACCATCGCCGGTTTTTCCTGAACATTCAAGTATCTCGTCGTCCGTGACTTTCAAAAGATCTCTCACTTGTTTTCTAATTTCATTTACTCGAGCAAGTGGAGAATCAACCTTCGATAGTACGGGAATAATAGTAAGGTTTTGTTCCTGTGCATTTTCAAGAGTCGATAGAGTCTGCGCTTGCACACCCTGCGTCGAGTCAACTAACAAAAGTGCTCCTTCGACTGCTTTTAGAGCTCTCGAAACTTCGTAAGAAAAATCAATATGACCAGGAGTGTCTATAAGGTTCAAAACGTGCATCTTTTCTCCTTTCACGTACTCCATACGAACAGGTTGCATTTTAATTGTGATGCCACGCTCTCGTTCAAGTTCCATACTGTCGAGCACTTGGTCGCGCATCTTTCGTTTCTCGATTGTCCCAGTCAATTCAAGCATCCTGTCAGCCAGAGTGGACTTACCGTGGTCCACATGACTTATAATCACAAAATTCCTAATGTTTTTTATTTCCATCCAAATAGTGTTAGGACACAGACATAAACCATCCTTGCCATAAGATCAAACTTTTATTAATGTTCGACTTTGTTTTCATAATATTGCTATTGTGTCCGTTGGCCGTCTCTCGCGGCCTAACACTATCGGGATCCATTGTAGTAAGTAGAGATTACTCTGAAGAAATCACGCGTGTCTTCCAGAATTTCTTATGAAGACTTCTCCAGACTTCTTTGATCTCTATGTTCCCCAACAGGTGGAGCATGATGAGTCCTGCAGCAATTCCGATTATTCCAGAAAGAAAGCCTTGTGAGAATATACCAAAGAATGTGTTTAGATCAAAGATATCATCAAATATGTTTAGAAATTGGTGAACAACAAAACCCATTACAACAGCCGCAGAAAGGCTTTCAAAAAAGGTGTTTGATAGGGTGGCTGAAAACTTACTAAAGTCCCGTTGAAACAAAATCCAAAAGAGACTCGCATTGATGATAAGCGCGAGCGAATATGAAAGTGGGAGCATCAAAACGCCCGTTCCTTCAATACCCTCTACACGAAGTAGTGATTCAATAAAATACCTAAAAGTGTCATAACTATTGAAAACTCTAAGAAGAATGTAGGCAAAGACGATAACTAAAATAGACGAAAATACGTTGATAATCAACGGTTTTAGGGTTTTTCCTGCTGCGTAGTAACCTCGCACAAAGAGAAGAACGAGGCTCTGAGCCAATAGAGATATTGCAAAGAATGCGAGAGAAGCTGCTGTAAGGCGCGTATCAGTCCATGTAAATTCTCCTGAACCAAGGATAACACGGACAATTTGTGCTCTAAGAACAATAAATAATACTATAGCGGGAATTGACCAAAAAATAATGTGTCGTGCCGCAATGGTGACGTGACTAAAAAAAGCTTCCCTATCGCCGTTTGTATATAATCGCACTAGCGTAGGAAAAGCAGCGACTGAATAGCTTGCACCAATAATTGCTAGGGGCACTGACTGTAAGTTAAATGAGAGATTAAAAACGGAAATGGAGCCGACGGTAATGAGTGACGCAAAACTAAAAAGCATTATAAGAGCAATCTGATTTGCGGAGAGGGCAAGTGTTCGTGGTAATGACAATAACATAACTTTTTTAATCGTTTTAAGCCTATTGCCTAATGAGAATTTTGGTAAGAATCCTTGCTTCAATATAAACGGAATCTGTATTAATAAATGTAGTAATGCTCCGATAACAACTCCTATTCCAAGACCAGCGCTTCCATAAGACGGATATAGCACTAAAACACCAAAGATGATACCTATGTTGTAGAGGAGTGGGCTGATTGCATATAGTATGAATCTTTGATACACGTGCACAACGCTAGCAAGGAGACTTGAAAAACCGAGAAGGATTGGTTGTAGTAATATTATACGAGTTATTAATATAAGGTCGGAGAACTTGCCAGCATCCACTAATCCCGGGAAAAGACGTGACAAAATATCTGGGGCAAAAACAAAAGCAACGGCACTTACACTGATTATGACAAGCGCAAAAATGGAAAAAATACTATTGATAAACTCTCGTGCTTCACTTTTGGAAGAGTTTAATTTCTCCGTTAAAAATGGAATTAGAACCGAAAGAGAAACAAGAGAGGCAACGGATACGAATATGAAATCTGGGATGCGGAATGCTGCGTAATACACATCAAGAACCTCTCCTGCTCCAAACTGGCTGGTAAAGATTCTGTCGCGTAGCAACGCCAAAACCTGTGAAGCAATCGCAAAGACCGCCAGCACATACGCGGCCTCGTGGAGGCCGCGTACTTCTTTTTGCAACACACTCAATATCCTTTTAACCATGTCCTTAGAGGAGCACCGGTTACTATGATTTGCCTTTGCTAATCTGTGGTGATTCCGTCACCCTCTGATTCTTCCCCTATAGGTTCTTCAAGAGGTAACTCATCACGCTCCTCCGGTGGTTCTACTGCTTCACCATCACTAGAAAATGGGCTTCTGCCTGCTCGTAGATTTACTAGTATACTCTTAACCTCTTCATTGTCCTGATTAAGTTCTTCTATTCTTTCAAACTGTTCGATTGCATCGTTCGTCCTATCGACACGATCATAGGTTAAGCCGAGGAAGTAGCGTGCGTTGGAATACAGCGAGTTTAGCCCTACAGCGCGCTCAAACGCTTGTATAGATTCTTGATTATTTCGTTCATTGTAATGCAGAAGGCCAAGTTGGAAAAAGACGACAGGATTATTTGGTTCTATGACAGTTGCGGCCTGAACTGACTGAATTGCTTGATCGATATTCCCTTCCTGGATTTCAATTTGTGACAACAAGAAAATTGCTTCCGTGTAATTTGTTTTTAATTGTAACGCTTCTGCTATAAGCTCTCGTGCGCGAATAGAATCATTATTGGCAAGTTCCAAACGAGCTAACAGAAGTGATAGAGCGGGATTTGTTGGATAAAGTTCAACTGATCTCTCATACATTACCAGTGCGTTCTCGTATGCCCCCTCAAGACCCAAAGGAACAACTGATGCGTAAACACCACCAAGAGTTACCCAGTTTTGGTAATTAGATGAATCAATCCTTGTTGCTTCCTGTCCGTGTTCAATTGCGCCTGCAAGAAATGTTTGAAAACGTACACGCAATTCCACATCTGAAAGCTCCGTCTCGGTCTGCAAAGCAATTAGGCGAGCCACATTAACGTCTGCAAGTAGACGATAGTAACGATCACGATTACTTATTCTTGTTGCATCAAGTGCACCTCTCTCAGCGACATCAAGATCACCGCTACTGTTGAATGAAATTACTCCTTTTTGAAATTGATAGACAGCAATATACTCTTTCCCTACAGCATAAAGACCTGCAAAACTCGCTAGAAGAAAAGCTGTAAGAACAAGAACTATAACAAAACCAATTTTTGGATTGTTAGCAAAATCAATCTCACGTGCCTTGAAACTATCTTTGTGATGCCTCAAAGACGCTATAAAGATGCCTGTAAAGAAGAACGCAAGTACTATGATTACTGTGTTTGGTGTATAGGCGATTGTCATTATCCAAAGATAAAGCCCCGCCAAGAAGGAAGAAAGGGATATGTAATAAGAGAAGCGGTTTTGCATCGACGAAAACAATAATGTACGTATACCGCTATATATAAATAGTCCCAAGAAAATGATCCATGACAGCGCCACTATGAGTCCACCAGTGATAAAAGCGGTGGGAATGGTTCCAATTCCTGAGACAAAGTCTACACTCCAGAATACTGTTTCATTTACTGCGCGCGGTTTATATAGTGCCCACGTTCTTACAAAGGTGTTTGGGCCAGAACCAAAGACAATGTCTTCCTTATATACTTCTTTTCCGATATCGATGGTTGTTTGCCAGCTTGGTCGAGCTTCAATTTGGGAGATGCCGAAAAAATTTGACACAAAGCTACCATAAGAGTTAGTTCCAACAATAAAGATTACGGAAATAACGAGTACTAAGAGAGAGGAAGGTTTCATGCTTGCGCTTTGCTGCATACCTTCTGGTTCATTAACAGATTCTTGTTGAGCGCTCGAGGAAGAGAGCTTTCGTTTAAATCTAGTAACACCAACGCTGTGAAGGAAAAAGCCGAGGGCAAATACGCCGACGACGATCCATACCAAAAGAAAGTTAACAACCGCCAAGAAAAAGAGCGAGATCAGAAGCATTGCATAAAGGATTTTTTTGTAGAGTTTACTTAATTGTACTCCGGCAAGCGTAACAAGCGTCATTACGGTGGCTAGCCCAAAGAATATGGAAAGGTCATTCCATTTGCCTAATATGTTTGATGTCGAGAGATTAAGTACATTAAACGAAAGAAAATCAGCCCCAAGAAACAGTCTGAGTCCGTGGAAAATCCAAACAACAATAAAGGCGCCAAAAAGTACTAGGTAAGCAGTGAGGATTTGCTCACGTTTCCTTATAAGCAACACCACAAGGGATACCAGGATGGACATGAGAATAACAAAACTGAACGTATCAATTTCAAAGTTTTGTCCCCCAAAGCTCATTTTCGGATTCATCGAAAATATTGATGAGATGAAGTACGAAAGAGGAAGAAGCCATACACTAAAGAACAGGAGGTTGATAGGTATCTGCAGCGTGCCTTCTTTCAATCTTGCTGATAGAAATAGAATGAATGAAATGAGTACACCAAAAAATGCGAGGAATATTTTTGTAAATTGAAACGGAAGTGATAACGTTGGAGCAAAAATTAATGGAAGAAGAAAAAGTAATATTAGTAACACCAAATAAGCGTACTTTTCAGAATCTACTTTGCTTAATTGTGATTTGGTTGGTGAAAATATTGAGTTTCGCTGACTTTCCGTAACACCGACTTCACCTTGACTATTGTGTTTGTTGCTTTGATCTGTTTCCTTGTAATTCACTTCCGACTTTGGACTTCGGCGCATTTTTTTAAATATATCCATACTATCTTTCCACTATTTCTACTTAATAATAATACTAGGGTCGTACCCAAGAGTATCATCTATTATAGTAAAAAAGGTGGTACGTCTCAAGCACACCTATGCATAAACTTTTCCCAGTATCCAGTTGCGTTTTGGCTTAATGGTTTGTCGAAAAGACCACATAATCAAGGATATACTGGACATAAAGAAAATACGTGGGATATTAGTAGGGTTGTGGTGTTTGTGTATCTCCTTCTTAGAAAAAATGACAAAATCCCGCGGTAAGCGGGATTTTGTCATTTTTACGTCTTGTACCTATAAGCCGAATTCTGTCAGAGCCTTAGCTAAAGCCGAGGCTCAGTATAGTCATTTATCTAGCCTCATCGATCACTCGATGGGTCAAGCGGCACTTCCAACCCCAGTTTTAGGTCTGACTGCGTGTAGCATACCTAAAACTGAGGTTGGACACGGCCTTGCATTCAGGTAGAAATTTAGCCGTTTCACCCTCTATGTTGCCATGGAGGCTCATCCACCAAAAGTGGATGCTTCTTTCTTTCGATTAAAGCGTCTCTGCTCGCATCCCTAAGGTTACCCTCGACAGGTGTTACCTGCTACCCTGCTCTCCACCTAAGGCGGAGGAATGTTCGGACTTTCCTCATGCCGGCAGATTCCTCTTACCGGACGCGACTATCCAATACAAGACTGTACAAAATATACTATAAATATAGTTTTTGGCAAGTTTTTATAGACCTTCGTATGTTGCTTTTTTCCCAATAACTATCTCATTATCTGAAATGCCGCCAATGTTGATCTCCAAAGCAAAACGTGCCGGCACGCGTGGTTTAAATACTTGCGGATATGATTCCGGAGAAAGATTTTCCTTCACATCAACGACAACGAACTCGTTATCAAACCAAATAATATCAATCGGAAACAGCATGTCCTTCATCCAGAATCCGTGTTTATCAGACCCAGAAAACACAAATAACATGCCGTAACTTGGTAAAAGCACTTCCCGAAGAGAGAGCCCTCGTGTCCTCAACCTTGGTGTATCAACAATCTCCACGACAAACTCTACGTCATCAAATATGATTTTGCCACGTGCAAGATAATTATCGTCAGATTGCGGATTGGTCGTTACAAGGAGCAAGAGTAGCAACACAATAACAACACCTAGTCCGTAAACAATTTGTTTTATGTATTTTGTAAAGGAATTCATTTCTCTACTCGCCTTCTTTAAACTCTAGAGCCGCCGAATTGATACAATAGCGAAGTCCTGAAGTTAGTTTGCCGTCTTTTGTTTTCCTTGGCCCGTCTGTAAAAACATGTCCGAGATGTCCACCGCAGTTCTTGCACGACACTTTGGTTCGTTCCATTCCTTGGCGTATGTCGCGCTCTTCCTTTACCGCTGACTTGGAGGTTGGTTGGAAAAAGCTTGGCCACCCGCTTGAGGAATTGAATTTTACTTCACTAGAAAAAAGCTCTGCCCCACAACCTCGGCAGAAATACATCCCCGTATTAAAATTGTCATTATATTCACCGCTAAAGGCGGGTTCGGTTCCTCTTTCACGAAGAATACTATATTCTTCTGGAGTGAGTTTTCTTCTCCATTCGTGTTCAGATTTCATATTCACGAGAACCCTTAGGACAACAATATTAGTACAGCAGTTAAATTGACTTCCATGAAACTAATATTAAAGCGTCTAATACACTAATTATAGCGTAATTAATCCCATACAACAGAAGGTTGTTCGTTCTTTCTTATTTATTATTTATGTGGAATACAATTCCATTAAAATTAACTCCGACAAGTAAAACTTGTCGGAGCTTGAGGACCTTGCGGTGTTAGTTGTGAATACGCTCGTAAATGAAAAAAGGGAGTCTTTCAAGCACAACTTCTGCAATTTTCCATGACAGTAGTGAGTGCGTTTTATTTTGCTTGGAAGAAGGACTGTACCAAATATCTTCGGAAAGCTCTTGAATTTCCTGGCAAGCACATACATTTATAGACACCTGCGCATCTTGGATGGCTTTTTTTACGTCTCTCATCGCTCTTTTTAGGCGAGGTTTAGCTGCCACTATCCGCAATTCATTTATTTCGTACTTTTCGGCCCACCTTATAGCCCCGCGCGCAATCTGCAGGGTTGATGGAGGAGATTTTTGCCCTTTTTTAATGTATTCAACAATGATGTCTGAGTCAACCCAAACATCATACTCCGTATAAACTCCGCAACCAGACTTTCGCGCATCTTCCGAACTAAACTCCGCGATAATTAGATTCGGCTCAGTTGTTCCCGGCCCACCAAAGGCGAACGCAACAATTCCTATTTTTTTCAAGATTCACCTCCCTTCTCTTTAGAAAAATACTTCTATCTATAGATCTTATACCTTTTTTAGACATAATTGTAAATGCGGAGAGGACAGGATTCGGTCACAAGTCACTAAACATATTACTTCGCTATGCTCGTAATCTGTTAAGTGCTCGCGACCCCGACTCGATGCTTCTTCGTCCCCCGGACGCGCATCTTCGTCTTTCGAATCCCACGACTCAAATTGTCAAAATGAAATATCAAGAAGATGTTTTATTTTACCAATGCGGAGAGTAAGGGATTCTCACCGCTTAAGGTCATCCAATAATAAATATTTATCCATTTGACTTAAAAGGTTGCAAACACTCGTTTTTCTTTTGAATCAAAGCGAAGAGTATTTCCGTACGGCATTGGGATTTGTGGTTCTGTGTGCCCGAAATCCATATTTTGTACTACAGGTATATCTTTATTATACTGTCGTACTGTTTCAAGAATAACTTTTTGTTGTTCCTCTCTGTAAATCTTCTTTTCCTCTGTAGTTTTTTGTTTATCAAATTCCCACGCCTTTGCTCTACCAACACAAACTCCTTGAATGTGTTTTAAGATTCCTCGTTCGCCAAACGCTCTAAATACTCGCATGACATAATCTGACGTTGGAATTTCTTCAGAAGTTTCCATCATTAGTACGATATTTTTAAATTGCTCCATGGAAGGGATTTGTATATTGTGGCGTAACATTTCATCAACTGATTCTACACATCCACCCCACAACAACCCTTGTGCATTTTTTCCTCCATTCCATGACCAGTCATCATTTTTTTCATACACACGCTTTGCTGTAAGTAGTGATTTATCACTCCAATCCAGCTCTATATCATTGTATTCATTTGCTGGAAGTAACTCAAATTCACCTTCATCAAACAGGGCGTGCTTTATGTATTTCACTGTATATTTATTCATTTCACTTTGGTGAGCAAATTGCGTAAATAGTGCAGCTCCATAAAATGAAGGAATTTCATTTAGAAATAAAAAGTTAGCAAGGTGAGAATTGTCACTGAAGCCAAAAAATGGTTTCGGATTTTCTATAAACGGCTTACTTGGCAGATTCTTAATGTATGTTACTTGTATATCTCCACCGAGAGTTGAAATAACAGCTTTTATTTTTGGGTCAGAAAAAGCTGAAATAAGGTCAGCTGATTTTTCTTTTAAGGTTGCATTAAGTTTTGCTGTTGCAGGGTACTCTACAGGCTCAAGTTCAAAGACTTCGCGAATTCTTTGCAAACCAAGTTCATGAACATGGGGGAAGATGGCTGGTATTTCAAAGCTTGGAGAGATGATGGCAACTTTGTCGCCTTTTGAAAGTTTAGGTAATTTCTTCATAAAATTAGTATATCAGACTATAAAGTTCGAATCCCACAGAGGTCATACCTTGCGGGATTTAAACGATTCTAAAATATCCTTATTTATTAAGGCAC
>JACZSL010000010.1 GCA_022574205.1 Patescibacteria group bacterium
TCTTGAAATATTTGAAGTTTGCATACAGGAAAATTCTCGTGTGGATTCGTATCCCTTTTATTAGATTGTCAGGCAAAGAACAATCGACTAAATCTGATAGTTTCTGGTCTCTTATATCTTGAATGCCGAATTTTTCTACTATGTAACTGTGGTGCGTACGCTGATATTTAATTTTGGGGCTAAATAGTTTTTCTAACTGCCGTGTGATCGTGCGATAACGGTATTTATAATCATCTGCGGTACGCAATGTATGCAGGCGATCTCTGATAATCTCAACATCGCTTTTGGGGTCTTTCTTCAGATTCTCATTACACTCTTTTTTATACCAATACTCATTATCCATAAACGTTATCTCATGATATTTATTGGTGATAAATTTGAAAAATCTAGAGATTATGATTACAGAATGAAATTCATATATAAAGAACTGCGTACTAGAGGCATCCCTTTTGTTGAATTTATTCGTAGTTTAGAATCTTGGAAAACAGTGTTACATCATGCATTTATAAGAAGGCGTCCAGTTATTTATTATGAGGCAGTTTCTTTCGTTGGACGATTTATTAGTATGATTTCAGGTGGACATAGACGTGCAATACATAAGTTTGGTTCACATACTTTTTCTTCAGTGGCGAATGGAGAGGAGCGGTTCAAGCTTTTGGTCGCAACCCAATATTTGCTTGGTGCATACAATGATATATGGGCGATACGGATTATGAAATTAATTTTACATATAATCGGTGTTAGAATAGCATTGGTCACAGCGGCTACGGAACGCAACTTCCACTCTGTTCTGGGTTGTAAATTAAATGCCATACCAATAGTTGGTATTCTACATGGTGTGGCATTTCGTCACTCAACTCCCTATGATTTCATGTCAGGCTTTGATGGCGAGAAAATGTTAACCGTTGATATCTATGGTGTTTGGAGTAAGTGGTGGAAAAAGTATTACATTAAACACAGCAAGGCATATAAACCTGAACAGATTTATGTATCTGGCCCCATTCGTCCACTTGAAGCACTGAAAGAACCAAACATTATTACTAAGCCACAAAATGGGCTTCACCGTGTGCTTTTCATTTCCGAACAGCTCGCTGTTCCTAGTGAAATGATGCCATATCTCCGTAAACTTATAAATCAGCGAGATATTAAATTGACGATAAAGTTTCGACCGTATCATGATGGATTTGAAGAATGGCTTTTAGAAAATGAACCAGAGATTCTAAAACTAGAGCACGTAAAGATTATCAAGGGCGGAGTGCAAGAAGCAATACAAAATGCTGATGTCGTTGTTGGTTGCAAGAGTACCGCCGTTCTCGAAGCATTACTTCAGCTAAAAGTTCCTATTTTTTTTCACACATCAAAATGGGGTGATTATTATGAAATGACTGAATCTAGTGAAAGCCAGTGTCTCTTCGCCGAAAACCCAGAAGAGCTTATTAAACAGATTAAACACGCGCACAATATTCCACAAAAACTTCTTATAAAGCTATGTGAGCAATATTTCGGAGACCCACACAAAAATGGAAGCAAATGGGTCGTTGATAAGATAGAGCAGTTATTGAAAAAATAAGTAGTTAAGGACCTCCACACACCATTGACAAAGCTCCAAAAAGGTATTAAAATCATCGAAATCGAGACACTTTAAAGAGACTATACATCAATAGAATGAAACATTGTTAGAGAGTGATGAGTTATATAAAGTGGAATTTCTAGGATTTCCACAATAAATCTCCTCACGATCTTGAGAAGGAGGAGTGATTTATATATTATCCAAAAAAGCATAGTCTACATTATTTAATCACCTTATATGTCTAAGAAAAAACTGAAGTTTCTAGATTGTACATTGCGCGATGGTGGATACTACACCGATTGGGATTTTGAACAAGAAGTAGTAGACACGTACCTAAAATCAGTAGAGAAGTTGCCAATAGACATAATTGAAGTTGGGTATCGTAATAATCCTCACAAGGAATATCTTGGTGAGTTTTTTTACTTGCCTACAGAAACATTAAAAAAAGTGAAGAATTTGGCGCCATCAAAGAAAGTAGCCATAATGTTCAATGAAAAAGCAATATTACCAAAAGATTCAGAAAAATTACTTAAATCAGCAATAGGGAAGATAGATATTGTGCGATTAGCCGTTGATCCGAAACGATTTGATAGAGCTCTGGTGTTAGCAAAATCAATTAAGAAACAGGGTTTTGAGGTGGCTCTTAATCTTATGTATACATCTAAGTGGATGCATGATAAGAGTGTCATAAAGAAGTTGCCAAAGATGAATGGAATTGTAGATTACTTTAGCATTGTTGATTCATATGGTGGTATGTCTCCAGAAGAAGTAAGAAAGGTAGTAACAGATGTAAAGAAAAAACTCAACATGAAACTTGGTTTTCACGGACATAACAATATGGAGCTTGCCTTTGCAAATTCACTTGTGGCCATTGAAGCGGGATGTGAGGTTATAGACGGAACAATGACTGGTATAGGTCGTGGAGCTGGAAATATGAGAACTGAATTATTTTTATCATGGGCCTCAGTAAAGCTTGGACTAAAAGTTGACTTTGACATACTGAGCAACGTCGTATCTCAATTTGAGCAAATGAAAGAAAAATATCAGTGGGGTACGTATTTACCGTACATTGTCTCTGGTATAAGTTCGTTACCACAAAAAGACGTTATGGATTGGGTAACAAAACGCTTGTATTCCATGAACAGTATTATGTACGCATTGGAAAACAAACGCACAAGAGGTAAAAATAATATAAAAATTCCACGTATAAAAAAGTCTGAGAAATATTCGAAAGTACTCCTTGTTGCTGGGGGCCCCAATGCTGTTCACAATAAAGATGCAATTAAAAGATGGATACACAAGAATAAAAAAGATATTTTACTTATCCACGTAAGCGCAAGAAATGCAAAATATTACAAAGACATTGATGTTCCGCAGTTTGTATGTCTTATCGGTAACGAAGGACAAAGGCTCGAATCCATGATTGAAGAAGTAAATCCAAATCTGAGGTGCATACTTCCTCCATCCCCAAGAGAAATGGGAGAATATATTCCTGCAGAAATGAAAGATAAAACACACGAACTATCTGATGTTAAGTTTACTAAAAAATACAAGGATTCAGGAACTGCAGTAGCGATTCAGTTAAGCATTGACATGGGGGCGAAACATCTATATACAGCTGGATATGATGGTTATAGCGGTCCTCAAATAGCAAAAAAAGACCACGAGGTGTCTAAGGAAAACGACTATCTGTTTGAAACCTACACGAAAAATATTGGCATCATACACACACTTACTCCTAGTGATTGTACATTACTCAAAGCATATTCTGTATATGGTGATATTGATTAATGATTTTCTATGAAGTTTGTTGTAATTATTCCTGCTCGCTATAAATCAACCAGATTACCCGGTAAACCACTTATTGAGATAAGTGGTGTTCCTATGATTGAGCGTACTTATAAACAATGTTTAAAAGTTGTACCAAATAAACAAATTATTATTGCAACAGATGATGATCGTATTAAAGACCACTGCGATGCAATTGGTGCTAATGTAGTCATGACGCCTTTAGACTGCATCACCGGAACAGATAGGATTGCATCTTTGTTGGACAGTATAGACGCAGATATATTTATAAATGTACAGGGAGACGAACCCATTCTAAATCCAAAAGATCTTTTGAGAGTAATAGCTGAAGCAAAAAAGGGGAAATACGACATTATAAACGGCTATAGTCCAATAATCGATGAAAAGCAATTTAGAAGCAGTGAGATACCTAAGGTTGTTTTTCAACTAGACGGAACACTTGTGTATATGTCTCGTAGTCCAATACCGTCTAACAAAAGTGGAGAATTTAAAAAAGCGTGGCGTCAGGTTTGCATATATAGTTTTTCGAGAAAGGCACTCAAATTATATAAATCACAGAAAAAGAAAACTCCACTTGAAGAGATTGAAGACCTTGAGATATTGCGTTTTTGCGAGTTAGGTATGCCGGTCAAAATGATACAACTTTCAGATCACTCAATAGCAGTTGATGTTCCTCACGATGTTAAGCTGGTAGAAAAGGCGCTACGAGAAAGAGGTTTGGATTAATGGGTCTCCAGCCATACAAATGTATAATTTTTGATTTTGATGGAGTCATTTTAGATTCCATGAGTATTCGTGATAAAGGGTTCAAGGAGGTACTTAGCAATTTTGATGATGATAGTGTCGATCGTTTGCTTAAATATCATAGGAAAAATGCTGGTTTATCCCGGTATAATAAATTCAGATATTTTTATGAAAATATACTTAACAAACCGGTAACTGAAGAAATGATTAATGACCTTGCAGAGAGATTTTCTAAGATAATGAAAGAAATCCTTACTGACGAAAAATTACTAATTCAGGATTCTATACTATTTATAAAAAAATATTATCAACAAATACCTATGTACATTGCTTCTGGGTCAGATCAGAAGGAACTTCGTTATTTATGTGAAAAACTTGGTATTGATAAATATTTTGTTGAAATATACGGATCACCGACATCAAAGCAGGATTTAATTAAAAAAATTATAGAAAAAAATAAATTTGATGCAGACGAGGTTCTAATGATAGGAGACGCACATAACGATAGGGAGGCAGCCCAAGCAAACGGAGTTATATTTTATGGCTATAATAATGAGGAATTGCGTGGAAACGATGTATTATATGTTGATAGTTTTAAAGAGCTTGAGAATATGTTAGAACTTAAGTCATCGTAATTCTTAATTAGGATATTCATATATAAAATATAATTTACATGAAAACATATCTAGTAACTGGGGTAGCAGGATTCATTGGTTCCGCCATTTCTAGGAAGCTTCTAGAAAACGGGCATAAGGTAGTTGGTATTGATAATTTTTCGACAGGTTTTCATCATAATATTCCCGACGACGTCGAGTTCTTCGAGGTTGATATTTCTGAGGCAAATCAATTGAAGACATTAAACAATTTTACATTTAATGCAGTTCTGCATTTAGCTGCCCAGACATCAGGAGAAATTAGTTTTGACGATCCTCCAAAAGACCTTTTGATTAATGCCCTAGGGACGTTGAATTTACTAGAATACTGCAAAGACCACAAAATTAATAGGTTTTTGTATGCTTCTTCTATGGCTGTTTATGGTGATGTGGAGGATAAACCAATTTCTATTTCTCAACACACTAATCCAAAATCTTATTATGGGATTACTAAATTAGCGGGCGAACAATACGTTCAAGCTTTTTCAGACCGTATAAAAACTACAAGCTTTCGTATATTTAATGTGTATGGTCCAGGGCAGAATATGCAAAATATAAAACAAGGCATGATCAGTATTTATCTTTATTATTTTATGAAAAACAAACCTGTTTTAGTAAAAGGTAGTAAAGACAGGTTTAGGGATTTTATATATATCGATGACGTTGTTTCAGCTTGGACCAAAGCAATTGATGAACCAAAAGCGTATGGTGCGATATATAACTTAGGGTCAGGTGTAAAGACGACGGTGGAAGAACTTTTAAAGTTGATAGCTAAAAAATGGGGGGATCCAGAACATTCTATTGAATATACAGAAGGAACGCCAAAAGACATGTTTGGAATACAGGCAGATACAAAACCTATTATGAAGGATCTAGACTGGAAGCCCGAGACTGATATAGAAGAAGGTCTGTCCCAATTTATTAAATGGGTTAAAGATCTTTCTGATTGAGTTAAAAACTTTTATTAAAGTAAGGACTAATTCCCAATTGGGTGTTTTACAAAATAATAACCTAAGATACCACTAAAAGATCTAATAATAACATGTGTTACGATGAGCCCCATAAGTCCAAATAGAGGAAGAAGTATAAAGAAAAGGACTATCTGAACAGTAGGAACAATAGTTCTATGTAAGTATAACTCTTTCTTCTTTTTGTGCGCCACCAGAGTTTCGTTGAACATGGTGCCGGAAATTGCAAGAAGGGTAAGAGAATAAATTTGTGAGTAGAAGACTGAATCTAGATATTGAGGAAAAAGGAATTTGTAAAAATATGGAGCCAAAAGCACATATACTCCAGCTAGTACTAGAGCATAGACTGTGAGCAACAAGGCCTTCCTTGGAGTAGATTTTTGAAGTTCTTCAAAAGACCGTTCACTTAATTTTGGTAGAACTAATTTACTTAGTATTTTCTTTCCCGCCTGGAGTTGGTTAACAGGGGCAATAGCGAATGCATAAATAGCCAGTGGAACTGCACCTAAGAAGTGAAAAATAAGAATTTTGTCAAGGTGGTTTGTAATTTGCCCAACAATACCCATCACACTTAAATGCCCGCTGTATGAGGTAAGCTCTCTATCCTCTTCATTGTCATCATTCTGATAGTGGTGTGTTGTTGCGCGGTAAAGGAATAACGAGATTATGGCTCCAGAAAAAAAGTATACGGTAAGAATTATTAGCAGACTATCAGTTAAGAATAACGCAACGATAATGGCAATCGCCGGTGCTATGTTTCGGACCATGCTATAGAAAGAGTTTCTTTTGAAATCCTTTTTACCTATTAGATATGCACTATATAGGTTGGTGCTTGCGATTATGGGCGATAGAGTACCTGCCAAGAGAAACGAAATGGAAAGAAGTGTATTTCCGTTTATATAATAGTAAGCGCTAAGTAATAACCCACCAAAGAACACTACAACGCTCCATTTTAAGTTGATTTTAAAGCCTCGGCGAAGTGCATTTCCAAAACCTCTCGCAACTGATTGAGTGATTGCTGTTCCCATACCGGTCAGAGAGAATGCTCCTAAAATCCCAATCATCGATAGGACGAATTTGTATGTACCGAATGACTCTTTCGGGAAAAAGTTGGCGAATGCTATAGAAAGCAAAAGCCCCGATAGTATGGCGACACCGTGGCCAATAGAAAGCCAGTAACCGCTCTTTGTAAGGTAGAGCGTATCTGTTTTAGTATATTTCTCACTCCAACGAAGGAGATTGTAGATTTTGTTTCGCACAGCTCTTTATAACACATTAAAGGAGGTTGAGGATACACCCACGAAAATGTGTTTTTTCTTAATACGTGTTAACTATAGAATGATTTTTGGCATGGTAGCTCTCTAAGAGCCAAAAGTTAATATAGGTCAAAACCTAGTAAGGTTTTAGTGGTATAAAGCATAAATTGGGAAGCTCTTGAAAAATATAAACCACATATTTTCGCCAACGGTGGAGACAGGAGGAATGAGAGAGATATACCAGAAGCCGCAACGTGTAAAAAGTGCAATATTGAGATGGTGTTTAATGTTGGAGGGGGGAAAACTCAATCAAGCTCTGAGCTGTTAAAATCATATCATTCATAGTAATAGCCACGATATGGTATAGTAAGCGCTATGCAATTTGCTAAAATATTGCGGAATATTGTATTAGTGGGCATATTTGCCATTCCTTTCATTCCGTTCATCGTTTCAACTGAGCTTTTTTTCCCATTTATCACAGGAAAAAACTTTGCTTTTAGGATTATCATAGAAATCATTTTTGCCTCATGGCTTCTATTGGCAATTCGTGATGTATCTTACAGACCGTCATTTTCGTGGATTTTGACCACAGTAGCCGTCTTCGTCGGTATAATTGCACTCGCTGACATATTTGGCGCTTATCCAGAAAAAAGTATTTGGAGCAATTTCGAGCGAATGGAAGGTCTCGTAACATTAGTGCATTTACTTATGTACTTAATGGTTGCAGGCACAGTTTTACAGACTGGAAAAATGTGGACGAGGTTTCTAAATACGAGTATTGTAGCAAGTCTGATTATGGCTTTCTACGGGTTCTCACAGCTTGCCGGTGTCTTCGTAATTAATCAGGGGGGTGTTCGTCTTGACGGAAGGCTTGGAAACGCAACGTACCTAGCCATTTATATGGTTTTCCATATATTTATTACCGCCATGCTACTTTTAAGGTGGCGTGGCGGGAATCTGCTTAGATATTTTTATGGTATTGCAATATTTCTTCAATTAACCATATTATATTTTACTGCAACCCGCGGAGCGATTTTGGGGCTCTTTGGTGGAGCATTCGTATCCGCGGCTCTAATAGCTTTGTTTGGAGGTGAGTACCCTAAATTTAGAAAAGGTAGTGTAGCAGTGTTAGTTGGACTATTATTAATTGTTGTTGCGTTTATTGGATTCAAAGATGCATCTTTAATACAGAAGAGTAGCTCACTCTCTCGAATTTCGAGCATATCACTGGAAGAGGGGTCTACGCGCTTTACGATATGGGGCATGGCGTATCAGGGATTCAAAGAACACCCCATACTTGGTTGGGGTCAGGGAAACTTCAATATTGTATTCAACAAATATTACGACCCAAGTTTGTACGCTCAAGAGCAGTGGTTTGACCGCGTTCACAACATCGTCCTTGACTGGTTAATAGCTGGGGGTATTTTGGGATTTTTGGCATACCTGTCTATGTATCTTGCTCTTCTCTATTGCCTTTGGTTTAAAAGGACAGCAAACCTTTCTGTTATCGACAGAAGTCTTATCACAGGACTCATGGCCGCATATGTTTTCCATAATATATTTGTTTTTGATAACCTAATAAGTTACATACTGTTCTTTACTTTTTTGGCATATGTATATAGCGCTACACGGGGCCCCTCACCGGAGGGAAGTTTTATGTTAAAAGAAATAGATCGTGGAACAGTCGAAAGATTGCTAACACCACTTATTATTATCGTTTTCATCTTTTCAGTGTATGCGGTAAACGCAAAAGGTATTCTTGCGGGGGTAAACCTCATCAATTCGCTTGGTCAGCACGAAGCGGGGCTACAGACGAATTTAGCCTTCTCAAAAAAAGCTCTTGCTTATGACTCATTTGGCCAACAAGAAATTCGAGAACAGTTAATAAGTATGTCGAACAGGCTGGTGTCGCTCGATGTAGACCTTGGATTGAAGCAGGAATATTTTGACCTTGCAACAACTGAAATGGAAAAACAGATTATGGAAGCGCCAAACGACGCTCGAACAGAATTTTTTGTAGCAGCCTTATACGCTAATTATAATAATCGCTCTATTGCAGAGATTCATTTCAATCGCGCGCGCGAGCTTAGTCCCAACAAACAATCGATATTGTTAGAGTTAGGGCGTAACAAGCTCAATTCAAGTAAGTATGGAGAAGCAATTAAAATTTTTAAGGAAGCATCCGAACTGGACGCTGGCTATGAACACGGACATGTTATGTATGCGATATCGGCACTCCTTTCTGGGAACGTTAAGCTTGCGGATGAAATATTATTAGAGCGATTTGGTACAGTTCTATATTCCACTGGAGACACTGACGACAGGTTGCTTGGAATATATCTACAGATAGGGCTACGCGATCGGGTACTTGATATTGTAAAAGCACGTGCACAAGTAAAACCAAATGACCTTGATGCACAATTACAATTGGTTGCAGCATATGTCGAGATGAACAACATATCACAAGGAATACTGGAAGTTGAACGGTTAATTATTCAATTTGAAGAGTTTAAAGAACAGGGCGAAGCGATAATACGTGAACTTCGTGCCGGCAAACGTCCATAAAGAATCCTTGCTTTAAAGCAAGGATTCTTTCTAAAGGACTTGTATTTTCTTGGATATATGCTAGTATGTATGCATGTGAGTGCTACGTATGTAGTACCCAAATATGAAAGTCTACGAAAGGTCCGCTTCACCGCGGGCTTTTCGTATTACAGGCTTTCTTGTATTATGGACGTACCCTGTTTTTGCCCATATACGGGGGGCGGCGGCACTCACATAATGACTTTTATTTGGAGCCTGCACCCGCCCCCCATATATGGGCAAAACGCTTTGTTTATAGGCTAAAACCCGTCGTGACTTTAAACTTTTGACTTTATGACTTTCGACTTTAGACTAATTTTCTAAACGGGACTTGTCCCGATAATAATTACGATTAGGTCGGATTGTGTATTATATAAACATGATGGGATAAATATATTGTTACGCTTTACTTATTAAAAGAATAATTATCTATCGGGATGGAGATTCTACGCAATATACCTCTAAATAGCCTGACAACACTTCGATTAGGGGGGCCGGCGGCCTATTTAAGCCACATTGCCTCCATTGAGGTTTTAAGAGAAGCCATTGAATGGGCGCAGGGCAAAAACCTCCCGCTCATGGTGCTTGGAGAAGGCTCAAATGTGCTTGCTCCAGACGAAGGACACGAGGGACTCGTTCTTATTATGAATATTAAAGGACTGCACGTTATAGAAACCGGGAGTGTTGTGGAGCTTGTCGCTTGCGCAGGTGAAAACTGGGATGGTCTTGTAAAATATGCAATCGAAAACGGTCTGTACGGAATAGAAAATCTTTCTGGTATTCCCGGAAGTGTTGGTGCTACACCAATTCAAAATATTGGCGCGTACGGCACTGAAATAAAAAATATGATCAAGTGGGTAGAGATATTTGATTCAAAAACAATGAAAACAGTTAAGCTTTATAATAATGAATGTGGTTTCGGGTATAGAGACAGTATATTTAAAAAACCCCAATCACGCTCCCTCATTGTCACTCGCGTATGTTTTACATTAAAAAAACACGGAATACTTAATACTAGCTATCGAGACGTTTCAAATTATTTCAAAGAAAAAGATGTCAAACCAACACTCATAAGTCTACGCACCGCCATACTATCCATCCGAGGAAAAAAGTTTCCAAATCTTTATAAAGTAGGAACAGCAGGGAGTTTTTTCAAAAATCCCATTATTAGAAAAAAAGACCTCGAGATACTCCTAAAAACCTACAAAGACCTACCGTTTTTTGAAATTGATGAGGATAAAGATAAGGTAAAGATTCCATTGGCGTGGATTCTTGAACACGTCTGCAACATGAAGGGGTGGAAGCGCGGAAACTTTGAAACATTCTCAAAACACGCTCTTGTATTCGTGCATAGTGGTAACGGTACAACGAAAGAATTAAAGGAATTTGCTTCAATGGTTGCCCAGTGTGTAAAAGAGAAAACAAACATCGACATTCAGCCAGAAGTTACATACTTGTGATTTTTTCTTCCTAAAAAGTTATCCACACATATTTATACAAAAATATTGTTTTCGTTAAGTAGGTATATGATAATTTAATTACGTCATAACTTATTTTATTTTCTTCTACGTTGAGGGATATGTTAGAAGAAAAGGTCGTCGAGTTATTGCAATTGCAAACTAACATAAATTATTATCTATGGCAGTAAAAAGACGTCGAAAAAAAGCAGTTAAAAGAGCTGCTCCAAAGCGCCGCCGAAAAGTAGCTAAAAAAGCTGCTCCAAAGCGCCGCCGAAAAGTAGCTAAAAAAGCTGCTCCAAAGCGCCGCCGAAAAGTAGCTAAAAAAGCTGCTCCAAAGCGCCGCCGAACTAAAAGGCGAAAGTAGGCGATAGTTTGGGTTTTTGGGCTCAAAAGCCTACAAAAGCCCTAACAAAGCTCCCGTTTGGGAGCTTTGTTTATAATAGATTCCCAAAGTATCTTTTTTAGGATACTATCCTCATATGTTTTCTCTAAAAAACCTATTGAAAATCGACAATCATGCGAAAATGATTAAAACCCTCGCGCCTATTGTCGCAGAGATAAATAAGCTTGAAGAGAGTGTGAAAGCGCTCAGCGATGAAGAATTCAAGGGTAAAACTAATCAGCTTAAGAAAAAGCTTAAAGAGGGTTCTACACTTGACGATATTTTACCAGAAACATTTGCGCTTGTAAGAGAAGCAAGTGTACGAACATTAGGCCTTCGGCACTTTGATGTTCAGCTTATTGGGGGAATAATTCTTCACCGTGGAAACATTTCAGAAATGAGGACTGGTGAAGGAAAAACACTGGCCGCAACACTCCCCGCATACCTTAACGCACTTCCTGGTCGTGGAGTACACATTGTGACAGTGAACGACTATCTTTCACGGAGAGATGCAGTGTGGATGGGCCAGATTTATGCATTCTTAGGACTTTCGATAAGTGTTATTAATCATGAACAATCTTTTTTGTACGATCCTGGACACGAGGAGGTGGATGCAGAGCGCGACGAGCTAGGCAGTTTCAAAGTTGTGTATGATTTTTTACGGCCATGTACTAGGAAAGAAGCATACGAAGCAGACATAGTATATGGTACTAACAACGAATTTGGTTTTGACTATCTTCGTGACAACATTGAATACAAAAAAGAAGAGATTCGCCAACGTGGATTTAATTATGCAATTGTGGACGAAATTGACTCCATTCTTATTGATGAAGCACGTACACCGCTAATTATTTCTGCACCCAGCTCAGAGTCTGAAAACCTTTACACGCAGTTTGCACGCATTGCATCGGGGCTACATAAGGATACTGATTTTACTGTTGATGAAAAGTTTAAGCAAATTTCTCTAACAGACGACGGAATAGAGAAGACCGAAAAGGTGCTTGGTGTCGACAATATTTACACAGAGCACGGAATTAAATACGTTCATCACCTCGAGACAGCAGTACGTGCAAAAGCACTTTTTAATAAAGATAAAGAGTATGTTATCAAAAACAATGAAATAATCATTGTTGACGAGTTTACTGGTAGGATGCAGCCCGGAAGGCGATGGTCTGAGGGATTGCATCAAGCAATTGAAGCAAAGGAGGGAGTGCAGATTCAAAGAGAGTCGCGTACGTTTGCTTCAATTACGTACCAAAACTATTTCAGACTTTACGACAAGCTCTCCGGCATGACTGGCACAGCTATTACAAGTTCTGAAGAGTTTTACAAAGTTTATGGATTGGACACTATTGCTGTTCCAACCAACGTTGAGGTTAGGCGTATTGATCACGACGATCAAATCTTTCAGACAGAAAAAGGCAAGTTTATGGCCATTGCGCGCAAAGTCAAAGATCTTCACTCTAAAGGCCAGCCAGTGCTTATTGGTACGGTTTCCATTGAGAAGAACGAACTTTTGTCAGCATATTTAAAGAAAGAGGGAGTGCCTCATGAGCTTTTGAATGCTAAAAATCATGAAAACGAGGGCGAAATCATCGCCGGGGCTGGGGAGAAAGGAAAAGTAACCATTTCTACAAATATGGCGGGACGTGGCGTCGATATAAAGCTTGGCGGAATTCCGGAGGAAAAAGAGAAATATGAGAAAGTGAAATCCCTTGGAGGGTTATTTGTGCTTGGCACAGAGAGGCATGAAGCGCGTCGTATCGACAATCAGCTTCGAGGACGAAGTGGTCGCCAAGGAGACCCAGGAGAAACTCAGTTTTTTGTTTCACTTGAGGATTCTCTTATGCGTGTATTTGCAAGCGACACAATAAAGAAAATGATGGGACGATTCGGTATTCCGGAAGATGAGCCAATTGAAAATAAACTTATAACACGTTCACTTGAGAGCGCACAAACGAAAATAGAAGGTTTTCACTTTGATTCACGAAAACACATTCTCTCTTATGATGATGTGTTAAACCATCAGCGCCAGTCTATATATGCACGAAGACGAAAGATTTTGTACGGAGCAGACGAGGAAATCAGTGAACTTCTAAACGACATTATTTTGGGCGACGAATCTCTGATTAGTGTGGTAGAAGAAAAAAGAAAAGCACTTGGCGACGAAGAATACATCAACATTATTCGTAGAGTTCTATTGCAAACAAGCGATATGTTGTGGGTTGAACACTTGGAACTTATGGATTATGTGCGTTCCAGTGTAAACCTTCGCGCGTATGGCCAAAGAGATCCACTAATTGAATACAAAAAAGAAGGCCTACGTCTATTCAAAGAGTTAGAGGAAGCTTATAGAGACAATGTTAGAAAAGTACTACCTAACATTGCCGTTAATGCATTCCAAAGCGAGAAACGAAGAAGAATGCAGGAAGTGCATACACGCGCCGAGGCAATTTCCGGAGTAGCGGGCAAAGTAACGAGCTCCAATACTCGAAACTATAGGATTGCACGCAAGATCGGAAGGAATGACAGAGTCACCATTACCAATGGTAGCGAGACACAAGAGCTTAAATATAAGAAAGCCCTTCTATTGATTGAAGAGGGAGGTTGGAAATTAGTAGATAATAGATAATATTTTTCCTAGTGTGAAACTATGTCGTGATATAATTTACAACATTGAGTCTTATGAATCCCGATAGTTATCACGGACACTTACACAAGATATCATGAAAAAGTCGAACTTTAATGAAAATCTAATACTTGGAGCAATGACAGTACATGTCCGTGTCCTATAACTATCTGGATGAATATAATCGCACGATTTCTACTGACTGTATTTTCACTTCTTTTGGTGGCAAACATTGTTCCAGGTATAGAGGTGGAAAGCTTGAGCGTGGCACTTATCGTTGCACTTATTCTTGGTGTGATAAATGTAACACTTAAACCAATCCTTTTCCTGATTACATTACCTCTTACAATTGTCACACTTGGTCTTTTTACGTTTATCCTAAACGCGCTCCTCTTTTGGTTTATTGCAGTTTTCTTCCCAGGATTCAGCGTCGAGGGATTCCTACCGGCATTCATTGGCGCTCTTGTCGTTTCACTCTTTAGTTCAATAGGAAGCAAGGTTTTTTAAAAAGTATAAAGTTGAAAGTTAAAAGTAGAAAGTGATGAAGATTGAAAGATTCGAAGACATTATTGCGTGGCAGAAAGCTGAAAAATTAACACTCAATTTATACTCACTTCTTAAAAAATGTAGTGATTATGGGTTTCGTGACCAGTTACAGAGAGCATCAGTTTCTGTAATGAACAACATAGCGGAGGGGTTTGAGAGAAATACAAACAAAGAATTGAAGTATTTTTTATATATTTCGAAGGGATCTTGTGGAGAAGTAAGATCGATGTTGTACATTGCTTCGCAACTAGGATATATTACAAATAATGCGTATAAGGAGAACAGAGCGTTATCTGAGGAAATTTCAAGGATGCTTCCAGGCTTAATAAAAACGCTGTGAACTACTTTATAACTTTATAACTTTATAACTTTCTATTTTCGACTCATTTATGACTTACAAACCGACAATTGGATTAGAGATTCATGCGGAATTGAAAACCAAAACAAAAATGTTCTGCAACTCTAAAAATGATCCTGATGAGAAGGAACCAAACGTTAATATTTGCCCTATATGCATGGCGCACCCGGGGACGCTCCCGGTTATTAATAAGCAAGCAGTTAAGCATGTTTTAAAGATGGGATTAGCCGTAGGGGGCACATTAGCAGACTTTACGGAATTTGACCGCAAGAACTACTTTTATCCAGATATTCCAAAGGGATATCAAATTAGCCAATACAAGTACCCATTAGTTTCAAGAGGCAACCTCAGGGGCGTTGACATTACTCGTATACATTTAGAAGAGGACACTGCACGAAGTCAGCACGAGGGGGACCACAGCTTGATTGATTTTAACCGCGCAGGCGTGCCGCTTATGGAGCTCGTTACAGAGCCCGTCATAAAGGACGCTATAACTGCAGTAGAGTTTGCACGCGAATTACAACTTATCTTGCGATACTTAGGCGCGAGCGATGCCAACATGGAAAAAGGGGAGATGCGTGTTGAGGCAAATATTTCAATAAGCAAAACTGACACGTTTGGTACTAAAGTCGAAATAAAAAATCTAAACTCGTTTCGTGTTGTTGAGCGTGCAATATTGTATGAAATAAAACGGCAGGAAGAGGTGTTAACAAGTGGAGGTGAAGTTGTACAAGAAACACGCGGATGGAACGATAAAAAACAAGAGACGTTTTCGCAACGTGCAAAAGAAGATTCACACGACTATCGTTACTTTCCTGATCCTGATTTGCCAAAGCTGAAAATCTCTGAAATTCCAGAATTTTCAGAGGCAGAACTTAAAAAAGAAATACCAGAATTGCCTGAAGAGTTACGTGAGCGATTTAAGAAAGAATTTGGTATTAAAGATGAAGATATAGAAGTTTACGTTAACGATAAAAAACTCGCAGTGTTCTTTATGAGCGTTGGTAATAAACTCAAAAGAGACGCAAAACTTATTCAATTAGCGTCAAATTATATTACAAATAATTTAATCGGATTGTTTGAGCTGGGTCATCACGTAGTGGAACATATGAAACCAAGCCAGTTTGTTGAAGTTGTTAAGATGGCAGGTGCTGGGGAAATTTCTTCAAATAACGCAGTTGCATTAATGGTTGACTTGGCAAGCCCATATGAAATTCAAGATGTACATAAGCACGCCAAGAGTGAGGGATACCTACAACAGAGTGACGAAAGTGAACTAATGGAAATTGTTAAGCATGTGATTAGCGAAAACGCTGGAGTTGTAGAAGAGTATCGTGGAGGAAAGGAAGTTTCGCTCAAATATCTCCTTGGGCAGGCTATGAAGGAAAGTAAAGGGGCAGGAAACCCAAAAATACTGGAGAGTCTACTCAAAAAAGAACTATCCACAAAACAACAACAGAGTCGCTTGTAGAACAGGTATAATTAATACAAGAGCTCACGTGGAGCGTAAGGAACTTCTATCGAAGATAAAAAACACAGCATTTTTAGAGAAGACATAGCTCGGTACGACGCCGATCCTGGTGATTTGTTGCCTCCACTTTATGCAGGCGACGTAGTGGAAAATATGCCTAAATTAGACGCACGTACTCCAGATAGCCCCAAAACTCCTCTATTAGGCTTTATGCCGCCGCCTATTACGCAAGGGATCCTCACGTTAGCCTTTATTTCAGCTGTATTTACTGGTTTTTTGCTTGCAAGCACCACATATTCCAACATAAGCACAATAACTGCATTTTTTGATAACAACCACATTGTTATAAGTCACGGTTTGCGTGTTAACGAAGCAGCAGTGGTTAAGGCCACATCCGTACTAAATGATGCCGTATTTGATTACTTTTATGGATTTTTACCATGATTTGCAAAAAAAAATCACTAAAAGGCGTACTTCTCGCACTTATATTTGTAAGTATTCCGCTCCAAGTTTTATTCGCTCAAATCAATGAGATTAGCATTGTGGGAACTTACATAATATCCGATCAGAATTACGATGACGGAGATATTGTTGTGTACGATGCAATCGCAGATGTATATTCATTAGCGCGTGGTGACACAGGTAAAAATATATTTGGTGTCATACAAGAAAATCCTGTTGTCGTTTTTCGTGTGAATGCGGAACAAGTTCCAGTCGCCAACTCCGGCGAGGCTTTTGTAAACGTAACGACACTAAACGGTTCAATTCAAGTTGGAGATTCAATTACAATGTCGGAAATACCTGGAAAGGGGCAAGCGTTGAAAGACGGTGGTGGTGTATCAATTGGTATTGCACTTGAAAACTTTACTGGTGACGAAGATGGTTCCGGAGTCATTACATTTCAAGGTGAAGAATTTGCAAGTGGACAAATCCTGACACTTCTTAATGTTGGTTCAAATTTTAATACACAATTTGATAAAAGTTCCCCCATACTCATAATAAATGAAGAACCCAAAAGCGGACTAACAATTGGCACATCTTTTCGTTACATATTAGCGACAGTATTTGCTATTGGCTCACTTTTTCTCGTATTCAAAAACTTCGGGCCAAGTGTCCGAGAGGGTGTTATCTCTGTCGGACGAAATCCGCTTGCTCGTAGTACGATTCAATCAATGGTTACATTTAATATGCTTTTGATACTTGCTATTAGTATTGCAATCCTCCTAATTAGTCTTGCAATTATTCTAATACCTCTTCGGTAACTTAAGGTTAAATCCGTTGCTACCGCAAAAGTGATGTGCTACCATTTTGGTAAGCTTTTTCTATAAAACACTCATTATAAAATCAACATGCCGCTTTCTTTTTCAAACATAAACATTGAAACACTCATAGCTATTCTTGTTGTTGCTTTTCTCCTCTTGATAGTCGGCCTCCTAGTGATGCTTTTAAGAAGCGCAAAACGCGCAAACAAACTAACATATCCTATTTACGATTACATAGTAAAACAAGCTGAACATAAAGCACAACAAATTACCTACGATGCTATGAAGAAGTCGCGAGAAATGCTTGTAAATGCTGAAATTGCTGGAACGAAAATAATTGCTAAAGATAAAGTAGAAAGCTCTAAAATTGAAGAGCTGTACGAGGAGAAACTCGACGAATTGGCTAATAAAACAAAGGAGCTTTTAGAGAAATACGCGCATGAGGCAGAGGAAAACGCCGAGAAAACAAAGTCATTACTTGAGAAATATGCAGCGGGAGCAGAACAGAATTTTACCTCACTTACAGCGTCACTCGGAGAGTCAGTAACCAAGGCAATCAAGGATAACGAACAAGTTATAAGGGACGAAGCGGTGAGCGTTTCACAAAAAATGGCAGCAACTTTTGACTCCCTAGAAAAACGATTCAAAGACCAAATCGAGAGCAATATAAAACAAGAATTTGCCACAGCCAAAGAAGTTATTAAGACGTACCGAAGAGAGCAGTTAGCTCTCATTGACACATACATTGTTGCTCTCATTGAGAGGACATCCGCAATTGCGCTTCAAAAAGAGCTATCACTCGATGAACATGTCAAGCTTATTCATAGAGCTCTCGAAGAAGCTAAATCAGAAGGGGTCTTTAAGTGAGCATGTTTAGCTATGTATCCCGATAGTTATCATGGACACTTACACAAAATTCATGAAAAAGTCGAACTTTAATGAAAATCTAATACTTAGAGCAAGGACAGTACCTGTCCGTGTCCTATAACTATCGGGATGTACGATAATCTTTTCACATCACTCACTAAAAATTTTTATACCGTTCAGGAGATACACCTTGCGATAAGATTGTTGAAGGAATTTTTTGATTCATATTTTTTTAAGGGCAAGAAAAAAGAAAACGTAAAAGATGCACTCAAAAAGTTTTTAAAGGAACGTAATGATCTGGAATACACTGTACGCGCCCTGCTTTCTCTTTCAGACGACTTTTACAATGCGTTTGAACAAGAGAGCGCTGCGAGCATCTTTGATACATTGGAGAAAAAAACAGACGAATGCGAGCAGATTGTACTCTATGTTCCAATTCTCTTACCGGGAGAGGAGACGAAAAAAATTGGGGAGTGGATCCGCACAAATGTTTCGAAAAGCGCACTCATTGATCTTAAAGTGGATCGTTTTGCAACCGGTGGATGCGCGTTTGTGTTGAAGGGTGTGTATTACGACTTTTCTCTACGGTATTTCCTGAAGAAAAAAGAAAGAGAAATTACTCAAATGATTCACTCGTACCGAAAGGAACACGAGTCCATTTAGAAATTACAGACATATAGTTTATGTATAAATGCAAAGATGACAGGACACATACGTTGTTATGGTGTAGTTTAAAAGAATAATTTTCTATCGGGATGAAGAAAGACCTCATTACAAAAGAAATAGGCTATGTCACGAATACGAAGGGCTACCTGCTCTCATTAAATGGACTTCCTAGTGTTAGGATTAACGACATTATTGAAGATGACACTGGAAATCGCGCCATGATTGCTTCTCTAGAAAAAGATCACGTAACTGCGCTGCTTCTGGATGACATTCTCCCAAAAGCTGGAGACAGATTCTCATATTCAGCAGGTGAGAAAATCTATTTTCCTGTAGGCGAGCACCTCTTTGGACGCGTTGTTGACACACTTGGTAAGAGTCTCGATGGAAAAGGGAGCATACCACAAGGAGACGTACCAATCGAGTTTGATGCTGTTGCGGGTGGGATTAGCACCAGAAAGGAAATTACCGAGCAATTTACAACAGGCATTTCTCTTATCGATACACTTTTTCCTATTGGAAAAGGACAGCGTCAATTATTATTTGGTCCAACATTAAGCGGAAAAACAGGCTTCTTTCGAGACACAATTGTTAATCAAAAAGGTAAGAACATAATTTGCATTTATGTTGGAATTGGTAAACCAATCTTTGCGATAGAAAGCTTTACTTCACACATATTCGCACAAGGTGCCGATAAGTACACCATTGTTGTTGCAGCTCTTGCGGAAAGCCAGACACCAATGATCACCATTGCACCAACTGTTGGCTTTCATATTGCCGAGCACTTTAGAAAACAAGGCAAAGACGTTCTACTTGTTCTTGACGATCTAGGTACACACGCAAAATACTTACGTGAAATTTCGCTACTTTCAAAACGCATTCCAGGTCGACAATCATACCCCGGAGATATTTTCTACCAACACGCACACTTACTGGAACGTGCCGGGAATTTCAATGAGGAATACGGTGGCGGATCCATAACGGTTTTTCCTGTACTTGAAACCGATATAGAGAACTTTATCGACCTCATACCAACAAATATTATGGCGACGACTGATGGACATCTCTTCTTTTCTCCAATGCTCCAAGCACAGGGCTACACTCCGAGTGTTGCAATTGATCGGTCTGTTACTCGTGTTGGGCGACAAACACAAATGCAATTACAAAAAGAACTCGCTACAAAACTCATGGCCCTTTTTGTTGAATACGATCGCCAAAAAGAGTATATCCGTTTTGGCACAAACGTAAGCAGTAAAACACAGAATATTTTAAAACAAGGCGAAATTGCTCAGGAACTCTTAAGGCAGGAGCATCGTCATAATATTAGTCTTAATATACAGGTTATTTTATTGAGTTTAGCTTTCTCACCGTTCCTTCTTGATAGAGAGGTTTCATTTACGCGTGCGAACAAAGAGAATCTTGTGAATATATTAGAGAATGAACCTACATTACAAGATCTTCGAGATAATCTTAAAAACAACATTTCTCTCAACGACCATCTCCGCGCGCTCGGAAATAAAATACATATTTTAGAAAAAGCATGCCAACCATAGAACAAATCAAAAACGAAATTGAAGACATCGAGATGATTCGGACCATTAGTAGCGCGTTGCTGGAAGTAGCGGCGCTTCGGATAAAAAACATTAAACGAGAGTTTGACCACAATCAAACTTTCTTCAAGGAGGTTAGTGATCTTTACAATATTATAAAAGCTAGTGCGCAGAGGCTCGGCATCTCGCTCCACAAAAACGACACCCAACAAAAAGAAACACTCACCATGTCGATTGCTATCACGTCTAACCAGCGTTTCCACGGACTTTTGAATAGTCGAGTGGTGGATCGTTTCCTCGATTCCGTTGATAGAAAAAAGAGTGATTGCATTATAGTTGGTAGAACAGGGAAGCAGTATACGAGCGGTAGAGAAGAACCTATCGAGTGTGAATATATTACGTTTAAAAACGACTATCCGACTCCAGGCGAAACGCGCGCTTTCTTACAAAAAATTGCACCATATTCTCAAGTATTTCTTTACTATCCAAAGTTTGTTACCGTTTTTTCGCAAGAAGTTGGTATCATCGACATTACTTATAGTCCAGACCCTACGACAGATGACATTGATAGGGAAAAAGAACCTGATTATATTTACGAACCGGAATTAGTTAAGATCATTGATTTTTTTGAAACACAAGTAAGAAGACTTTTATTTTTAAGAATCATGCTTGAGAGCGAGTTGGCACGAACATCGGCTCGATTAGTGAAGATGAACACAACCGAAAGTAGGGCAACAGAAATGGTTGAAGATAAAAAACGAGGGTTGCGTAAAGAACAGTCCATCGTAAACGATATCCATCTTTTAGAGAGTTTTTCAGGTATCAACCAATGGCTAAAATAAAAGAACAATTTGTAGGAAAGATTGTAAGCGTCCGTGGACAGGTAGTTTTGATTGATTGTGAGACAGAGTATCGTCCAAAACTCCGTGAGCTTTTGGTCACTGATGACGAAGCACGGGCGAAGCTTGAAGTGTATGCGTACGAGAGTGCACACGAGATATACTGCCTTCTCCTATCCTCACGTAATGATGTTTGTAGAAATATGAATGTTGTCTCAACTGGGACCGAGCTTACAATTCCTGTTGGTGAGACAGTTCTGGGGAGGGTAATTAACCTTTTTGGAGAAACCCAAGACAAAGGTGGCCCACTCCCAAAAGAGACTGTATATGCGCCTATTTACCAAGAGGCAAAAAATGTTGTTGTTCGCAACCTACATACATTGAAAGATAATGGATCTGGGATTCTTGAAACAGGTATCAAGGCAATAGACTTTTTCACACCATTACCTAAAGGTGGAAAACTTGGTCTTGTGGGTGGTCCCGGAGTGGGGAAGACGGTCCTAATGACTGAAATCATGCGCAACATCAATAGACAGGGAGACAACCTCACCGTTTTCGCTGGTATTGGAGAGCGTATACGTGAAGGCCATGAATTGCTGGAGACACTTAAGGCGGCGGGTATTCTTAAAAATACAGCGCTTGTCGTTGGTCACATGAACGAAAACGCCGCAATTCGTTTTAAGATTGCTTGGTCAGCCGCAACTGTTGCAGAATATTTTCGTGACATCATGAAACGTGACGTACTTTTCTTTGTTGATAACATCTTTCGCTTTGTTCAGGCGGGGAGTGAGTTATCGACACTTCTTGGTGAGATACCGTCAGAGTTTGGATATCAACCAACTCTGCAAACAGAGATTGCGCAGTTCGAAAGCAGACTCAAAAGT
This sequence comes from Patescibacteria group bacterium, assembly GCA_022574205.1. Lineage (GTDB taxonomy): Bacteria > Patescibacteriota > Minisyncoccia > Phycocordibacterales > JACZSL01 > JACZSL01. Next base: position 22,495 of record JACZSL010000010.1, read on the forward strand.
ACTAGCGATGCGTTTATTACATCGATTCAGACTATATATGCGCCGGCAGATATTTTAACAAATCCAAGCATTGTTGATACACTGCCACATCTCGTTGCTGTAACTATTTTATCGCGTAACATTGCTCACGAGGGGAGATACCCCGCACTCGATGTCCTAAAGTCAAAATCATCAGTGGTGAACGAAGACTTCGTAGGTAAAGAACATCACGAAGCCGTTACAAAGTCTATTGAAATATTAAATCACTACGATAGGCTTACGCGTATCACATCAATCATTGGTGAAGAGGAACTTACTCCCGACGATAGAAAGCTGTACCAGCGAGCGCAGAAAATACTTAATTACATGACACAACCATTCTTCACAACTTCCACGCAAACTGGAAGGCCGGGTGTGCTTGTAGCGCGTAAGGACGTGGTACGCGACGTTCATTTGATCATACAGGGAAGGTTTGATTCCGTCCCTGCAGAGCAGTTGTTGTATATTGGAGACTTCGACAACGCAGGCTTTTCTCGATTTATATAATATTATGACGGAAATCCCAAAAGAAGAATTCTTAAGTGTACGAGTGAGCAATCCTGACGCAGTTCTTTGGTTAGGGGAGGCAGACTCCGTCTCCAGCCGCAATTTACAAGGAGACTTTGACATACTCCCACAACACGCCAACTTCATCACCATAATACAAAATAATCCAATTATCATTCAAATTAGAGGAGGAGAAAAGAAGGAATTCCACTTTGATAGCGCCATTATCTATACTTATAAGGATTCCGTCCAAATATTTGCCAATATATAGAGCAGCGTTTAAGCCGTCTCTAGACGAGATGGGAAAAACCACCGAAAAAATGCATTTGCGTGGTTTTTTTTGTGAAAAAATTATGAAAATCTTGAAAATCGGAGAACGAGATAGAAGAGATATGTTGAAAACTATGCTTATCTCGACTCAATATTTCTGTATACTTATATTGGAGTTTACAATAAATATCTTGACCTACTCGGTTACCTTGAATATCCGCAGGAAGGACAAAATATAATGTAGCTCCACACCCCCAATTATAATTTTGTTATTCAATTCTATTACACTGATCACTTCCTCTCCTTATTAGTCGAGTTTAGGTAGGAACGTAGTCAAATTATTTTCAACTTTCTCACGTTTGGATATTACACTCCCTATTATTGTGAGAAACTCTTGAACATATACTTACTAATTTAAGAGTTATACTGGCAATTTTCGGAAATACTTCGGCAAAGTCCTACAATTGCTAACTTACAGAACGCTTCCGTTTAAGCTGTCCATGAGGCATTACAGACTCTCTTCTTAATGTTTCGCTAGGATTGTTTCCAAAAGTTGCATATAGATTCCCTACTCAAATAATAAAACGAGATAGCTAAAGTTATCAGCGTTTTTTGGTGTTTGCGAACACTTTACTTGATTGTAGGAAATTAGGGACCAAGCACTAAGCTCTCACTAGCTAGGTTCAAAAAAAATTGTCATGGTGCGTATTTCTGGCAACGCTCCATAACACTGATTCCGCAAAATGGATTCTGATTTTGAGAAAAAATTCATAACCACGAAGGAAGCTTCAAAGCTAACCGGTTACTCAAGTGACTACATTGGTCAAATGAGCCGGAAGGGTTTTTTTGAGTCCACAAAAGTCGGCAGAAAACTTTACGTCAGCCGTGCAGGACTTCTTGCGTATAAAGCGAAGAATAGGCCGAGGGGTGTTGATGAACTTCAACAAAAATCATTTGTAAGCGAGTCTGAGAATCCAGCTCCAAAAACTCTTGCGGATACGTATAAACCTGTTTTCAATAACACAACTTTTTCAAGAAAAGAGCCTTTAGGTCAAGAAGTCTTTGAGGAAGCAATTACCCCCACCAGCAATGTAGAAATTACTGAAGAAGAAAAGACTCCGCTCCTAAGATACCCCAACGTGCTCGCAGGTGCATTTGCCGCCGTCTTCTTGCTGGTAGGCGTGTCTTCGGTTTCTTTTGCTCTCAAAAATGTGTCACTGGAAGACATGGGAATTGATATATTTTTAGGAGGTAGTACGAACACTGAAAGCCTCCTTGCATTTCCAAGTATTAATTTAAAATCTTTTTTCAACCGCTTTTTTGTGGCAAGAGAAGAGGAAACGACTGACCCTCTAAACCAGCTCTTTGCTGACCCTAATGCACCCTTTGCGACAAGCTCAAACGTATTTGCTTTAGAAGATGAAATTGAACCTACAGAAGAAGTTGTTGTTTCCACATCAGCAGTACAAACACAAACACCATTCACTCCGCGTAGCAGAAGGCCGTTAACTTTTGGAACACTTGAGATAAATGCCAACTTAGCTGTTAGTGAGAGTACTACAGTTTCTGGAACAACAAGAACTGGAGGCTTGGTAGTATCAGGTAATACAACTTTGTTTGGATTACTTAATGCCAACGGTGGAATTACAACAAACAACCAAATTATTGATGCGGGGCTTGGACAAGTGTTTGGGTCGAATATAATAAACTCCCTTGTAGAAGGTAGAGGTATTACAATAACCGGTACAGTTCAAGATCCAATAATAAGTTCTACACAGAATCAGATTTTATTTGGTGGTGGAGGGGCTAATGGTAAGGACGGTGCAGCTGGAGCAGATGGAGCAGACGGCGCTACCACATTTTTGGCTCTTACTGACGTTCAAGACAGTTTTACCGCAAATCGTATAATTCACACAAACTCAACTGGCACCGCACTCACAGACACGGCAGGTTTTGTTTTTGACGGAATAAATCTAGGCATTGGCACAACTTCGCCATACGCTAATATATCAATTTGGTCTAGTACAACACCAGATGGCTCACGCTTATTTGAAGTCGTAGATACATCCTCTTCAACTATATTTTCTATAAACGACTACGGAGAAACATCAATAGCTGGAGGATTGACTGTTAGTTCGTCGACTGCAACTTCAACATTTGCTTATGGCGTAAATATTACAGGAGGTTGTTTTTCTCTCGACGGAAACTGTATTGGTGGGACAGCAGCAACTTCGTACTTATTGCTTAGCGACACACCATCCGCATATGCGACGAGCGCAATTCCATTTGTAAACACAAGCAACAGCGCGCTCACTCAATCAGCTAATTTTGTATTCGACGGAATAAATCTAGGCATTGGCACAACTTCGCCATACGCTAATATATCAATTTGGTCGTCGACGACACCAAACGGCTCACGCTTGTTTGAAATCGTAGACACATCATCTTCGACTATATTTTCTATAAACGATTATGGAACGACAACAATCAAAGGTGGCTTTGTCTCACAAGCCTCAAGTACAATCACAGGAAGTCTTAATGTGTCAGGAAGTATTGGCATAGGCACCACATCCCCTTATGCCAAACTTTCTGTAGTGGGCGAGATCGTTGCCGCATACTTTACAGGCACAACAACAGCCACCTCAACCTTTGCGGGAGGAATCGATGTTCTAGCAATTAACCAAACCGGAAGCGCCACTTCCACATTTGCTTCTGGAATTGACCTCGCCGCAGGTTGTTTTTCTGTGAACGGTACTTGTATTGTTGGAGGGGTAAACACATTCCTCGCACTCACTGACACAATAAGTTCATTTACAGCTGGTTCGGTACTCTTCACTTCTGAAAGCGCAGTGACCGAAGATAATGAAAACTTCTTCTTTGATAATACAAACAACAGACTCGGTCTAGGCACAACAAGCCCCTACGCAACACTCTCAGTAGTAGGTGAGATCGTTGCCGCATACTTTACAGGCACTACAACAGCAACCTCAACCTTCGCAGGAGCAATTGACGTAACGGAGGCAAACGCTACTTCAACCTTCGCTCACGGCATAGATATAGCTACAGGTTGTTATGCAGTTAACGGCAGTTGTATCAAATCAGGAGACGCCACAGCCATAGGAGACCTAACAGACGTAACCATCTCAAGCGCAACATTCGGAGAGCAACTTGAATACGACGGCAACAACTGGATAAACAGAGCAACCAGTACTTTAGCAATCGCTCTCACCAACACCACAGGAATACTCGCAGTCACAAGAGGTGGTACAGGACTGGACAGCGTAACCCAAGGAGACATACTCTACGCTAGCGCAGCAGACACAGTAAGCGGTCTAACTCTCGGAGCTTCTTCCACAATCCTTATCTCTAACGGAACCATACCGGTATGGCAGGCAACTTCGACTTTAGGACTAGGAGACGGAACATTCTTAGGTCTTGCTGACACCATCTCTTCATACAACGTAAACCGTGTACTCTTTGAAACAGCAAGCGGTGTTACCGACTCTGCAAGTCTTACCTTTGACGGAACAACCTTGACCGCAAACGCTCTCACGGTAACTAACCTCGGAACTTTTGCAGGTGGATTCTTATCCCAAGCTTCTTCCACAGTAACTGGAGGCTTAACAGTAGATGGCATCGCAACCACAACAGAAACTCTTATCGTACAAGGAAGTGGAACAAGTACATTCACCGGAGGAATTCAAATTGCCTCTCTTGATGTAACCGGAAGCGCCACCAGCACATTCGCAAACGGTCTTCAACTTACGGGAGGTTGTTTCCTACTTCAAGACGGAAACTGTGCAATATCTTCGGCCAGCGCAGGTATCACAGCCATTGGCCCAACAGGTCAAACACAATCAGGAGCAACCATAATAACCGCAACAGGAACCGACGCAACAACAGGTCTAACATCAGCAATCACCATCATAGGTAGCGGTGACACACTCACATTCACTCCAGCACTTTCCGGCACACTAAGCGTTGGCTTTGGTGGTACAGGAGCAACAACATTTACAAACAATCGACTCTTAACAGGAAACGGAACATCAGAGATAGTAGACGAAGCAAACCTTATATTTGACGGCTCAACACTTACCGTAACCGGTAGCGTAGACGTGTCTAGTTCTGTACAAGCAAGCAACTTCATTGGAGACACAACAGCCACGAGCACCTTCGCAGGAGCAATTGACGTAACGGAGGCAAACGCTACTTCAACCTTCGCTCACGGCATAGATATAGCTACAGGTTGTTATGCAGTTAACGGCAGTTGTATCAAATCAGGAGACGCCACAGCCATAGGAGACCTAACAGACGTAACCATCTCAAGCGCAACATTCGGAGAGCAACTTGAATACGACGGCAACAACTGGATAAACAGAGCAACCAGTACTTTAGCAATCGCTCTCACCAACACCACAGGAATACTCGCAGTCACAAGAGGTGGTACAGGACTGGACAGCGTAACCCAAGGAGACATACTCTACGCTAGCGCAGCAGACACAGTAAGCGGTCTAACTCTCGGAGCAAGCTCAACAATACTCTTCTCTAACGGAACCATACCGGTATGGCAGGCAACTTCGACTTTAGGACTAGGAGACGGAACATTCTTAGGTCTTGCTGACACCATCTCTTCATACAACGCAAACCGTGTACTCTTTGAAACAGCAAGCGGTGTTACCGACTCTGCAAGTCTTACCTTTGACGGAACAACCTTGACCGCAAACGCTCTCACGGTAACTAACCTCGGAACTTTTGCAGGTGGATTCTTATCCCAAGCTTCTTCCACAGTAACTGGAGGCTTAACAGTAGATGGCATCGCAACCACAACAGAAACTCTTATCGTACAAGGAAGTGGAA
>JACZSL010000019.1 GCA_022574205.1 Patescibacteria group bacterium
TAAAAAACTTCGCGTCCTTTGGTAATTTTGTAAAGTGGCGGTTGAGCAATGTAAATGTAGCCGCCATCAATTAAACCTCTAAAGTATCGATAAAAAAGTGTTAAAAGTAAAGTACGAATATGTGCACCGTCTACGTCGGCGTCTGTTGCTATAATAATCTTGTGGTAGCGAAGTTTGCTCTCGTCGTACACATCCCCTATTGCGGTTCCAAGCGCAACTACAAGATTTTTAATCTGTTCATTACCCAACATTTTATCAAGACGTGCCCGCTCAACATTTAAAATCTTTCCACGTAACGGCAATATTGCCTGAGTCTTCCTATCACGCCCGGTCTTTGCGGTACCACCAGCAGAATCTCCCTCAACAATAAAGAGCTCAGAGTCGTGTGCGTCTTTTGACTGGCAGTCTGCAAGCTTTCCCGGAAGCGTCATGCCGTCGAGTGCTCCCTTACGTAAAACGTTATCTTTAGCCGCTTTTGCTGCTTTTCGCGCTTTAAGTGCAAGTACAACCTTACCAATTATTTGCCTTGCATCGTCCGGATGTTCTTCAAGAAATGCGGCGAATGCTTCACCAAATACTGTTTCTACTGCGCCACGCGCTTCCATACTACCTAACTTGCCCTTAGTTTGTCCCTCAAATTGGATCTCACGAAGCTTCACAGACACAATTGCTGTTATACCTTCAAGAACATCGTCTCCAGTAAACGAGTCATCGTTATTTTTTGTGGCTTTGTTTTTCTTGATGTAAGCGTTCAGTGTGCGAGTCAAAGCGGTTTTAAAACCAGTCATGTGAGTACCACCCTCCGCTGTGTAGGTATTGTTCGCAAACGCAAGGATGCGCGGAGAAATATCATCGACGTACTGTAGTGATACTTCAACAGAGACGTTGTCAATCTCACGATCAACATAAAAAATGTTCTTGTGTATGTGTTTCTGGTGCTGATTGTAAAACTTAACAAGAGAAAGAAGGCCTCCTTCAAAGTAAAATGATATTGAAGGAACTTCTAGTTTAAGATCTTTCAAATAAAAGGAATTGTCGGTGTCGATACTGCCCTTGTGTTCACGAGCGTCTATCACAGTGACTCGCATGCCTTTCACAAGGTATGCCTGCTGACGAAGGTGCGAGATAATTTTCTTCCAGTCAAATTCTATTTCTTCAAATATCTCTGGATCTGGTTCAAACGTTACAATAGTTCCGTGGAGTTTAGAAGCTTTTGTTTTTTTCACAGCAGCTTTTCTGTTTCCTCGTTTGTATTCTTGGACATAACATCCGCCGTCGCGGTGCACTTCTACACGCGCATAAACCGAAAGAGCGTTTACGACGGAAACACCAACACCATGAAGACCCCCTGATACTTTATATCCTTCACCACCAAACTTTCCACCAGAATGAAGTGTCGTCATGATTGTCTCAAGCGCGGATACTTTTGTCTGTTTGTGTGTATCAACCGGAATTCCACGACCATTGTCTACAACACGTACACGATTTTCCGGGAGCATGGTGACTTCGATATGGTCAGCAAAGCCCCCCATAGCTTCGTCTCGTCCATTGTCAAAAACCTCCCATATCAAATGGTGAAGGCCGTCAGGGCCAGTGGTACCAATATACATACCGGGACGCTTCCTAACAGGCTCAAGGCCTTCAAGGACGATTATATCTTCGGCTCTATAGTGGTGTCCACTACCATTTTCGGCTGTTTTTTTAGATGTTTTTTTCTCTTTTTTCGAAGCCATAATCCAAAAAAGCGCACTCGCTTTATAACACCATTATATCAAAAAACCCTTATTTTACAAGGGTTTTTTCATATTTTGTGTATAAAAATAAGGCTAAAAACAGTGGTATTTTGACTACTTTTTTACTGCACTTCCCATCCATCTTTTTCATTCAATTTTAGGCGATTTTTTCCATATATTTATTTACATCATCGCAAGACAGGTGTCTTATTAGCGACGTAGAGCGAGAGAGGTACCAAGCCTGCAGGCTTGAGCATTTCCGCCTTCGACTTGGCCCTGAGGGGCCTGCGCTCAGGCCCTCGAACGGGAGCCGACCTGCCCGCCAATGCCAGAGCGACTATTGTAATTAAAGAAATATAGTTAAGATTTGTACGCGTTACATTTAATAACATAATCAGCATTAAGCTATGGCAGGCGGGGGAGCTAACAAAGGTTAATTCCTCGAAGCTTGCTTCGAGGAACCTTTATTATCTTACCTCACCACTAAATTTCCCCTCGGTCGCGTCAATAATTTGTTTCTGAATAGAGTCTATTTCTTCAGTTTTTAGAGTGTGGTCCATTGACCGGTACGTTATACGGTATGTATAACTTATATTATCCTCGCCAAATTTTTCAGAATTATCATATTTATCTAAAAGTGCAACTTCTTCAATCAAGTCCCCACCCAAATCTCGAATAAGGTCAAAGTAATCATTTGGGATAAATGTCTTGTTAACAATAAATGATATGTCTCGCGTAATCGGTGGATACTTACTTACCTCTTTAAAAACATTTCCGAGTATTAATTGTTTTTTTACCCTGTCGTCATCTGACCATAATAAACGAATGTCTGGAAGATCCATACTTATAATCGCAAGACGATCAATACCAAAACCGAAAGCCCATCCATTGTAACCTTCCACACCCATTTTCTTGAGAACTGACTTTTTTGGCATGCCACCGCCAAGAATCTCGACCCACTCACCATTTAACATAACTTCTATCTCAAGAGATGGGTCTGTGTATGGGAAAATGTCTTCGTTAAAACGTATCTCAACATCACCAAAAACACTTTTAACAATATCACTTAGTACTTCTTTTAATTCATCCAATTTTAGCTCCCCTTGTTCATCAGGAATAAGAAACCATCCACCTAATTGGTGAAATACATTCATATGCCTACGGTCAATCTCATCCTTTCGATACACTTTACCCCAGCACAGTGTACCAAAAGACTCCTTGTTCTTAATCCTTTCCTTAATTTCGGGAAGGTTTAAGTAGTAATACCAAAAAACTGTGTCGTGAGTTCGCAGTATGTTTTTATCATCGGCATAGTAAGTATCCGAGCGTGATCGCGCTGGGTGGTCAGCCGGAAAATCAAAAAAGTCAAACGAGATGTCTGCTGGAACAATTTCCGGAATAGTTATGATGTCAAAATTTGAGAGTAAAGGTATGCTCTTTACACGCTTTACGATCTCATAAATGGGGCTTCCATGGGTGCGTGAAAGGTCGGGCATATCAAGAAATCGCTTCATCCGAGCGTTTTCAGCGTTATCTTGTTTTTTAAGATTTTTTAGAATTTGTTTCTCCTGGCTCAAATCAACAAGATATTCTTTTCTTTTCAAATGCTCCGCATTATATAAAGTCATGAGTATGAGTATACAAAAAAGATGGCTAGGTTGAAAGTCATAATTTTGGCATAAATTAATTCATGAATTAATACATGAATTAATTTAAGAGCAAATATTAGAGTCACCCCCTGCTTTGCCGGTTTATGCGCTGTGGCCTGCCTGCCAGCAGGCAGGCGTGCAGGCCAGGTGTCAGACTCAGCCACGGTTATTAACCTAAATTACTGCGATACATCGCAGTAATTTAGGAAGTGCCGTCGGCGCGGGCTCGCCCCTTGCTGGTACTTGAGCACGCGTGACTCCGCCTTTCGAGTCTACAGGTGTGATACGAAAGAGAACAAAAAAGGCCACATAAAATGTGATCTTCTTTGTTCTGGAGCCACCTGTCAGATTCGAACTGACGACCTACGCATTACAAGTGGTTCGTGAGTCCCCCAGACTCACTCACCTCCACCAACTGGAGCCACCTGTCAGATTCGAACTGACGACCTACGCATTACAAGTGGTTCGTGAGTCCCCCGGACTCACTCACCTCCACCAACTGGAGCCACCTGTCAGATTCGAACTGACGACCTACGCATTACAAGTGCGTTGCTCTACCAACTGAGCTAAGGTGGCAATGTATAATATTCTATTGTATTTTGTTCTTTTCTCAAGCTCGGCGCTTGTAATCATTACAAGTGGTTCGTGAGTCCCCCGGACTCGCTCACCTCTTCCAGCTGAGCTAAGGTGGCGTATATAAAATTTACTTTTTTATCAAAAGTCTTTTGGTTGTTGCTCGGACAAACTGAGTGCAGATGTAAAAGCGCGGAAGACCTTTTAACATTTATGTAGAACTTTTTCTCTTACGTTCTTCGTTTATTTTGTCCTTGTGGTTGGAAACCTCCTGTAAAAACTGTGACGCAGCTTCACGCTCGTTAACATTTTTCTTCCCTTTTAAAAACGTATGCACGGAGTGAAGTTTACCCTCGAGGCTGCGGACTCCTTTTATTAGGATCCCTGTTAGAGTGTGGAGCGCAAAGGTTATAAATCCACGACACTGATAGGCGGCTTGCTTCGGAAGGATATGTATAAGGTATGTAGTGCCATCGAGAATATTTTTGTCAGTACGCTGGCGTATACCTTCAAAAAAACGAACCTCTCTTCGAAGCTCAATGTACTTCAGGATAAAAAACAAGCCAAGAAGCAATACCGATGAAAAAAAGAGTATTCCCATCATATGATCCAATTATACTCTAAAGAGAGCATGCGAAGTAATTTCAATACGTTCACCAAACTTTTGTACAGCCTCAGTTAAAAGGTCATTTATTGTCTTGTCTGCATCTTTAATGAAGGACTGCTCCATAAGAACCCTCTCCTTAAAATAAGCGTCAAGCTTTCCTTCGAGGATTTTATCCTGCATATCTTTTGACTTGCCTGCTTTGCCCTTAGATATGTCGGCAACGTCACTCATAAATGCATCTCTTATAACCTTCAAAGCCTTAGGGCTTACGTCGTTTCGCGTCGTAAATTCTGGACTCGTTGCAGCGACGTGCATTGAAATATCGTACGCCAGTTTTATAAAATCTTTATTTTTTGCAACAAAATCTGTCTCACATCCCAAAACTACAATAGCACCTAAAGAGTTGTTGCTGTGGATATATGCCTGAACTACGCCGCTAGCAAGGGCGCGATCTTTCTTACGAGCGGCGATTGCCCCACTATTTTTGTAGAGCATGATGACAGCTTTTTCCATGTCTCCTCCGGCTTCATCAAGCGCTTTTTTGCATTGCATGATGGAGATACCAGTCTTCTCCCGCAGCTCTTTTACACTGTCAGTTGTAGCCATAACTTTTATTTATCTGTGCTTTCTTTTGGGGTTTCTTTTTTTTGAGCCTGAGGCTCATCAGACTTAGGCTGATTTGGCTGATCCTCTGGAGCCTGACTCAACCCTTCTTTATAAGCTTTAACAAGCTCTCCAACAAAAAAGAATATACTCGCCTGTGCCACATCGTTGCCTGCGACAAAATAATCTGCATCAATGGTGTTGCAATCGGTGTTCAAGAGACCTACAACAGGAATTCCAACCTTCTTTGCTTCTTTGACTGCAATAGACTCGTACTTCGTATCTACTACAAATAAAACATGTGGAAGACTATTCATGTGACGAATACCGCCAAATGTTTTTTCAAGATCTTCGATCTCACGATCAATCATCAACCTTTCGAGTTTTGTGTACTTATCGAGGTCTCCTTTATGACGTTGTTCTGTAAGGTCTTGTAGACGTGTAATGCGTTTTTTAATCTCGCTGAAATTTGTTAGTGTGCCACCAATCCATCGCCCTGCAACATATGGCATTGATATTTCTGTTGCTGCATTCCTTATGACATCGCGAGCCTCGTTCTTTCCACCAACAAACAGAACGGTCTTTCGATTCTTTCCGCATTCCTTCATAAACTCTAGTGTGCTCAGAAGTAAATCACTCGTCTTTTCAAGATCAAAAATCTCCACTCTATTTTTCACACCAAAAATATAGCGTGCCATTGACGGATGTCTTTTACTTTTTGAATACCCAAAATGCGCGCCAGCTTTAAACATGTCGTCGATAAGTGGGTTGTTTTTAGTTATTGTTACTTCTTCCATGTTGTGTTGTGATGGGCAAAAGTGTAGCAAATTTATGCTTTATCTGCAACGTTTTCTACCTGAGCAGCCGCCTCAAGTTCTTTGGTAATATCGATAAGGCCACCGTCCAAAATACTTTCTATATTATGCCATGACTTCTTGATACGATGGTCGGTAACGCGATCCTGTAAAACGTTGTATGTTCGAATCTTTTCTGATCTGTCTCCAGTGCCGATTTGTTTTCTGCGCTCTTCAGAATATTTTTTAGATTCTTCTTCTTCTTG
>JACZSL010000011.1 GCA_022574205.1 Patescibacteria group bacterium
GCTGCGTATATCATTTCGTTTTCATATTTCTTCCTCCGTAATCTCTTTTTTTAGTGCCTTGGCCTCTTTTTCCACATCGTGCGGAAATTTTTCTTGAAATCCATACGCACGCATGATAGCGTGCATCTCGACATTATGTTCACCCGCTTTACCCAAGATTTCTACAATTTTTACTTTTGGATTTTCTTTTGGATCGTTCCAATCGAGTAGGTGCACGACAACTTTCATACCAGCCTTTATTTTGTTTACTTTATTTTTTTCAATCAGAAAATCAACATATATTCTTTTATTATCAGGCACCACTAAGCACTTGCCATTTTCATATTTTACGGTTCCAACAAAAGTATCGCGAACTCGCTCTATCACATTAATAATCTCTCCGGTTTGCCGCTTGCCTTTTCCACGTAAGCGCACAGAAAGGCTAACTATGTCACCGCTAAGCGCTGTATTAAGATCCTCGTTTCTTATTTTTATATCTTGCTCATAGCCGGCAAGCTCGACATATCCCACACCTCTCTTGTTTACATTTATTACACCCTTATGAACGCGCGGTTTCTTGTACTTTTTACTTGTCATCCCGTACAAAATTAATAATTGTTAATAACCGTGTTCTCCCATACTATGGACGGAAACCACAGCACTAGTGCATTTTGCTGTTTGATTAATTTCTTACGGGACACGTGTTTTGCCAAGTATAGCAGAAATGGTTATAAGAAGCCCACGACCTTAGCTTCAAAATATTGACCACGCGCACTATCTCTGGTAATGTAAGCCGATGTTAAAAGTACGACTACAGCGCGTTGGACGAAAAAACGACCCATCATTCAGGGTGGTTGTCACTGATTCCAGGCGCGGACCAAAAAGTGGAAACTATATTGAAAATCTTGGCTCATACAGCCCACGGGCAAAAAGCCTGAGTCTTAATAGTGATCGCATCAAACATTGGATCGCGATGGGAGCACAAGTATCTGACACGGTACATAATCTATTAGTGAAGGAAAAAGTGATTGACGGAAAATCGATCAATGTACTTCCAAAGAAGTCTCCTGTAGTGAAAAAAGATAAAGAGGATAAAGAGGGGGTAGGCATTGAGGCTAAAGACACACCTGCCCACACCTCTCAGGCCGTTCAAGGCTCCCTCGGGACTGAGTCCTCGGGACGAACGTCTGAGGAGCCCTCAGGTCATTCAGACTCTGAAGATTCTTCAGACTCGATGAGCTCTCGAAGAGATGATTCCAAGGAATCAGATGAATCTTCAACTGAAGCAGAAGAAACTCCAGAAGAAACTCCAGTAGCCGATGACGCACCCAAAGAAGAAAAACCAGAAGAAGGGGATCAACAAAAGGCTGATGAATCTCAGGCTCAAGCTACTAATGCAGAAAAATCCACTAAAGAGGAGGTGAAGGCAGAAGATGTCAAAGAGGAAGAGGAGTCAAGCGATGATTCCAAGGAAGACACTGCAACATCCGAAGAAAAAAAAGGATAGAGCCTTGATATTTTTACATAATCTTATATACTAATCACTCAGACCACATGAGACTGAAGTCAGGTAGCGTGTAGGGTTTTTATGAGTTAATTGCCGACTGTTATGACAGCAGATAAAGACTTTCTTGAGTTTTTGGTTAAGGAATTAGTTGATAACCCGAGCTCTGTAAAAGTAGAAAGAGTTGTCGATGAGATGGGAGTATTACTTACCCTCGATGTGAGCCCTGAAGACATGGGCAAGATTATCGGTCGCTCCGGTGCGACAGCGAAAGCAATTCGAACACTACTTCGTGTTGTAGGAATGAAGAACAACGCTCGCGTTAATCTCAAGATTAATGAGCCAGAAGGTAGCTCTGGACCACCAAGCCAGAGTGCGACTAAAACAGTAGATGAAGCAATGGAAGATTTAAAAGTCTAAAGACTTTTAAATCTAGTCAAAAGTTATAAAGTAAAAAGTCAAAAAGTGAAAAAACTGCCTATGGCAGTTTTTTCTTTTAACCGTACTTGCTACTTTAGACTTTAGACTTTAGACTGTCGGTATGCATTTTCATATAATAACTCTCTTTCCAGAAGCCTTTAAGTCGTATCTTGCCGCTTCAATAATTGGTAGAGCTTTTAAGGACAAAAAAATAAAAGTCAATTTCTATAATCCACGCGATTTCACCAAAAACTCATATAAACGTGTCGACCAAAAACCGTATGGTGGGGGCCCTGGTATGGTCATAGAGGCCGAGGCGACAATAAAAGCGGTCACAAAAGCTATTGGCAAGAAAAAAAATGTTAAAATAATTTTCTTTGCAACTTCTGGTGCCAATTTCACAAATCAGCGCGCACGAAAATATTCCAAAAACTACAAGCACATTGTATTGATTTGCGGGCATTATGAAGGAATGGATGCGCGCGTACGAAAAGTGTTTAAGGCAGAAGAAGTATCTATTGGCCCCTACATTGTAACTGGCGGCGAACTTCCTGCTCTAGTTGTGTTAGATTCTGTCACAAGGCAAATCCCTGGAGTTCTTGGTAACATTGCCTCGCTAGAAGAAAACAGAATCACCAACTCAGATGTATATACACGCCCAGAGACCGTTACATATAAAGGCAAGAAATACAAAGTCCCGAGTGTTTTACTTTCCGGACATCACAAGAACATTGAGGATTGGAAAAAGAAAAGCTGACCTTGCGCTTTTAAGACGAAAGTTGTAAATGAGCACTGGTATTTGTTTCGGTGGGAAGGAGTTGGGGTTGACAACCCACTCATTTTATGATATTTTTGATAGGTAAGCTCGAGTCATTAACGGAGAAGGGAAATGAAGAAAACGACAGCAAGCATACCAGTCGTTTCAGTGAGTAAAAAAGACGGATGTATGACCTGCCACTTAAATGGCACCAGAACGTGCAACGGTAACAACTGCGATTTCGGCCATATAAGAAGCACGAGTCAAGGTTCTATAATCTGGGATTTCCTGACTAAACCCCTCGTCCATTCAACTCTTGCCGCTCGCGGTTACTAGCTGATTTTTTCAGGAAATCAGAAACAAAAAAAGCCTCTTTCGAGAGGTCTTTTCCATTTTTTCACACGTTTTCCACAGAAACCTTGGCCCCAACACCTTTCATTTCAAGGTTGGGCTTGACAGCAAAGCCACAGTCGAGTAGACTTTCGGTACTTTTCAGACTGATTGAGTTATTCTAGGGATTCATTTTTTTTAATATTTTATTCACAAATAAATTAGGCCGATATTTTTCAGCTTATTTTGGCTTTGGCGCTTAGGTGTGTGGCGGGTGTCTTTGGTTTTTTTTAAACACTCTTGCGTGCTTTAGTCTTACATCAAACATCTATGGGAAAAACGGATGGTGGAGGGGTGCGTGAGAAGAAATACTTCTCACGTTACAAGAAACCGCTTGTGTCATTACCAAACCTGGTTATCGAACAAACGCGCTCTTTTAACTGGCTTATAAAAGAGGGACTAAAGGAAATCTTTGATGAGTTCAATCCGATCAAGGATTATTCCGGCAAAAAATTTGATTTAGAGTTCACCCATTTTGAAATTGGTGAGCCAGAGTACGACGAAAACCACGCAAAAGAACAAATGCTTACGTACGAAGCCTCACTTCGTGTAAAAGTAAAACTAAGGAATAAAATACTAAACACTGAAAAAGAGCAGGAAATTTTCCTCGCCGATTTTCCTATGATGACCAAACACGGCACGTTTGTTATTAATGGCGTTGAACGTGTCATCGTACCGCAACTTGCGCGAAGTTTTGGTATTTTCTTCGGAACCCGCGAAGTACGTGGGAAGCGCTGTTTTACAGCAAAAATCGTTCCTTTACGTGGCGCATGGGTGGAAATCGAGAGTGAGCCAGACGGGGCAATCTACATAAAAATAGACAGAAAGCGCAAATTCCCAGCAACATCTCTACTTCGCATACTTGGAGCAGATTTTGATCGCGACATCTATTCCTTATTTGGCCACAACCCACACGCAAAAGCGTGTCTTGCGGCCACATTTGAGAAAGACCCTGCAGAGAACGTTCTCGATGCATACATGGAGATTCACAAAAAACTTAGAGACGGCGATCTTGCCACACCGGAAAACGCAAGAGAATACGTAAACTCAATTTTCAGCAAAGAGCGTTACGATCTTTCAAAAGTTGGGCGACATAGATTCAATCAGCGCTTTAAGAAAAGTCTTAGTGAAAGCGAGCTTGCTCGACGCACGTTATCGCTTGATGATATTGTTACGACCATATCATTTATTATTTCTCAGAATAATACACCAGGCTCTCTACCTGACGACATTGATCACCTTGGTTTCAGGCGAGTCCGATACGTTGGTGAGATGCTTCAGCAAAAAGTGCGCATTGGTATGAGCCATATGAAGCGCAATATTCAGGACCGAATGTCTACCGTAGACACCGACACAACGCTTCCAATACAATTCTTAAACCCTCGTCCACTTCAAGCTCGTGTCAAAGAATTCTTTACGACAAACCAGCTATCACAGTTCATGCAGCAAGAAAATGTGCTTGCAGAACTTGAGAATCTGCGCACGCTTTCCGCACTTGGCCCTGGAGGACTCACACGTGAAAGGGCTGGTTTTGAAGTGCGTGACGTTCACACATCTCATTATGGGAGACTGTGTCCAATCCAGACACCAGAAGGACCAAATATTGGTCTTGTTTTACGCCTTGCAATGTACGCGAGAATTAATGATTTTGGACTTATTGAAACGCCATATGCAAAAGTAAAGGAAGGTAAAGTAACTAGCGAAATTATCTACCTAAACGCGTTTGAAGAAGAACAGTATAATATTGCGCACGCCGCAAACAAGTGTGATAAGGACGGCAACATCGTAGACGAATTTGTTGAAGTACGAAAAGCTGGAGAGCCGGGACTCATTGATCGTGCAGAAGTTGATTTTATGGATATCGCAACTAACCAAGCATTTTCAGTTGCGACTTCTATGATTCCATTTATTGAGAATGACGACGCTAACCGTGCCCTAATGGGCAGTAACATGCAGAGACAAGCCACACCGTGTCTTATTCCAGACGCACCGCTTGTGGCAACAGGTATAGAAGAAGAGGCCGCAAAAGATACCGGTCGTGTCGTGGTAGCAAAGAACGACGGCACCGTAACATATGTGGACGCAAGAAAAATTGTCCTAAAAGGAAGCAAAGGAAAAGAAACCGAGTACAATCTTTTAAACTTCAAGAGAACAAACGACTTCACAGCATTCCACCAACGCCCAATTGTTGATATTGGAGACAAAGTGAAGAAGGGTATAGTTCTAGCGGATACATCGTCTACAGACGGTGGGCAAATGGCACTGGGTCAGAATGTCCGTGTAGCATTTATGATTTGGTCAGGAGCAAACTACGAGGACGCCATTGTCATTTCGGAGCGCCTTGTTAAAAACAGCAAGTTTACTTCGATCCACATGAAGGAGTTTGAAATAAGTGTTCGTGATACAAAACTTGGTCCAGAGATAACCACACATGACATTCCAAACGTCAGTGAAGTAAAATTAAAGAATCTCGACGAAGAAGGTATTGTACGAATTGGTGCAGAAGTTCGTCCAGGCGACATTATAGTTGGAAAAGTTACACCAAAAGGTGAGACACAACTAACACCAGAAGAAAGACTTCTGCGTTCTATCTTCGGAGAAAAAGCAAAAGATGTTAAAGATACGTCGCTGCGTTTAGAGGGTGGGGAGCGAGGGCGTATAATTGGTGTAAAAGTGTTCTCACGAGAAAAAGGAAGCACGATGAATTCCGGTATTATCAAACGTATTCACGTCACAGTGGCACAGCTAAGAAGCATTTCTGTCGGGGACAAGCTCGCCGGGCGTCACGGTAACAAGGGTGTAATTTCGAGAATTCTTCCGGAAGAAGATATGCCATACACCAAAGATGGTGAACCAATTGATGTCATACTAACACCACTTGGCGTGCCGAGCCGTATGAACCTTGGCCAAATCCTTGAACTTCATTTGGGACTTGCAGCTCATACGTTAAATTACCAAGCAATTGTGCCGTCGTTTTCCGGAGCAACCGAAGAAGAAATAAGAGAAGAATTGAAAAAAGCCGGCTTTGCTCCAAATGGGAAAATGAAACTGTATGACGGACGCACCGGAGACGCGTTCGACCAAGACATAGCCGTCGGCTACATGTATATTATGAAACTTCAGCATATGGTTGAAGACAAGATTCATATGCGTTCGATTGGCCCATACTCACTTATCACGCAACAGCCTCTTGGTGGAAAAGCACAAAGTGGTGGGCAGCGATTCGGAGAAATGGAAGTCTGGGCACTTCTTGGCTATGGTGCCGCGTACACACTTCGTGAAGTCCTAACTATAAAATCAGACGATATAGTAGGTCGAACCGCAGCATTTGACGCTATTGTGAAAAATGAAAACATTACCCAAATTCACACACCAGCAAGCTTTAATGTGCTCTTAAATCAGTTACGGGGACTTTCTCTCGACGTCGAATTAAAACGAAATACAGTGGGAGAATTAGAAAAATAATCAGTGAAATGAATTAAATTTACTTAACCGAGCACATAGTGTTAATTAACCAATTATGCAGAAGAATCGCAGAATTATATTTAACATTTTCAATTATTCAGTCACCGCGCACTATGTGCTCGGTCTAAAAGATTACGTAACGCAAATTTTCGTTTCACTCAAATTCACTAACAAAATCTAAGATGAGAAAAACAGCCTTCAACACAAGCAATTTTGATTATATAACCCTAAAGCTCGCCTCACCAGAGCGAATTTTAGAGTGGTCATTTGGAGAGGTCTTGAAACCCGAGACTATAAACTATAGAACACAACGTTCTGAGAAAACTGGACTTTTTGATGAAAAAATATTTGGTCCTGAGCGCGATTATGAATGTTACTGTGGAAAGTATCGAGGTATTCGTTACAAAGGAATTACGTGCGAAAAATGTGGCGTTGAAATCACACGATCAATTGTGCGTCGAGAGAGGATGGCCCACATTGAACTTGCGACTCCAGTTTCTCACATTTGGTTTCTACGAGGCATCCCAAGCCGTATTAGCCTCATCCTTGGTCTTTCAGCAAGTGAGGTTGAAAAGGTCATTTACTTTGCAGGTTACATTATAACGAGTGTTATTGAAGATGAAAAACAACACATTCTCTCTGATCTCGACAGCGAGTACAAAAGCAAACTAAAAAATCTCAACGATATACGCGGCAAAACAAAGCTAAAAGAAATGCTCACTGCAACTAAACAGGATATTGACAGCATTGTTGAGGGAAGAGTATTAGACGAAGTAACGTACCATAAATATGCGGTAAAATATGGAACAATGTTTGAAGCAAATATTGGTGCGGAAGCAATCTACAACATTTTTAAAGAACTGAATCTTGAGAAATTCGAAGAGAAACTTGTAACTTCGCTAGAAAAAGCAGGTTCAGTTGAGCGGGAGAAATTAAACAAGCGGTTGAGCCTTATTCGCTCAATGATAAAAGCTGGCGTCCGCCCAGAATGGATGTTCCTCATTCGTATTCCTGTTATTCCACCGGCTCTTCGCCCCATGGTTGCCCTTGAGGGAGGTAGGCACGCAACGAGCGACGTAAATGACCTATATAGGCGTGTTATTAACAGAAACAACAGGTTGAAGAAACTTAAGGACATCAATGCTCCCGACGTAATCCTCAGAAACGAGAAGCGAATCCTTCAGGAAGCGGTTGACGCACTGCTCGATAACTCAATTCGACATGGAAACACAATGTTTTCTGCAATGAGCCAAGCGCAACGCCGCCCACTAAAAAGTCTTTCAGACTATCTAAAAGGAAAACAAGGGTACTTCAGACAAAACCTTCTTGGTAAACGTGTAGACTACTCAGGCCGAAGTGTTATCGTGATTGGTCCTGATTTAAAACTTGATCAATGTGGACTACCAAAACACATGGCACTCGAATTATTTAAGCCGTTTGTTATATCAAAACTTTTAGAAAAAGAACTAGCTTACAACATTCGAGGCGCAAACCGACTCATCGACGATGGTATCCCGGAAGTGTGGGCGATTTTAGAGAATGTGATCGAACACAAGCACGTTCTTCTTAACCGTGCTCCGACACTTCACCGGCAAGGTATTCAAGCATTCCGCCCCGTATTGATTGAAGGAAACGCTATCCAGATTCACCCATTAGTTTGTTCTGCGTTTAATGCAGACTTCGACGGCGACCAAATGGCAGTCCACGTACCGCTCTCAAGGGAAGCACAAGCCGAGGCTAAGCATATCATGAGTGCCAACAAAAATATATTGAAGCCTGGAAACGGTACTCCTGTGGTTTCAACTAAGATGCTCGACATCGTGCTCGGATGCTTCTGGATGACAAAGTTAATCTCCGGTGCCAAAGGGGAAAATAAGTTTTTCCCAACACCAAACAGTGCGATTACATCCTACGACTTCGGTGAAACAGATTTTCGGGCAAAGATTAAAGTGATGCCAACTGATAGCAAAAAGTATGAAGTGTTCAATGGAAAGGTGTTCGATACCTCAGTGGGACGTCTCCTGTTTTCGAGCATACTGCCAAGTGATTATCCATACATTAATGAAGAGATTGACAACAAGAAAATGCTTTCCATTGTGGATGATCTCATCGCTCGTTATGGTCTTGATCGCATTCCTGACATTATTGACAAAATAAAGGAATTTGGTTTTCGGTACGCAACACACTCCGGCATTACATGGAGTATTGACGATGTTCGTGTTCCAGATGGAAAGAAGGAGATTGTAGATAGAGCGCGAGCAAAAGAAAACGAAATAGTAACTCAATATAATGATGGGCTCCTTTCAAAAGAAGAGCGCAAACGCATGGTTATTGAGCTCTGGCACGGTGCTAAAAGCGAAGTAGAAAAACTCATTCCTGACGCACTCGATAAAAACGGACCAGTATATGATATGTGGATTTCTGGAGCTAGGGGTAGTCTTGGAAACATTACACAAATGGTTGGTATGAAGGGTCTTATCACAAACCCTCGAGGTGAAACGATCGATTTCCCAATTATTTCATCAATGAAAGAGGGGCTTTCGCCTATAGAGTACTTCATTACAACCCACGGCGCACGAAAAGGACTTGCTGATACGGCGCTACAAACTGCAAAAGCAGGATACCTTACACGTAGACTTTTCGATGTTGCTCAAGACGCAATCATCAGCGAGGAGGATTGTAAAACAAAAGAAGGTGTACGTATTTTTAAAGAAAGTGCTTCGGGCATTGAAGTTCCATTCTCAAGAAACATTTATGGTCGTGTACTCGCAAAAACAGTAGATACAAAAAAAGCGTCCTTTAAACGCGGGCACTTTATTACAAAGATTGATGCAAACATTATTGAAGACGCAGAAGTTGAAAACGTAATTGTACGTTCTCCAATGACTTGTCTTACGATTCTTGGTATATGCCGGCAGTGTTACGGTGTAGACCTTACGACCAATAATCTTATTGAAATTGGTGAAGCTGTTGGAACTATAGCGGCTCAAGCTATTGGTGAGCCCGGAACACAGCTTACCATGAGAACTTTTCATTCTGGTGGAACAGCGACTGTTGGGGGCGACATTACACACGGCCTTCCGCGTGTTGAGGAAGTCTTTGAAAGACGCATCCCAAAGAGTCCTGCAGCCATTGCCCGCATTTCAGGAATAATTTGTGATATTCGTGAAGAAGAAGGGGATTATATTATTGAAATAATTCCTAACGATCCAGAAAAAAACGTAAAGAAAACAAGCGGAACGCGCGGTATATCGAAAAAGAAACTTACAGAATATCCTGTGCAATTTAAGCGAATGATCAATGTTAAAGTTGGTGATCGTGTAGAAAAAGGAGACTTTTTAACAGACGGCTCAGCAAACCTTAATGATCTTTACAAATACGCAGGCAAAGAAAAAGCACAAGAGTACATTATTAGTGAAATTAGCCGCGTTTATGAACTACAAGGTGCAAGTATTTCGCGAAAGCACATTGAGGTTATCATTAAACAAATGTTCTCGCGTGCTCGTATTAAAGACCCAAGAAGCACATCGTTTACAACCGGTGACATTGTAGAGTATTCAGAGCTTAATCGCGAACAAAGCGCCGTAAAAGACAGTGGGGGAGAGGCGGCAACAATCGATCCACTCCTGCTTGGTATTACCGAAATCTCTCTTACACGAAAGAGTTTCCTTTCGGCCGCTTCATTCCAGAATACAACAAAGATTTTGATCAAAGCTGCAGTTCAGGGCGCAGTTGACACGCTTCGTGGACTCAAAGAGAATGTGATCATAGGACGACTTATTCCAGCAGGAACCGGATTTGAAGGAAGTCCTAAACATCAACTTATTGAGGATCTAAAAAGAAAACCAGAAGAATTATACGCTGAGGTTAAGGAGAATGTCAGTGCATGACATAGAAATGTTTAGGGATAAGTATAATTTTCTAATGGGATGAGTGAGGTCACAGAAAAAATAAAAGAACGTTTAGGGATTGTCGACGTCGTACGTCCATACATAAAACTAGAAAAAGCCGGCGCAAGCTACAAAGCACGTTGCCCATTCCACCACGAAAAAACACCGTCGTTCTTCGTATCTCCAGTGCGCAACAGCTACTATTGTTTTGGTTGTGGCGAGAAGGGAGATATATTTTCATTCGTCCAGCATTTTGAGGGACTGGATTTTATGGGAGCACTTCGTGTTTTAGGAAGTCGTGCCGGAGTGCAAGTAGTTGCTGAAAATCCTCAGAAGCATGAAGAAAGATCCACGCTTTTAGGGTCACTTGAAGACGCTACAAAATTCTTTGAGACCAATCTTCTAACGAATAAAGAGGCGCTACGATACCTACAAGATCGCGGTATTTCGAGGAAAACTATCAAACACTTCAGGATCGGGTATGCACAAAATGAATGGGAGCACTTGAAGTCATACTTAATGAGCAAAGATATATCTACCAAAACACTTCTCAAAGCGGGTCTCATTAAAGAAGCAGAAGATGAATCAAAAAAGAAGGATGGAACACAAAGATATTATGATCGATTTCGAGGACGAATTATGTTTCCCATAATGGATGCCTCCGGAAGAATCATTGCATTTTCTGGGCGTCTATATCCTGAAGTAGATGTAGCAGCTAAGTACATAAATAGCCCTGAGACAGAGGTGTTCAACAAATCGACAGTTCTTTATGGATTCGATAAAGCCAAGATGGCTATAAGGAAGTTTAACTTCTCAATTGTTGTTGAAGGTCAGGTAGACCTTATCATGAGTCACCAAGCTGGTTTTAGAAATACCGTTGCCCTTTCAGGAACAGCACTTTCGCATGACCACATTACACTCTTAAATCGACTTTCACATAACATCGTTTTTGCATTTGATTCGGATAGTGCTGGCAATAAAAGTGCAGGAAAAAGTGCCGAAGTTGCGCTATCGCTTGGCATGGACGTAAAAGTGGCACGTTTACCAAAGGGTACAGACCCGGCTCTGCTCGTACAGAAAGGGGTAGAATATTTTAAGGAGGTAATACGATCATCAGTGCACATTGTGGACTTTTATATAGCGGTAATTTCTGAAGAAGAAAGTGATACGCGCAAACGTGGAAAGATGATTGAGGAAATTGTGTTGCCATTTATTGCACGCATTAAAAGCAACATCGACAAGGAGCATTTTATCGCCAAAGTCGCTAGTTTCTTGAATGCAAGTGAGGAGGCAATACGTAAAGAAGTACACTCAATTCCAGAGATTGAAACAAAGGTCGAGACTAACGTCTTAAGTAACGACAAGGAAATTAAAAGTACCCGTATAGATATGATAAAAAAGCAACTTCTAGGAATTCTTTTATGGCAAGAAGGTCTTGATAAACCAAGGATAAATATTAAAAAAACTAAGAAACAAATTGAAGATTCCCTAGGGCGTGATGCCCTTAAAGATATTAAAGAGATCAAGTATGGGGCGAAGCAGGAGGCTGCGTTCATGGCAGATGCTGGTTATATTGAAGGAGATGCGTTAAAGGAGGATATTAATGATCTTATCAAAAATCTTCAAATTGAAACACTGAAACGTGACTACGAAGAGGCTCTTACAGTACTACGCGAGGCAGAGAGAAATAATAACGAACCGCTCGTTTCCAAACAGTTGAAAATGTGCAAGAAATTGTCGGAAAAATTACACACCCTTATATCAAGTAATGCGGAAGCAAACACATAGACAGGGATCGAATTTGTCAGTAATATACTTTTTATGGTAAAAAAAACATCTACAAAAAAACCGGGAAAGAAGAATCGTAATCTAATAGAAAAGGCTGGCAAGCGTGCCACGGCTTCACGCAAAAGCGCTATGCGTAAGAAAGTTTCGAAGCCTAAAGCCCGCGGCTCGGCCTTAGGGAAATCTGTGCGTAAAGTTACGAAAAAGTCTGTCAAAAGAGTAATCAAAAAAACAGTCACGCCTAAAGCCCGCGGCTCGGCCTTAGGGAGAACCAAAGGTGTCAAAGCAAAAAAATCTGCCAAAGAGGCTTTGAAGAGTAAAATAAAAACTGCTAAACCCCCACACTTATCAAAAAAAGCAAAGAATATTGAAACCAAAATAAACCGCCTTCTAACCAAAGGACGTACCCGCGGTTTCATAACATACGGTGATATTCTCAAGGAATTCCCAAAGATTGAAGAAGATGTCGTTGCACTTGAAGAAATGTACGAACGCTTTAGCGTTGCAAGCATTGATGTACTCGAAGGTGGTGGAATGCTCGAGGATGTTGTTGTAGAGAAGACAAAGGTAAAAAAGAATGTATACAAACGAAACGATTCTTCATATGATTCCATTCAAATGTATCTTCGTGAAATTGGTCAATATCCACTTTTAAATGCACTGGAAGAACGAGCGTTTGCAAAACGAATTGTCGATGGGGACGACGAAGCGCGCAACCTCCTTGCACGCGCAAATCTTCGTCTCGTTGTTTCCATTGCGAAGCGTTATGTTGGGCGCAGTCCGGATTTGACTCTCCTAGACTTAATTCAGGAAGGAAACCTCGGTCTCTTTAAGGCAGTTGATAAATTCGACTATACAAAGGGTTTCAAATTCTCAACGTATGCTACGTGGTGGATACGACAAGCTATTACTCGCGCACTTGCAGACCAATCGCGAACGATTCGCATTCCGGTTCATATGGTTGAAACCATTGCAAAATATAAGCAGGTAATACGAAGACTCTCACAAGACTTGGGACGGGATCCGCTCCCAGAAGAGATTGCGATAGAGATGAATATGGATGTTGAGAAAATCTACAACATCGAAAAAATTAATCAGAATACCGTATCCTTAGAAAGTCCGGTCGGAGATGACGGTGATGACCGTTCAACACTTAGCGACTTTATTGCTGACGACAAGATCCGTACTCCTGACACAGAGGTGTCTCGGAGGATCTTAGCTGACCAGGTGCGTGATATTCTAAACGATTTAACACCAAAAGAGCGTAAGATTCTAGCAATGCGAAATGGTTTAGAAGATAACATTTACCACACACTCGAAGAAGTAGGAAAAGAGTTTGGCGTGACACGTGAGCGTATTAGGCAGATCGAGGCAAAAGCTCTCGAAAAAATCCGTATGCACGAAAAATCAACACGCTTGAAAAACTACTAGACTGTACAAAAAGAAAAAAGCTCTTAATAAAAGAATCCTTGATTTAAATCAAGGATTCTTTTTTCAACACTCCCAGCAAACATATTGTTCTAAATAGAGGTTTTATTACCCTTTCCTTTAGTAATTTCGAGCATGGTATACTTTGCTTTATGGCAACATTTTCCACTTTATACAGAAAACTAAATACTCGTCAGAAAGAAGCTGTAGACGCTATTGAGGGCCCTGTCATAGTCATAGCTGGTCCTGGTACAGGGAAGACTCAGATTCTTACACTCCGTATTGCAAACATACTTAAAAAAACAGATACTTCTCCGGACAACATATTAGCTCTTACATTTACAAAAAGTGGGGTGTTTTCTATGCGAAAACGGCTTGTAGAGATGATAGGGGGCGAGGGGTATAGGGTAAACATCAACACTTTTCACAGCTTTTGTGAGGACATAATTAAGCAATATCCAGACTCATTTCCACGAATCATTGGAGCAAACAATATAAACGACATAGACAAGATAAGCATTTTAAAAGAGATAATTTTAAAACTTGAGTTAAAGACTCTCAAACCATTTGGCGACAACTTTTATTATATTCATCCGCTTCGAGGTAAGATTAGTGAGTTAAAGAGCGCGAACATTTCACCTATAGGTCTATCCAACATTGTTAAAAAACAAAAAAAATCTTACAAACTCATCCACGACCTAAAATATGAATCTGGCGCGCATAAAGGAAAAATAAAGGGTAAATATAATAAGCTCGAAAAAACTATAAGGAAGAACGAAGAGCTTCTTATTATCTATAAAGAATATGAAAAGGAACTTTATAGAAGAAGATTTTATGACTACGATGACATGATCCTTGAGACCATAGGAGCACTTGAAAAAGATAAGGAATTACTCCTTGAATTACAGGAACACTATCAGTACGTACTTGCTGATGAGCATCAAGATGCAAACAACGCTCAAAACAAACTCCTGGAACTGTTAACTTCCTTCCACGATAACCCAAATTTATTTATAGTTGGGGATGAGAAACAGGCTATTTTTAGATTTCAGGGAGCCTCGCTTGATAATTTTCTATACTTTAAGAAACGCCACAAGAACGCTCTTATTATCACCTTAGAGTGCAACTATCGCTCAAGCCAAATAATTCTTGATGGGGCACACAGTCTTATCGAGATGAGTAAGGTTCAAGATAAGAAGTTGAGAGTACGATTAAAATCAAACATTAAGGAAAAGAGTACACCAATTGAAGTTCGGGCGTTTTCCACTACTTCATTTGAACTTTTATTTCTTGCACACGATATAGAAAATAAAATTGAAGAAGGCATAGAACCTCTCGAGATTGCAATATTTTATCGCAACAATCGTGACGCCAATGCAATAGCGTACATACTAGAAAAAACGCGCATTCCATTTGTAATAGAAAGCAATCAGAATATTTTAGAGGACACAGACATACAAAAGTTTATTGTACTTTTAAAAGCGGTCAACTATTTCGGCAGTGACGCGTCTTTGTTACCTCTCTTGCACGCCAGTTTCCTCTCTATAAAAAGTTTGGATATATACAAAATTCTCCGATACGCGCAAAAATATAAGTTAAAGATTTATGACGTCATAAAATCCAAAGGACATCTAAAAAAAGCTAAAGTGGACGATGTCAGTGCACTCGTAGACTTATATAATAGTTTGAGTAATTGGAAAAAAACGGCTGAAAATATGAGTATTTTAAGTACTGTGCAAACTGTGTCTAAAGATTCTGGTTTTCTTGATTATATTTTAGGTCATAGTGACTCAGTAGAGAAACTCGAAAAACTAGGTGGATTATTTGAGGACATTACTCAGTTAGTTGAAAATCATAGCGACTATACATTTCAAGATTTGATCAACTATTTCAACAATATGCATGAGCACAATATTTTTATACAGAAAAAAAATAAGGCCATTGGTATAAATGTTGTACGCCTTATGACAGCACATAAATCAAAAGGGCTTGAGTTCGACTATGTATATATTATGGGTGCCTACGATGGTCATTGGGGTAACCAAAGGACAGTCAAACATTTTGATGTTGGGGAGAAATTTGATCCGGATAATAATATTGAGGACGAACGTAGACTATTCTATGTTGCATTAACCCGCGCAAGAGTAGGCGTTTCAATAAGCTTTTCACGAGAGGGCACAACAGGAAAGCAGCAGCTTCCATCACAGTTTATAGATGAGATTAAGTCATTATTTAAGAAGGAAATTAATACAGAGGCATTTGAGAAAAAAACAGACACGGACTTACTACTCCAGCCTGGGCGTAAAGTCGTTGTTCCTCCTATAAATGATAAGGAATTTCTCAATTCTGTTTTTTTAGATCAGGGTCTGTCTGTTACAGCCCTTAACAACTACTTAAATTGCCCATGGAATTATTTCTACAGCAACCTGCTTCGTGTGCCAAAAGTACCAACTAAGCACCTCATCTTTGGAACGATAGTCCACAATGTTTTGCGAGATTTCTTTTCGAAACTTAAATCTGGCGAAAATGTAAACGATAAAACTTTTCTCAAATTATTTTCCGACTATATTAACCAAGCTCCATTTAATGAATCTGAACTCAAAGAAGCAAGGCTCAAGGGAGAAAAAGCTTTTCCTGGATATTATAAGAAGTATAAAGGTGGCTGGAACCCAAACACACTTAACGAATTTAAGATAAACGTTCTTTTACCGGTCGAACTTAGGGAAACCAAACACCTTAGATTAAGAGGAGATCTTGACAAAATAGAACTTTTTGAAAATGAAAGAAGTGTTAATGTTGTGGATTATAAAACTGGAAAGCCAAAAAGTAGGAATCACATTGAGGGTAAAACGAAAACATCGAATGGGGATTATAAAAGACAACTCGTTTTCTATCAGTTGCTTTTAGAACTTCACGACAATGGTAGATTTGAAATGGTCTCTGGAGAGATAGATTTTATCGAGCCTGACGATAACAACCGATATCACAAAGAATATTTTGAAATCGGAGATGACGAAGTTAGAGTTCTACAGAACTTAATAGTAGACACATCCATGGAGATATTAGATCTCGCATTTTGGGATAGTCGCTGTGATAAAAAAGACTGTGAGCATTGCGCTCTTCGCGACAAAATGGAGGCGTAGAGAGAAACCGCCACATATGTGTGCACATTACCCAGAAATATTGATAGTCAATCAAAATATAATGTTACCCGTGAATAACAATACCGCCCGAATGTTCAGGCGGTATGTGGTTTTTCCCTAGACTTTGCTTACACAGCGGGCTTTAGGGAGAATAATTTTATGCGCCCTCTGCTACCTTCTCCAGACCTTTCCTCTGGTCTGGAAGGATATGGGGGACCATTTTTGTATGCAAGGAAGTTTTCTTTGATGAGATCAAGGATTGTTATATGGAGAGTGTTAATACACACATCTTCTCCACTCATTTCTTTGATTCTATCCTTGATATCTCGCATAGAAATCTCTAATCCCAGGGTGAAAACTCTTAATACCAGACTTCTGTTTTGCAGGGACTTGCTTACCGTGCTTGCGCTCATGTTATTTCCTCCACGAAAAAAGTATCCTAGAGAACAGTACCCCACCACAATCTACTTGTCAATTTAAAGATGCAACACTTGCGACGCTATTTTGATGATGCAGACTAACTGTCTAAGAGGGCGTCGATATTAGCTTTGACGCTTTCATACGGTTGTGCGCCCAGTATTGGTATTATCTGATCCTCAAAGAGTATCAACGAGTGTGGTGTGCCACGTCCACCAGTTTGTATCGCATCGTCTCTGTCAGCCTCTACCTTCAAAGCATGCCTATTGCTTTCCTGACATTCTTCAAAGGCAGTTCTATCAAGCCCAACCCCTTCTGCAATTTCTGGTAAGAGAGCGAGGTCTAGACCATCATTTGACGGCGTGAGTTCATAAATCCTGTCAGTGTATGCCCAAAAAGCATCATTACCACCAAGCTCTGCCGCGCACTCCGTGGCATGCGCTTCCGTTTCGGCTTTCGCGTGAAGTTGAGGAATGGGGAAGTGTCGGTATACCCACGCAACATCACTGTCACTATATTCACTAACTATCCGCTGTAGAGTTTTGTGGAAGCGCTTACAAAAAGGACATTCAGTATCTGAATATTCAATAATTAAAACTCGCGCGTCTTTGTTTCCGATAATGTGATCTTCATCTGTTACTTCTCGAGGAGCTGGTTGATTTATACCACTTGTTTCTTGAGTCGGATTAGTTGCGCTTTCCACATTTATGTTGCCACTGCCCGAAAAAACAACAGCGCCTGCAATTATGATGCCTGCGATTACGATTGCTCCTGGGATGGCTAAGTTATTGTCTTCCTGTTTCATAGTGTATATTTCGATTCGCTGATATGATGGTGATTGTAGCACAATTATAGTATGGATCCACTCTCAGGCATCATTTTGGGCATTATTCAAGGACTCACTGAGTTTGTTCCAATTTCTTCAAGCGGACACTTAATAATAGCCCGTGAGTTTTTGGGTCTTAGTTCAGGAATCGATCTCTCGTTTGATGCTGTGCTTCAGCTTGCAACGTCCATTGCCGTACTCATATATTTTTGGCGTGATTTTTTGCGAATAGCAAGACTTCCATTTAAATATCTTAAGAGTCAGACTATTGAGAGAAAGGACAGAATTCTCCTTGGTGCAATCGTACTCGGTACTATTCCAGCAGTTCTAATCGGGTTTTTTCTTGAGGGGACGATGGAAACAGTGTTTCGAAGCGCAGAGTTGGTCGCGTGGACACTTCTTCTCGGTTCACTAATATTTTACTTTGCAGAGAAATTTGCGAAAAAGGACGTAGAGTTAACACAGAGGAAAGGACTTTGGATAGGTTTTTTCCAAGTATTCGCTCTCATTCCAGGCATGAGTCGTTCCGGCATGACCATTTCAGGTGGACTTTTTATGGGATTAACCAGAGAAAACGCTGCGCGTTTTAGCTTTCTTCTTTCATTTCCAATAATTTTTGGTTCTGGAATGAAAAAATTACTTGAGCTTGGAGCAAACGGAGTACTTAACGATTTAGGATACAGTCTCTTTCTCGGAGCAGTATCAGCGTTTATCGTCGGAATGTTTACAATACACTATCTTCTAAAATATTTAAAAAATCACACATTAAATGTGTTTATTTGGTATCGTGTCCTTTTGGCTCTAATTATTTTTGCAACTCTTGTATAAACCTCACGGTTATCCGTGGGATGACCGTGGGGTTTTAAATTTCAAATTCATGAATGGATAGATTCGGGTTTAAACCACCGATTTCGTTTAAGAAATAATACTTCATAAATCTTATGATTCCACCATGTGTTACTAATAGAACTTTCTTACCATAATATTTTTGTTTTATCTCCTCTAGAACTTCAAGCACTCTTTTTTTAACGTCTTGAAATGATTCGCCACTAAAAGCGTGAAAGTTATATTTCTGCTCAAGATAATTGTCAACAAATTCTTTACCTTTTTTCTTAGCTATTTCATCCCAAGTATCACCAGTAAGTGATCCAAAATGAATCTCGCGCAGTTTAGGCGTGCTAACTACTTCGGTGTTAAAACTTTTGTTAATTATTTCAGTTGTTTGTCGAGTTCGAAGCAAATCAGATGTATATATAACATCAATTCTTTCCGGTAGGGAGGTCGATATTTGCTTTGCCGCTTTTATACCTTCCGGTGTCAGTGGGTTTTCAATAGTCTGACCCTGCAATCTTTTTAACTTGTTGTACTTTGTGAGACCATGCCTAATAACTAAAATTTTCATAACATTTAAAACGGCAATGTGTGGGTTATTCCACCGCTTTCCACACGCTCCCAACTTGAAGTGTCGAGTGGAATTTCGCGAACCTCACCACGGTCTTTGTATTTGAGCGAGCCGTTTTTCAAGGCATAATCATAGATTTCCTTAGTGATCCTAACATCGTCTAAACAATATTTTCGGAGCTTCTCAATCTCGCCGCGCTTCCACCACACCATTGCGTCGGCGCCGTGTCCAATCTTACCTTCACCGAGAGTTGCTTTGGCAACACCATCAAGCTTAAGTCTTCTGCCAAGTGATTTTTTGATTTCTTGAAGTAAATCAAGGCTTTTAATCTTCGTTAAATCTCCCGGATAGTATTTGTTCAATAGTGGAATATCAAAATAGTCAGAATTGTATCCTATAAGCATGTCTGCATTCTCGATGATGGGCCAAAGATTCGGCAGTTCTTCTTCAAGAAAACTTCCGTACTCATTCGTCTCGGAGTCATAAATACACACAATAGACAAATCCAAGAGAGAAGCATCTCTTTTGCCAACGTCATAGAAAAAATTTTTCGTTTCAATATCAAAAACAATTTTACGCATATTCTTGCCGTATAAACTCTGCCACATCACTCTCTTTAACGTCCGCCTCTTTGCCACTTTTTAGATTTTTTATTTTCAAAGTCTTACTCTTCATTTCATTTTTGCCGAAGAATAGTGCAAATGGTATTCCCTTTTTATTTGCCACTTTGATCTGGTCTCCGACGCGTCTACCACTAAAATCAATTGCAACATTAACGCCACTCTCGCGAAGTCTGGCGCCAAGCTCTTGAGCCGCCCCTTCTACTTCATGGTCTAGCGTACATAGGTAAAGATCAACATTTGGTGCGTACGCCGGAAGCAAACCATACGTCGTAAGGAAATCACGCATTGTAACGTCTCCCATACCAAAACCAACCGCAGGAACGCGAGACTCACCAAACACTTTCATAAGATCGTCATAGCGCCCACCACCAAAAAGTGAACGATTGTTTTCTCCACCTGTATCAAAAATCTCAAATATAACTCCAGTGTAATAGTCAAAACCGCGAACTATAGAAAAATCAAACACTGTATTACTTATACCGAGTTTACCTAGCCCTTTCATTATTTTTTCAACCTCACGCAACTCATCGGAGTCCTGTATACTCTCTGGAAGATTTTCAACTTTATTTTCTCCCACTATCGCCATCAACGTATCTGCAACTTCGCTCTTGTCGCCGAGAACATCTTTGAGCTTTATAGAAAACTCATCACTCGGCATTTTATTTCTCTTATCAATGAGCTTTGATACCGAACGTATTTCATCTTCTGATAAACTAAAATGCCCAAAAATTCGATCAATGAGTCTCTTACTGTTTATGTGAATATTAAATTGCTCCTCGTGCGCACCAAAATTACGCATAATTTTATGTGCGAGTGAAATTACTTCTATATCTGCTTCAGTTGAGTCAAGCCCAAATAGATCTACATTTAACTGCCAATGTTCTCGAAGGCGACCTCGCTGTGGCCTCTCATAACGAAATATATTAGGTATCGAATACCACCTAAGAGGGAAGGCAAGATCGCGTCTACAAGAGGCCACCATTCTTGCTACGGTAGGCGTCATTTCAGGCCTTAATGTAACGGAGCGTCCACCACGGTCTTTAAACGTATATGTTTGCTCGGCAACGATTTCTTCGCCAGTCTTAGCTTCATATAGGTCGCTTGGCTCTAAAATACTTGCTGAATATTCCTCAAATCCGAAACTCTCTGCAGTTTCGCGCATTACCTCGAAGATATAGTTCTGCACAAACATATCCCTCGGATATAAGTCTCGGACACCTTTATAGCTTTCTGTAGATAGTTTATCTTTATTTCCACCTCCCATAATCACCAAATTGTATCAAAATAGTCACCTAAAACAAAGGAGACTTAAAGCTAGCTACGCTCAAATACCAAACTTCGCTTTTTGATTCATATCTACGTATTTATCGGACTCTTTGAGTATCAGCTCTTTCAATCGCCTTGGGTTTGGCGCGCCTTTCATCACAAACTCTTGGCTGTCGCCTGCAGTCTGAACGTGAATATCACCAAAGTCGAGCAATGTGGGAATAATGCCGTGAATATCAATAGTAATGTCCTGAATACGTTCCATTCGAAAACTAGACACCTGTCTTGAGAAAAAACCGAATTGCTCAATGTCGATGATTCTTTTGTCAGTTACGATCCAGCCATCTAGGTAATGATCGGTCCATGTATGAAAAAAGCGAAGCCATATTATGAGGGCCCATAGTGAACCGAAGAAAACAAGGAGCGAAGGCTCTATCGAGATAGTAAATGAAGTCAGACCTAAAGTAACTTCTTTTCCATAAGTAAATCCGTAGAGGACAAATGGCGCCGCAAGAAGAATAAGTAATCCGAAAGTTCTTCCAAGTAATATAAACCAGTGGCGTCTCACCACTTTTTTTATAGTTTCATCATCGCGTAGTGCAATCATGTTGTGTATCTTAGAAGTGCTAATGTCATAACCATTAGAAGAAACGCAGCCCCCGTCATATATACAGTCGTAGAAAAGAAAGTTAGCGTATGGGATTTGATGCTGTATTTAGTCCAGTGGTAGACAAAGATTATCGAATATATAGCCGTGAATCCAAGTGCAAGAAAATATATTCCCAAAATGATTTGTGAGGCTGATAGTGAGACGGATAGACTTTCAACTATGGGCAATTCTACTGGCATCGCCTTCAATTATAGCACGCAAGAATACTCCAAACATCAAACTTTTAACACAACGACACGATCACGGTCAAACTGGTCTTTCCAGAAAGTAATTTCACTAAATCTTCCGCTTTTCTTTACATATGCTCCAATTTTTTCCTTTTGATTTTCGCCGAACTCAATGAAAACAGTGCCACCCTTACTTAAAAAGTCGCCCGCCCCATCAATTACCTTTTTAATTAGAAAAAGACCATTGTCAGGCGCAAACAAAGCCTCGCGTGGCTCGTAGTCCAATACAGGCTTGGAAACGGTATCCTCGGAGACCTTATCTATATAAGGTGGGTTTACAAATATGTAGTCATATTTGCCACCCGTAGGAGGAAATACATCATTTCTATAAACTCGCGTTCGACTTTCAAGAAGCGAGTTTATAGCAATATTTCTACGTATTTGACGTATACACAAACCCTCGCTATCAACAAAATCAACCTGCGAGGCTGGGAAGTGTTTTAGGAGAGCTATTCCGATACAACCTGAACCTGAAAAAAGGTCCAAGAAGTAACATCTCTCACTCGAGCTTGTCGAATTTTTTATGAGATTGATCGCTTTAAGAGTCCAATATTCGGTCTCCTCCCGCGGAATAAGTGGCCGTTCCGATAGATCAATCCTAGCGCCTAAAAAGTCAGTATGTCCTATAACATAATCCAGAGGTTCGCCGAGTATTACACGTTCGACATCTTCCCAAACTTTTGGAGTCTCTTCGCCATTGTATTTAGCGCGAAGAATTGTATCAAATATTTTCTTTTTGTCCTTTTCATCCATTATTTTTGTAGCCAAATGTTCCAACCGGACAATTTATAAAGGACATAACTGTGTCCTTTATATTATGACCTTTAATGACCTTAATAACGTCTTTTAGTATTTTAAATAAAAAGACAATAAATTGTCGTTTGGAAGTTGACGTTGTCCTATAGATGAATGTATACTACCTAATTGAAAAAGGCAGTCAAATTAGCCAAAAGTAAGTTTTGATAAAAAAATAATTTGCAAATCAACCCCCTTATGGACGCTTAATCCTAGGTCCTTACACTTGAGGGCCGCTTCCCTCGATTTAGCGTCCGCAAGAGGGCTCATTTGTCTTCTAGTGCGATAGATTAACTTTACTTTTATTTAAGCCTAGTATAACATTTACCAATGGAATCCTAATATTAACCTTTACACATACAAACAAAAACTCGCGTGAAGAGCTTTTTAAGGTCCACGCATGGTTTGGTTTAGAATCCTTTTTAAAGCAAGGGTTCTTTTTTAGAGAAACTTCGTGTTACAATGTCGGCTCATGGACAACATTCATATAGTTTTGGCTGCAGAAAAACTTGGAGAACTATGGGGTATTCCAATCACAAATACCTTAATCACCAGCTGGGCTGTTATACTCATTTTAGGTGTCTTCGCGTATTTTCTTGGAAGAAGTGTGAAGATGGTGCCTGGAAAAGTACAGGGACTCTTTGAGAGCATAGTTGAGTATATTATTGGCTACATGGAAGAGACTCTGGAGAATAAGAAAATGGCCCAGAAATTTTTTCCGTTCATAATAACACTCTTTCTTTTCATTTTTACGGCTAATATACTCGAGTTTACGCCAGGGATAGGGAGTATCGGCTTTTTTCCCACTGCTGGCGGACACCAGGAATTTATACCCCTATTTCGCTCCGTCAACACAGATCTAAACGTCACACTTGCTCTGGCCATCATTTCGTTTCTTGTTATAGAAATTTCTGGAATTGTAGTCATCGGATTCTTGAAGTATTTCAAGAAGTTTGTTAATCTAAAGTCGGTTTTGGGGTTCTTTATAGGAATCATTGAATTAATTAGTGAAATTGCCAGACTCATCTCGTTTAGTTTCCGTCTGTTTGGGAATATCTTTGCGGGCGAGGTATTGATACTTGTGGTGATCGCTTTTGTACCGGTTTTGTTACCCGTACCTCTTATGCTTTTTGAAGTTTTTATTGGTTTTATACAGGCGGCAATTTTTTCACTACTCACACTCTTTTTTATAAAGATCGCCGTTACAGAAAGCCATTAAGAATAAATATTTAATGGAACCACGTTCGTGGATCGAAGTTTCTTCGATCTATCCATGTGGTTCCATAACTATAACGATTATTAATTTACGAATCTCTAAAATATGGAAGAAGTAGAAGCAGCAAAAAACATAGCTATGGCACTTGCGGTTGGACTTGGGGTTATCGGCCCCGGTCTTGGTATTGGTATTCTCGTTGGTAAAGCGCTTGAGGCAATGGGACGTAACCCGGAAGCGAGCGGAAAGATTCAGGCAACCATGTTTATCGGCATTGCGTTTACTGAGGCTCTCGCCATCTTCGCGCTTGTTGTCGCATTTATCATCAAGTTCACCTAGCTCTAGAAATGGGTGATATTATAAACACATTTGGAGTTGACTGGAGACTTCTAGTCATACAGGCCATAAATTTTGGCCTGCTTCTTTTGATTTTATGGCATTTCTTATACAAACCGGTAACCCAAATGCTTGAGAAGAGGCGGCTGACGATCGAAAAAGGGGTTAAAGACGCAGAGAAGGTAGAGGTGAAACTGGCGTCTATGAAGGAGTATGAAGATAAAATAATCGATAAAGCAACCCAAAAAGCAAGCCAACTCGTAGAAGAAGGGAAACAGCGCGCAACCATACAAGAAGCAGAGCTCATGCAGCAAGCAGAAGCTAGGAGCAGTCACGTTTTGAAAGAAGCGCATCAAAAAGCTGAAGAAGCAAAAAGGAAGGCGTTAGAGGACAGTCAAGGTGAGATAGCGCGTCTTGCAATTCTTGGTGCAGAGAAGATATTAAAGAAGCACACATAAGTTTACTATGAAGTTATCCACTAAGTACTCTGACATACTTTTCCAAATCGCGTCCTCTACTACCAGAGACGAAGCTTCAAAAGACACAGAGACATTTTTGAAGTTAGTTAAAATTCGTGGTCACGCTAAACTGTTACCAAATATACTTAAGGAGTTTGAGCAAAAGGTTGCACAAAGTGAAAAGAAAAGTGTTAGCACGCTGGCGGTTTCCAAGGATGCAGATGTGAGTGAAGCGAAAAAAACTCTTGAAGCAGACGGCAACGATCTCACAGAAATAGAAATAGTTATCGACGAAAGACTTATAGGAGGATTTCAATACAAAAAGGACGACCTAGTAATAGATAGTTCGTATAAAAAATCACTTTTAAATTTATATAGAAAAATCACCACATAAACAAAATGGATTCCACAATT
Source organism: Patescibacteria group bacterium (assembly GCA_022574205.1). Classification (GTDB taxonomy): domain Bacteria; phylum Patescibacteriota; class Minisyncoccia; order Phycocordibacterales; family JACZSL01; genus JACZSL01. Next base: position 25,409 of record JACZSL010000011.1, read on the forward strand.
GTAGAAAAAATAAAAAAAGAGATAGAAAACTTTGCTCCAGAAACAACCATAGAACGTGTAGGCATAGTGTCGAAAGTTGGAGATGGTATTGTAGAGATCGAGGGATTGAACGATGCGCGGATGTCCGAGATGGTTGTCTTTGATGACACCGATAACAAAAGTTTGGAAGAATTGCTCGAAAGGAAAGATAATGTGACCGGCCTTATCTTAAACTTAGAGGAAGAAGTTGTGCGCGCAGTTGTACTTGGAGACAGTGCACGTGTGAGACAGGGTATGAGGGTCCACGGAACAAAGCATGTATTGTCTGTCGGAGTAGGAGATGAGCTTATCGGGCGAGTTATAGACTCGCTTGGGACACCTCTGGACGGTAAGGGGGCAATAAGCACAAATAGCACCAAAGAGCTTGAAAGCACGGGGTACGGAGTGATTGACCGAGCTCCCGTAGACACCCCAGTCCACACAGGAATTAAGGCGATTGACGCCATGGTTCCTATAGGACGAGGTCAAAGAGAACTTATCATTGGAGACCGATTTACAGGAAAGACAACGATTGCTCTCGACACAATCATAAACCAGAAAAATGAGCCTAAAGAGTCGCGCCCTATTTGTATTTATGTCGCAATAGGACAGAAAGAATCAAAAACTGCGCGCATTGTAGCAGAGCTCGCAAAACGAGGGGCGATGGAGTACACGATTATTATCTCATCAAGCGCAGCTAGTCCTGCAGCTTTACAATTTTTGGCACCGTTTACAGGAGCAACTATTGGAGAATATTTTATGGAAAAAGGGAGAGATGCTATAGTCGTTTTTGATGATCTCTCTAAGCATGCTGTTGCATACAGACAAATGTCTCTACTTCTACGCAGGCCGCCGGGGAGAGAAGCATATCCAGGAGATATTTTCTATCTACACTCAAGATTACTCGAGAGATCGGCAAAACTGTCAAAAGAAAAAGGAGGAGGCTCACTCACAGCACTTCCAATCATTGAAACGCAGGAAGGAGACGTCTCGGCGTACATTCCAACAAACGTTATCTCGATTACAGACGGACAGATATTCCTCGATACAGACCTCTTTAACAAGGGCATGCTTCCGGCGATTAATGTAGGATTGTCTGTATCTCGTGTGGGTTCACA
>JACZSL010000020.1 GCA_022574205.1 Patescibacteria group bacterium
GTTTTATGAGGAGTGTGCGAGAGCATACCTTCGTATATTTAACAGAGTTGGCCTTGGAGATGTCACATATCGCACGCTTGCAAGTGGAGGCACATTCACCACCGGCCTTACAGATGAATTTCAAACACTTTCAGAAGCCGGAGAAGATACGATTTATGTAAGTAAGGATACAAAGCAGGCAATAAACAAGGAGGTCTACAATAAAGAGAATATAAAAAAGCTCAATCTGGATAAATCAAAACTAGTTGAGAAAAAATCGATAGAGGTTGGAAACATCTTTCCTCTCGGTACAAAATATCCGGAAACTCTAGGACTTTATTATAAAGACGAGGAGGGGAACAAAAATCCTGTATACATGGGCAGTTATGGTATTGGTCTTGGAAGAGTGATGGGAACCGTAGTTGAAGTGCTGTCTGATGATAAGGGAATCGTGTGGCCAGAAAACATATCTCCATTTAAGATTCATCTAGTTTTGATAGACGATAAGGACGGTAATGTAAAAGAATACGCAGACGAGATTTACCAAAGTCTCATTGATCAAAAAATCGATGTATTGTATGACGATAGGAATGTTCGCCCGGGAGAAAAGTTTGCAGATAGTGATTTAATAGGCATTCCAACTAGAGCTGTCATAAGCGAGCGCACAATGGGGGAGGGAAAGATAGAAATAACTAATCGCAGAGATGGCAAAACGAGAATGATAGGAGAGACTGAGATTTATAATGTTTAAGATATTAAAAAATTTGTGGGAAAGATTTCGACAAATACTTTCAAACGATATTGGAATCGATCTCGGAACAGCGAACACCCTTGTATATATTCGCGGAAAAGGGCTTGTCATAAACGAACCTTCTATAGTTGCGCTTAATAAAAAGACCGGACAGGTTGTTGCTGTAGGAGCACAAGCAAAAGAAATGCTTGGGCGCACTCCAGCTCACATAGAGGCAATTAAACCACTTATTGATGGTGTTATTTCAGACTTTGAGGTTGCAGAAGAAATGTTGACATATCTTATGGGTAGGGCACAGAAGGATTCAAAGAAGCTCCTTGGGCCGCGTGTTGTTATCGGTGTGCCTTCAAACATTACAAACGTCCAAATTCGTGCGGTACGCGACGCTGCAAGAAACGCTGGCGCACGTAACGTATACATTATCGAAGAAACAATGGCAGCTGCTATAGGAATTAAACTTCCTGTCTATAAACCAATTGGGAGCATGGTTATAGATATAGGTGGAGGCACGTGCGATATTGCCGTTATTTCCCTCGGCGGCATTGTAAAGTCAAAAAATGTCCATGTTGCAGGAGTAAAACTAGACGAGGACATCATTACTTATATTAGAAGCAAGTTCAAGGTATTGATAGGTGAGAAAACTGCGGAAGATCTAAAAATTGCAATTGGCTCTGCAATCCCCCTTCCTAGTGATGCAGAATCTGTAGAGTCGCAAGTTCGTGGGCGGGACCTCATAACCGGATTGCCGCGCGAAATAACTGTAACTGATAATGACGTACGCGAAGCTATAGCACACTCTGTTGATACGCTAATCGATGCAATTAAAGAAGTTCTCGAGACCACACCACCTGAAGTTCTTGCTGACGTAATGGAACGTGGTGTTTATCTCGTTGGCGGCGGCGCCCTAATTCGAGGTTTACCGGAACTTCTCGAGGAAGAACTAAAAATCCCAGTCCACGTCGCTAATGATCCATTGACGGCTGTTGTAAGGGGCGCTGGGATGATTCTTGAAGACGTAGATAGCCACAGCGATATACTTGTTGATCATGAGGATGAACTCCAGCATAAAAATTAAACGAAATGTGCGCAGCAAAAAAAAGGTCGCTGTGGTTATCTTTTTGTTTGTTGTCATCCTCGCTCTGAGCCAGTTCTCCAACATTAATCCGTTCTCATCACTTTTACACACACTCGTAAGACCCGTTTGGATTATCGGAAACATTTTTTCCGAAAAAGCCACAACTTTTTTTGGGCTCTTAAATAGTAAACGAAATCTGATTGATGAGAATGAACGTTTGAAAGCACAATTAAGAAATCGGGAGGCGTTTAGTGACATTAACAATGTGCTTGTGTCGGAAAACCGAGAACTGCAAGAATTACTAGGGCGAAACGTCACCGACACATTTGTGGTTGGTCGGGTGCTTGCTAGGCCAAATGTCACTTTGTACGACACATTTATCATTGATGTTGGAAAGCGTGATAGCGTTATGTTGGGGGATCGCGTAGTTGCCGAGAATTATTTCGTCATAGGAGACATAAGTGACGTGTTTAATAAAACGTCAATCGTAACGATGTTTTCTGCGCCTGGGAAACGAACAAACGTAATTCTTGGTCCAACTAACATTCTCGTTGTCGCAGAAGGGCTCGGAGGCGGAAATTTCACAACAAAATTGCCAAGAGGAGTAGATATTGAGGTAGGCGACAACATTTCACTGGCGGATATTGGTGTTAATATATTTGGTCAGGTTGAAAACATCATCGCCACACCGGCAGGTCAGTTTCAAACTATTCTTTTTAAAAATCCTGTTAACATGGCCGAATTGCGTTTTGTACGTGTCGTTCGCTAAAAATCATGTGGATACGCGTCCTGATATTTTTAGCACTACTTGTAAGCATACTTTTTTTGAATTGGTGGATTACGACATCTATAGTACTCGTCTACCTCTTCTTATTTAATGCATACGAAGTTATATTTTTTGGATTAGTTCTAGACTCTCTGTACGCTACTTCTGTACCTGGATTTTTTGGCATTGAATTTATTTTTACAATCCTTTTCTCTACACTTTTTGTATTAACTTATTTTCTAAAGAAGGAGCTTATTTATTATCCTGCTCTGTAACATATGCTGCACTTTAATTTCTTACGCCGACTTAAAAAGTTTTTTAAACGCTATAAAGGCGATACAATAAACCCTGATGAAATTTTTCTTGATGCATTCAACTTACCAGAGTTTGATACAAATCAATTTGAAGGCAGAATAGAAAAACCATTATCAAGAAATGTGATTACCATACTCAAGGCGACTTTTATCGTTATTCTAGTAATTTTGTCGTGGAAATTATGGATACTCCAAGTAGTTCAAGGCGACATATATACAAGTCAAAGCGAAAATAATCGCCTTAGGCATTCCATAGTCTTTGCAGAGCGCGGTGTTATATATGATAGAAACGGAATTGAACTCGCATGGAATGTACCGAGCAACTACGAGCCTTTTGCAGAGCGAAAGTACATTGAAAAGAATGGTTTCGCGCACGTCCTGGGGTATGTGAGCTATCCATTAAAAGATAATTTGGGCGTGTATTATCAGGAAGAGCTTTTAGGAGTGGATGGCATCGAACTATCCCTAGATAGAATTCTTGGCGGGGAAAACGGTTTGAAAATTATTGAGACAAACGCTCTCGGAGAGGTTCAGTCAGAAAGCGTCATACGAAGAAGCTCTAATGGGGAAAATATAACACTTTCTATTGATGTTCGCGTGCAAAGTGTTCTCCACAATCTTATAAAAAACACGGCTCTTCGCTCCGGTTTTGTTGGTGGTGCCGGCGCCATAATGGATATTACGAGCGGGGAATTGATAGCACTTACAAGTTACCCTGAATACGATTCTGAAATTCTATCGCGTGGTGAACCTAGCGAAACTATTGAAAAGTTTATAACAGACAACCGCAAGCCGTTTCTAAATCGCGCAATTAGCGGTATCTATACACCAGGTTCTATTGTGAAGCCATATCTAGCGATTGGAGCCTTGCATGAGGGCGTGATTGACGCTGAGACAGAGATTTTGAGTACTGGCTCCATTTCCATACAAAATCCATATTTTCCTGACCAAACTTCGATATTTGTTGATTGGAAAGCCCATGGGCTCGTCGACATGGTGCGAGCCATTGGAGTCTCTTCGAATGTCTATTTTTATGAAATTGGTGGGGGATTCGAAGATCAAGAAGGATTGGGTATTAAAAGGATTGGCACATACGTCAAACTCTTTGGTCTCGGCGAAGAAAGCGGCGTATTGTTGCCTGGGGAGGCGGTAGGTGTTGTACCTAGTCCAAAGTGGAAAGAAGAACATTTTGGAGGAGATGAGTGGCGCATTGGTGACACATACAACACCGCGATAGGACAATATGGTTTTCAAATCACTCCACTCCAAGCGTTGCGTGCAATTGCAGCTATAGCCAATAAAGGGACACTATATCGACCCAGTATTATTCGCCTGGATGGTAAAGCCCAAAACGAAACAATAAAAATTCCAAAAGAATCATTCGACATTGTGCACCTAGGCATGCGATATTCTGTAACTAATGGTACAGCGCAGGGGCTGTTTTTTAAAAACCTAGAGATTGCCGCAAAGACGGGAACGGCCGAGGTAGGAAAAAGTAATGCATTTGTCCACTCTTGGGTGACAGGATTTTTTCCGTACGAGAATCCCAAATATGCATTTGTTGTACTAATGGAACAGGCGCCAAAAGGCACACTCATCGGCTCTGTCTTTGTGGCGCGTAGCCTCCTTGAGTGGATGGATGAAAACACTCCAGAATATACAAGAGCACAATAACGTGCTTACTTGTTGACTTTTTATTCGGTATCTGTACAATTTATTCTCGATAACCCTCATAACCTAATAATATGAGTGATACAGACAATCAAGAATATCTGACACAGGAAAAATTTAACGAACTCAAAAATGAGCTCGATTTTTTAAAGACAACTAGACGAAAGGAAATCGCCGAGAGTCTCGAATATGCCAGAAGTCTAGGTGACCTTTCCGAAAACGCAGAATATCAAGAGGCTCGTGATCTTCAGGCTTCGACCGAGGAACGTATACGAAAACTAGAATCAATTATGCAGTCTGCAAATATAGTATCAGGCAGAAAGAGTAGCATTATCGGCCTTGGATCCACGGTGACAATAAAAAAAGAAGAAGAAAAAGAGACACATACATATAACATCGTCGGAACAGAAGAGGCAAATATGCAGGAACGTAAGATCTCATACTCTTCTCCCCTAGGAGAGGCAATGATGGGAAAGAAAAAAGGAGACATATTTTCTTTTGAGACACCAAACGGTAAAATGAACTATAAAATCAAGAACGTCTCGTAAACAAAATCAACACAAGAAAAGGGCTCGTCAGAGCCCTTTTCTTATTGTGCTATCTATCTTATAGTAGGTGTCATGAAAGGAGAATTACGCAAAGAACGATTAAAGAAACTCGAAATCCTAAAAGAGAAGGGGATAAATCCATTCGCACAAGAAGCTGGTCGCACACACACGATAGAGGAAGTCCTAAAAAGTTTTGAAAAACTAGAATCAGATGCAACTTCTGTGACGATTGCAGGACGGATTATGTCAATTCGTGAACACGGCGGTTCAGTTTTTCTGGATCTATATGACGGAAGTGGACGGATGCAGGCGTATCTTAAACAGGACGATATGGATACGGATGTATTCAAACTTTTTAACGACACTACTGATGTTGGAGATTTCATTAATGTGACAGGAAATGTGTTTAAGACCAAGCGCGGACAACAATCTGTTTTGGTTAAAGACTGGAAAATGCTCACTAAGAGTTTAGCTCCGCTTCCAGATAAGTGGCACGGCATTAAAGATGACGAGCTACGGTATAGACAGCGTCACTTGGATATTCTCATGAATCCAGAACTTAAGAGCATGTTTGAAAAAAAGGCAAGGTTTTGGCAGGAAGCAAGATGGTTCCTAATACAAAACGGATTTACTGAAGTACAAACACCAACTCTTGAACTTACAACAGGTGGAGCCGAAGCAAATCCCTTTATCACACATCATGACGATTTTGATCT
>JACZSL010000012.1 GCA_022574205.1 Patescibacteria group bacterium
TGTGATACGCTCGTCTATGATGATCAATAAGACTACGGAGCTGTGAGATTCTCTTTTTTGCGGTAGTGTTCTTAGCCATACGCTAATACGTTACACGAATTGCCCGTTCGACGCGACGTGTATTGCTTGTATCACAGGAGTTCCTACCACGGGATTCTATTTTTGTGTTGTCCCCGTTGTTGGTTTTTTCAACGAGCACTTTTGCACACAAATCGCTATTGTCCCCAATCACTCCAAGATCAAGTGTAAATTCTGTTGTTGCAGAATTACTCGTTTTGGTAACAAGCCATCCTATAGCAATGTCGTTTTGTGAACAAATAAGACCAGAGCTTGGTTCACTTGATTCACTGCTTGTTGCAAACGCTGAAGCGTCATTGCTGTATTGAATATCCCAGTATATCGCGCATTCGACACCGATATCAGCAGCATAAAAGGCGAGTTGAGAGTCGCGCGCAACGGTTGCTAGGCGCACTTCTTTTGCAGTGAGCGTCACTATTGAAAAACTGATACTCAAAAGAAGCGCCCCAATGATTGTGGCAACAAGTAATGTGTACCCCCGACACCTTTCGGCGCGATGCGCTCTGCGCGTTGCCCGCGGCAATATCGCACCGAAAGGTGTGGGGGTATATCCATTTCTGTGTTTTTTGCTCGAAGTCATGAAATTACCCGCTCCAGTTAAAGAGTCTTTCCTCAATTATTATTGGTGGTTGCACAAACGGTCCTGCTTGCCACTCAACTTCAACAATAATGCGGAGTTCTCTGCCTATCTCAACTTCCTCTAAATAGATGGTCCGCTTAAATGTTGTGGTAGTAATAGATGGTCCGGCCCCACCATAACGGTATATATTTTTATCTTCGTCGTAATTAAGAAACGGGCACCCCTGTGGTTGAGCAGGACAATTACTGAAATCTGGCTCACCAAGGTTTAGTTCTACTTTACATCCGCGGGATAGATTGGTGCACGAAGGACTAAAACCGTCGATCCAAGAAGAAGCACCACTCAGTATATTTTCATCCCTTTGGTTTCGGACGGCTTCAACAGCTTCGATACCGAGATAAAACGCGGTGATTTCTTCACGTGCAATAATTGAAGAAATAATACCGCGGGAAGCAAGCGAGATTGCGGCGGACACAGCAACAGTTAAAATCCCAATGGCTACTATTGTTTCGATCATTCCAAACCCGGTGTTGCTGTGTTTACTCATATTATTAAAAATCAACAATCCTCTGTGATACAGATGTCTGTATCTTGAATTCCGTTATTGTTTTCTGGCTGGTACCCGCAGATCCATTGATAGTTATGGTAACAATGGGCTGTTTATTGTCGGATGAGTCGGTTCCGACTGCAGTAAACTTGAGGTCATTGATCAATACTTCGGGTGCGGTTATAGGAAACCAATTTTGCCCTGAATCTGTTGATCTTTCAATTCGTGTATTAATTGCATCATAGCGAAAAACAACTTGGTCTAGATCGTCGCTACTGCTTCCTTTACTTGATTCAACAGCAAGATAGGTTCCACCACCTGGGCAATCAAGTGGTATTGCAAACGCGCTAAAACTTCCAGGAAGGTCACTTCTACAGTGGTACCCGTGGCCGATACGGATAATTCGCGTCATGCTTTCAAGCGCAAAGTTGAGATTGTTAATCACGAGCTGGAGTGCCTGTGTTTTCCTGTTTGCGTTGATAATAGAGATCATGGCACCGATGCTGCCGGTAATTACGAGAGTAAATACTGCAAATGAAACCAATACCTCTACAATTGTAAATCCACGATTTGTTTTGCGCCTGTATTTTATATGCCGTTTTGTTTTGCTACTGCTCATAACATCTAACTATTGTACCCTACTGGGTCAAAAACGTTTTGTTGCGTACTAGAATTTGTTTCAGAATGTTTCTTGTAACGGTTAATTTCCACGAACAGTGATTTGTCCTGTAAGCAGGATGCCTATCTCTTGAGTATCTCCGCTTGGAGACGAGATGGTAATTCGAGAACCTCCATACACACTGCCAAGATTCGTTCTAAAGTATGCGTCAGGGTTTGGCCGTTCAAATACAATATCAAGGTATGATATGCTTCCAGTTGATGCACAGTTCTCTGCTCCTGTTGATGTCGTCGCACAAAAATCTGATATACGATTATTTCGACTCAATTGAAATGTTTCAACCCCCTCACCAGAATCGTACCTGCGGTTATTATTTAGATCTGCAAAAAGAATATAGTAGTCAGAAGCGCCTTGCTCGAAATGAACTCCGTACCCGGCGGCAAACGTATCTGTGCCACCTTGTGATTCGAAAACCGCAAGGCCATACACTTGGGCCTCTCTGACAGAGAGCGCGATCTCATAGGCAAGATTCTTGAGAAGAATGCTTCGGTTGAAACCTGATTGGTTCACTATAATGATTCCCATGGAAAACGTGAGGATACCAATCACCACCAAAAGCTCAATGAGCGTATACCCCGACACTAAACACGGCGTTGTGTTTTTATGCCGCTTTACACTACAGAGAGAGTGTTTGGGTACAACAAGACACTTATATAACAGCTTTATTTTTGAGAAAGCACGCGGCATAACGCCATGTTGTGGTGTAGAAGTATAGCCGTTGTTTCGTTTTTTTTGATATAGCATCTTTGAGAATAAGGTGTGCATTGTTAGTTACGGCAGAATCAGCGCGTAGAGGTTTATATCGAAAAAGAGTGTAATAAAGAACGCAAAGATAAGAAATGGCGCAAAAGGTATTTGACTCTTAAGGGTAAACGACCAGCTTTGGGGCATGGCCATTTTTCGCGAAATCATGGGGGTAATGATAAGAAGAATGCCAACGAGTGCACCTGCCCAAAAAGCGAACATGACGGCAAGGACTCCTTGGCTTATACCAAGGAACCAACCCATGCCTAGCGCAAGCTTCGCATCCCCAAGCCCCATAAAGCGTCCTCTTGAAAAAAACCACAAAAGAAAAAAGGGGAGAAATAATAATGGTCCTGAAATTATGGCTATGGCGCTTGGGGTGTGAAACGTTAGCGTACTAAAATCAATTACTGTTTGGAAAAGACCCATAAACGCAAAAGTGTATACGATTGCGTCGGGTATTATTTTGTGGTGAATGTCATACACTAAAAGCACAACGAGCAGACTCGTCGCAACGAGCATGTATAGAAGCGCTAGTATAGGCAAATCCAAAAAGTAAATTCCAAGGAATAGAAGGCCGGTAAGCGCTTCAACGAGAGGATATTGAAGTGATATTTTGCTCTCGCACTGACGACATCTTCCGAAACTAGCAACGAATGAGACAATTGGTATAAGTTCGCGAACCGTAAGGGTATATCCACATGACATGCAACATGAGCGACCGAGGATGCTACGCCCGGAGTTATATCGAAAGAGCAGTACGTTTAAAAAACTGCCGATTACTACGCCAAAAATAAAAAAGAGTGTTGCCATGCGTGCGTACTGTTGCACTTTATATTATAACAAACAAACCCCCATTCGGGGGTTTGTTTTGTCAACCTAGGTCAAAATTAAATTAAAGTCTATTACGGTGCTACTTGGTGATTATAAGGACCACCACCTGTGACTGTACACTCACTTTGCGCATTTGGATGAGTGCTGTCTTCAAGCACAGCCCCAGCACAATAGTCAGTGACTGAAACCCGCTCATACCCATATAGGACATCTGTCACAGGGTCTGTCGGATTTACCGGAATGAATGTCCCCCAATTTGTAGTTCCTCCACACCCTGCCGCTTCTCCAAGAGCTGGTAGAAGGTCAATTCCAGAGTCTGGAGGGTACTGCGTACAAGAGTCAAAGTATAGCTCGAGAGCAAGTTGCACCTGTCCAAGATCTGATATTCTACGCGCGTCTCGTGCTTTTTGTCGCGCCGTGTTAAGGCTAGCCAAAACAACAGAAGAAAGGATACCGATAATAGCGATCACAACCAAAAGCTCAATGAGTGTAAAACCTCCTTTTTTATGATTAATCATATATTTGTAACTATTAACTAAATGGTTCGACCACTTTTCTATGTGAAAGAGAAAAGAGAATAATAATAAATGGTAATGATATACCTGACTATTAGTATAGCCTCTTTGTGAGCCTGCCAGAACAAGCCTGCAGGCGAAAATGTGGATAACCGCTTAGGCGGTTTGGCTAAATTGCGCTAGCAAGATCGTAAATAGGCACAAGAACAGATGCCAAAAGGAGGCCTACGCTTAGCCCCAAAACAACGATCATAATAGGTTCAATGAGCCCTACGAGTGTATCAACCGAGTTATTCACCTCTCTTTGATAGAATTTTGCCAATGTGTTTAGAATTGAGCTTAATTCTCCTGTTTCCTCACCGACTTTAATCATTTGGATCATAATGCCTGGAATGTACTCCGTCTTTGAGAGTGCTTGGGAAACAGGGCTTCCTGCTCGAACCGCCTCCCACGCATCAGTAAGCAAGTTTTCATAAATCTTATTGCCCACCACTTCAGCAGTTAACTCTATGGTACGAACTATCGGAATACCACTCCCAAGCATAGTACTAAAAGAGTCCGCAATGCGAGAAAGGTAGAGTTTTTGGTACAGTTTTCCTATAAAAGGTGTATTTAAACGCAGTTTTGAAAATAAATATTCCCCCTCCTTGGTGTTGCTATAACGCCACAAAAAGAAGGAGAGTGTCATCACTGCGGCTATAAGTATAAACCAATAATCTATGATAAATGTACTTATCGCCATTACCACCCTCGTATAAAGGGGTAGTTCTTGCCCTGATTCAGTAAATACCTGGCTTATCTGTGGAATAACAAAAACAAAAATGAGAAGCATAACAACAATGAAGACGCCAACGACAAACGCAGGGTAGACAAGTGCATTTTTCGCTTTCGAGGTTATTTCATAGATGCGCTCAAGGTAATCAGCTAAATATATAAATGTCTTATCAAGCTTTCCGCTCTCTTCTCCGGAGCGAACCATGTTGACATAAAATGGTGAGAAAATTTCTGGGTGTTTTGAGAGTGCTTTAGCAATCGAGTTACCAGCTTGCAAATCTTTTGTAATAACTGCCATCTTGCGTTTCAAAAGCGGATTTTCCGTTTCCTCACCAAGAAGGCGAAAGATACGTAGAGCAGAAACTTGAGACTCAAAGAGGGTAGAGATCTGACGAGAAAGAATGACGAGGTCTTTATTTTTGACCCGCTCAAAAAACGTGATGTTCATTTTAAGCAGACCAACTTCTTCTGCTGATTCAATTGAAGAAAGCACCAGACCGCGTCGTTGAAGAGAGCTAATCGCAACCTCTTTATTCATTGCATCGATTTCGCCATCTTTCTTATCTCCCGATGCATCTATTGCTTTGTACTTAAAAAGCATGGTGTTCGTGCATGTTTATAAAAGTTTCTCCATCATTTCGGGATTTGGTGCGTGTAGAAGCGCGGTTTCAATTGCCACCTCTCCACTTCTCACAAGATCAGCAAGGGAATGGTTCATATCAACCATACCCTGCTTGGATCCTGTTTCGATAACATTATTAAGTTCGTGCGTCCGTTTTTCACGTATAAGGTTTGCGACTGCCGCATTGTTAATCAAAAGCTCATATGCTGGAATAAGCCCTCCGGAAATACGCGGCAATAGTCGTATTGAAAAGATGCCCAAAAGACTTGCTGCAAGCTGTAGCCTTATTTGCCCTTGCTGATCAGGAGGAAAAGAGTCGATAATACGATTTACTGTCTGTGACGCGTCATTAGTGTGTAGTGTCGAGAAGACAAGATGTCCTGTCTCACCCGCCGTGACAGCTGTCGACATGGTTTCCGGTCCGCGCATCTCGCCAACCATAATCACGTCAACGTCCTGCCTAAAAGTCGCGTGAAGTCCCGTATGAAAGTTCTCTGTGTCAGTATGAACTTCCCTCTGTTCTATAATAGATTTTTTATTTTCAAAAATATATTCAATCGGGTCTTCAATGGTAATTATGTGTTCTGCCCGCGTTTTGTTAATTGATTCAATCATTGATGCCAGAAGTGTGGTCTTTCCCTGTCCAACTGGTCCAACGACAAGAAAGAAGCCTTGCTTTTTACTTGCAAAAGTATCAAGAATGGGTGGGAGATTTAGCTCTTCGTAAGTACGTATGATTTTTGGAATGACTCTTAGGGCAATTGAGATTTCTCCACGCTGATAGTATACGTTACAACGAAAACGCGCCTGTCCTTTGTGGTTATATGAAAAATCCAGTTGTTTTTCTTTAAAAAACCGTCCTTTTTGTTCTGCGTTTAAGAACATGTCCAGAGACTCAAGGTTCTGCTCGTGTGTAATTGGAGGATTTGATTCGAGGTGAATCAGCTGATCATCAACACGAATACTTGGCTTGGCACCAGCGGGTAAATGTAAATCAGAGCCGCCTTCTCGAATGACGGTTTCCATTAAATCTTCAATGATTGTTTTTGGATTCATCCTATTGGAAAATTACCCTTACTTAGACTTAATACTTAACTAGCAATATATTCATCCACCTCTTCCCCAAGTATGCCGCTTGTGAGAGTGTTTACTTCTTCAAACGGCACAATACGCGCTATGGATTTCATAATAGCATCTTCCTTCATGGTTAGCATTCCGTCTTTTCTAACAATTTTGTATATTTCACTCTCAACTGGATTCGTTAACAGAATGTTTTCAATGTCTTTATTCATTGCAAAAACTTCAACAACTGCGGTTCGCCCACGTGTGCCATTTGGACATGACGGAGTCGGTTTAATTTTATAAAGTTGTTTTGCCGCTTTTATCTCTTGCTTATACTTGTCTGGAAGGTCTTCAAATTGCTTATCGAGCATGAGTTTCAAGCTCCCGGTAATAGGCATGGCTTCACCAGTGTCCGGACAAAGTGTTTGTACGAGTCGTTGCGCAATCACTAATGTTAGTGTTGGTGCGATTAAAAATGGATCAATGCCCATAGCGACAAGCCGTGGAATAACGCCTGCGGCGGTATTTGTGTGGATTGTTGAGAAAACAAGGTGTCCTGTGAGCGCTGCTTGAACAGCAAGGTCTGCGGTCTCTTTGTCACGAATCTCACCGACCATAATGATGTCGGGGTCCTGACGAAGTATGCTCCTAAGACCGGTTGCAAAAGTGTAACCGATTTCTGGAAACACCTGTGACTGGCTCACACCTTCAATCTTGTATTCTATTGGGTCTTCAAGGGAAACAACGTTTTTCTTATCTCGTTCAACTTCTCCGAGCATGGCATATAGTGTTGAACTTTTTCCGCTTCCGGTTGGACCAGAGATCAAAACCAGTCCGTAAGGCTTGGTTAGAGAGGAACGTATGAGGCCGATGTTACGCTTAGAAAAACCTATCTTACCAAGCTCGCGTACACCTTTGGTGGGATCAAGAATACGCATTACCACTTTCTCTCCATCCGCGAGTGGAAATGTTGAGACACGGAATTCGATTTTTCTACCCTCGATACGAGCCGAAAATCTACCGTCCTGTGGTTTTCTCTTCTCATCGAGTTTCATTGAAGAAAGAATTTTTATGCGCGCTACAACCGCGTTTAATACCTTGATTGGTAATACTAAGCTGGTGTTCAAGACGCCATCAACACGGAAGCGAACCCGAACTGTGTCCCCAGTCGGTTCAATGTGAATGTCGGACGCGTTTCCACCAACAGCATATTGTAAAATGGTTGCAACAATTTTGGTAACCGGTGCGTCTTCTTTAATAACTTCTTCCTCCCCAGCATGTTTCTTATCACTTTTCTTTTTGTCACGCTTGGTCGGATCTTTTTGTTCTTCTTCTGTAACAATTTCTGTATCAAGATCCTCAAGCGCCTGGCTCACAACGCCGGAGAAACCTTCGTACATACCAAGCACTTTATTAAAATCTGTTTCAGAAATGAGAAAAATTTTGTAGGGTACGCCGTTCTTTGCGGATATAAAATGTAACGCGTCGAGCGCCTCTAAATTATTGCTATCAGTTAAGCCGACCTCGAGGACTCCATCTTTAAGACCAAGGGGAACAAACTTATAGTGTCGCGCGGATTCTTCCGGAACATATTTGAGAACTTTATAGGGGATCTCATCACTGACTTCACGAGTCGGTAATTTACTCATTGACGCTTTTTCTTCAAATATTTTGCTTTCTGCCACACCACGTTTGATAAGTATATTCTCAAGGCTGTCACCAGAAGAAACCATTTCGGCTTCTATTAGAGCGATGTCCTCACGTCGTATTATGTTTTTGTCTGCAAGCGTGGTGAGTAGACTCATATGTTTAAAAAATTACAATAACCACGCACATTAGAACAATCCTTGGGCGTCTAGAAAGTCCCCATCATTAAAAGATTCTTCGTCATCAACAAATTCTTCGTCCGAACCTGACTCCTCTCCGAAATCAAAGAACGTCTCTTCTGCGTCGTAAGGCGTGATTTCTTCTACTTTTGGTATGTAGACTCCATCGGAGCCAATTGGCGCAAAAGGATTATTTCGCCCAGATGGTTCTTCCCTAATATTCGCAATAAAACTAACAAGGGCAATAAATTTAGGATCACTAAATAAGTCCTGGCCGAAGTTTATTTCCTGAAGTTGTGCTAGCTGCTCTACAATTTCCCTGCCTACAACCTTACCATCAAGTCCGCTTGGCACCCCTCCTGTTAGTAGTAAACCAGAACGGTTGTCAGCTGTAAAAAACTGATATAAGAAAAGGGAGAATATTAGTATTGATAGAAGAATCAGAAATGATTTGTATTTTCGAAGAAAATTTAACATGTAATTATTTTAATACGTGTGTTGCGATCACAATCGTGTAATCAATGCCATCTTTGTCAGAATCATTTGTCACCTTAAAACTAATGCTCTGTACATCGATGATTCGAAGGCTCAATTCTAGATCACTTAGAAACGCAAGGAGTTCACTGTACGTACCGTTTATGCTAAACGTGACAATGGTGGAAGTAAACCTGTCTCCCTTTAACTCCTCTACGGATACCTCACCAAGCGTTTTGTTGTGTATTTCTGCTATTGTGTTTAGATCATAAATGAAACGGACCGAGTCAATGTGGTCTGGTAAAAGAATCTCAAGCTTATCAAGATCGCTTGTTTGAATATTCTCGCTCTCTCTGGTGAGCCGTTCAATTGTGTTTTCGAGCTCTTGGGCACTCTTAAGCGTTTCATCGAATTGTGCCGACTCAATTTTCAATTCAGCAACTCTCTCCAGAGTGTCTTGAATAAAGAAAAAGTAGAGCGCAAGTGCGACAATGATGGAAATTATTGGAATAAGTAATTTTACCATTATGATATTTATTCTACGTTAGAAGTAAAGAAGGCTGTCTTTGTTTACTTTAACTTCAAGTGAAAAAAGGATGCGACCAAGATTGTCGAGAGAAATGTTGGAAAAATTTATCTTAGTTAGCACGTTACCACGACCAAAGATATCTGATTGCAGTGCAAGCGTTGCGTAGTCGCCCGCAACGCCCTCTAGCCTGATGGTCAACAAAGCCCCGTCTTGGTCAGTTTCCTGGTCAAACGATCTGAACTGTACGTTGGGAAGCGTGTTAGCTTCTAAATATTCAAATAAATTCGTCATGGAAACGTGGTTGTTAAGTAACTCTCTTGCGGCACGAATCTTTTGGTCAAGTGCTTGAAACTCTGCTATTTTTTCTTGCTCTATTGTGTTTCGAAACATTTCCAACTCGACTCCTTTTGCATTTAATTTGTTTTCCAAAAAGAGCTGATATCCAAAAGAAGCGAGGGAAACAACAAGCGCAATTATAAAGATGATGGCACTCAAAAATGACAGTAGATTTGTTGGAATTTTTTGTTTCTTCGTCTTGTCAACAATTCCAGAAATGTTCTTTTTTGGTATGAATGATGAACGAAATTGTGGATCCATTGTATTTGTATTAATTTTGCTCTCCAAGCTTTCTAAGTGCGAGTCCTATCGCGACAACAAAGCTAGGACCGGCCTCTTTCAAGGCTTGCTCAAGAAACGCAGGTGTTTCAACTATAGAAAAAGGATTGCCAAGTTTTACACTTGTTTGCAGGTGACGCTCGGCTAATTTCTTAATACCCTTCATTAAAGCCCCGCCGCCAGAAAGTGTTACCTCTCCCACATTCTTGCCATACTTTTTCTGATAATTTAATAGTACTCTATTTGCTTCTGAAAATGTATAATCGAGTGTTAATAGTGCAACTTTTTCAACATCCGGCCCTTCAGGTTGGGGATCGAGTCCTTGTTTCCTCTTCAATTCTTCTGCGTGAAGCATACTCATGTTAAGCGCTTTTGATATACCAATGGTAACATCTTGCGAACCGCGATTAACGAGGTGGGATGTGCGTACAATGCCATATTCTACGATGTAAATTTTTGTGGTTGCCGCACCGATATCAATGAGCATTGAGGGTTTCAAATTTTGACCCAATGTAGCCCGGATTGCGCTGAAAATCTCAATTTCAAAAAAATCATTTACAAGGTTTGCTTTTTCAATAATGGAAGTGTGTTCATGAAGAACCTCTTTATGGATAATAGCTAAAAGTACACTCCGTTTACCGAGCGGATTGGATTTTTTTGGTTCGTCTGAATCTTCTTTAGTCCTTTGATCTTGATCATTTTGTGGGATCACAAACCAGTCAAGCATTACCTCGCCAATCGGGACAGGAATATATTTTCTTGCCTCAAGCGGCACCATTTTAGTAAGCTCCCTGTCGCTCACTTTCGGCAGGTCAATGAGCATAACGAGACTTGCAGCAAATGGAATTGAGAACGCTGCGCTTGGCGCTGTAATTTCTGCTTCGCGTATAACGTCAACCAACGCCTCTGCTTTTTTGGTGACGGAGAGGCTTGTTGCACGGCCAATTTCGATGTTTGCATACGGCCCAAGAGCAATTTCACCGTACGTTTCAAGCACAGCGGTACCTCCCTCTTGCCGAAGTTGCACAACTTTTATAGATGACGAACCAATATCAACGCCTACAACACTGTCGCTTGTTTCTTTAAAAAAGCCAGAAGAAAGAATGCGTTTTAAGAACGATTTTTTCATGCTTGTGGCGTCATAAATTAAATCTGATTTTATATTGTTAACAAAAGCTCGTACTGCCTAAATACCTCTAAGAGCAAGAGTGTTAATTTAGATATGTACTAGTATAATACTATATATAGTATGGGTAATCTAGAAAGACAGGCTTTTAATAAAGGTGATTTTCGCTTTATATTTTTCAAAATATGCACCGCATAATATCTTATCTAAAGGCTGTGTTGGATTTTGTTCTGCCGGAGAAACAAGTCTTAAAAAGTGTCCGAAATCTCTCCCTAGATCGTTTGGGAGAGTTAATGCACCCGCATATTGTAGAGCGTGGCTTCGTTGCGCTATTTAATTATAGAGATGAAGAAATAAAGAGTGCCATTTGGGCACTCAAATATTACAAAGAGTATAAAAGTGCCGAACTATTTGGAAATATCTTATATTCTTATTTACTTGATGAGCTTTCCGATCGTGCAATTTTTAATAATGTACACTCGCCGCTCTTTATCCCAATTCCGCTCTCAAAGCAAAAACTTATTGAGCGTGGTTTTAATCAAAGTGAGAAGGTTGTCCGTGCGTGCATAGCTTACGACAATGAGGAGACGCTTGAGTTATGTGTGACGGCGTTTGAGCGTGTTCGCGATACGCGAGCTCAAGCAAAAATGTCAGATAAATTAATGCGAAAGGCTAATATTAAGGGCGCGTTTCGTGTGACAGATAGAGATGTAGTTTCCGGTCGTGATATTGTGCTTTTCGATGACGTCATAACAACTGGCGCCACAATGAGCGAGGCGAAAGATACGCTAATGAACGCCGGTGCCAAATCCGTCTTCTGTGTGGCGATAGCGCATTAATTCTGGACACAAGGCACGTACGTCAAGACGTCCGTCATGACGTGGTATTTTGGGTTTAGTTTACTCTGCGTACACATAATATATCCTTCCATTATAGTCGTCCGTAAAGAAAAACGAATTAGCGTCATTTTGCAAAATATCAACAGGTCGGCCGAGACGTTCTATACCTCCAGTCAATTGATCGGTGTGTGCGTGGGCTGTGTTAATAAACCACCCAGATCGCTCGTCTTTTTCTACTAAGAAACCGTCCATAAATATCTCTTGTTCTCCATTTTTTGATACCTTTATTATATGGTATCCCGCACCTATTTCTGGTTTAAATGATCCGTGCAATGCTACAAGAAATGTATTTTTGAGCAATGGGTGTGAATCTTCAGAAAAATATTGAATACCAAGTGGTGCCGCATGCGGTTCAAACGCAGAAAATGAACGTGGTACTCGTTCGCACAAGAATGATTGTGTCCATGTTCTGGAAGTGTCGGGGTAAATTCTCCCGTTTGATTCGTAACAATATGGCCATCCATAATGCTTGTTCTTGATGAGTTTATACATCATATCGTCTGGTATTTGGGGTCCAAGGTGGTCCGCGCCATTCACTGTTGCGTATAATTCTCCATCTGCCCATGTAAAACCAACTGCGTTACGTAGCCCCTCTGCATAAATCTGCTTATCATTGCCGTTGGGATTCATGCTGTATATCATGGCACGCATTTCTCCATCGGGTTGTTCGCACGCATTACAACCACTACCAACAGAAACATACAACCGATTATTATAAAATTTGATAGTACGAGTAATGTGCCACACAACACTTGTTTCCCCAGGCACTTGCTTGTTGGGAAATGTTGTTATTGTCTCCGGATCTGCTAGTGGTTTTGTGTCACCTGCACTATATGGATATCGAATAATATTTGCAGTAAGTGCAATATATATCCACTCTTGACCATTTTCGTCAATATAAAATGCTACACTGTTAGGTCCTCGCAATCCAGAAAGATAGACGTTTTTTGTTCGAAATCGTTTATCTGTCTCGTCAAAATTTTCTAAAACATAGATTTTTCCCTCGTAAGAAAGATTTAGGTTAACAAGGTCGGGCACAAACATTCTTCCATCTGAGCTCATAGCCATAAACCGTACTTTGCCCAAACCTTCTGCCGCAACTGCAAGACGAAATGGTTCAATGAGTTGAAATGTTGACTTCGTATTGTCTTTAAACGTAACTGTCGCTGGCACGAGTTTAGTAGAAACTGATTCGACAAGTTTTACCTCTATTTCTTTTTGTTCGGCATTATAAACAATTAAATTATTTTTTTTTGCTGACTCAGAAAATTCTAACCACATAAAAATACCTACCAAACCAATGGTGGATAGGAGAATTAAAATGATAGTCAATTGCTTTTTCATATTTTTATACACTTCGTGCTGCCTGTCCTCCTTTGGAGGAGAACCGTGGTTGATTAAGCTCCATAAGGTTATTTTCAACTATTTTAGTTTATAAAAATTAAGGTCCTCGTGCGCTTTAAATTCCTTCTTTTCTTAACTGGAGAATACTTTGAATTAACTCTGGAAATTCTTCCTGCATAAAGTGTTCTTTGTCTTTGAATACCACTATTTTTGCAGTGGGTAAAGCTTTCGCGTATTTTTCAAGATCAGCAAATGGTACCACAGGATCATCTTCACTTTGATAGATAAAAATCTTCCCCCCTTGTCCTTCAAATTTTTCTAAAGTTAGAGGTAATGCAAAGTCCGCTAGAGAATATTCAGAATCCGTATCGTCAAAGGGTGCTGCGATTAAATATGTTGCAGATATCTTTTTAGGAAAGTCATTCTCTGATAAGTACTTTGCTACAAAAATTCCTCCTAAGGAATGCCCGATCAAAATAACATTATTTTCTAAAAAAGGAAAAGTTTTTTCAAACCAAATCTTCCATTCATTATATTTAGAATTGTACTTACTAGGCATTACTGGCGCTATAACTTGAAAATCATTCCCCAGCTCTTCCTCTAAAGAATCCTTCCAGAGTTTTGGTTTAAATTTATCTGGATCAAACTCAGTAGTTTTTAAGTACTCAATATACTCATCATATGTATCAAAAGTCTCACCACCATGAATAAATATTACCTGCTTTTTCATATTTTTATTTTATCAAAACGAAGGTCCTCGTGCATGTTGAAAAGAGGTACCTGGCACCTTTTAAACATGGTATGTTAATTAAATAGAACATGAGGTTTTTTACTTTTAGCCAAATAATTTAGGCACATGACTAATCGTTCGCTAATATTTTGGGATTTTATGGCAAAGCGCTATTCAAGGCAGCCCATTGCCGATGAAGAAGCTTACCAAAAAAAGCTGGAGGTAACGCGCGGATACTTCAAGCCGGATATGAAAGTGATGGAGTTCGGCTCTGGAACAGGGTCAACAGCCATCACACATAGCCCTTATGTAAAGCATATCCTCGCCATAGATGGCTCGACAAAGATGACAGAAATCGCTCGGGGCAAAGCCGATAAAGAAAACATAAGAAACGTCACCTTCAAAACATCGACTATCGATGAATTTGACGTGCTAGACCAAACATATGACGTCGTCATGGGACTTAGTATTTTGCATCTCCTTAAAAACAAGGAAGAAGTGATCACCAAAGTTTATAAAATGTTAAAGACTGGCGGCATTTTTGTCACAAGTACAACATGCATGGGAAATACAATGAAGTTTGCTAAATTTATTGCACCGATTGGAAGACTCTTTGGTCTTGTACTTAGGGTCTTTACCACAAAAGAACTAAAGAAAAGTATGACCGATGCGGGTTTTCTGATTGACCACGAATGGCAACCGCCAGGCAAAAACAAAGCAGTGTTTATTGTGGCTAAAAAACCGGGTAGGAAGTAGTTTTGGCTGGAACCGTGGTCGGTTAAGCCCAGTAAGTCATTTGGAATTTTCGGCAACGGCAGTATCGAATAAATCCGGCTTTTGTGGATGGTGTGCGTCCATTGCGGTGACAAACTCATCGTGACTAAGTGCTAGTCGAGGATTATGTGCTCTTTCGTAGCCAATAGTAGAGTTGACCTGATTTTTGTAATTATGTGCAGGATATACTTTTGTACTATCACTTAAGATCATAAGTTTTTTCCAAATGCTATTGTACAGGTCTTGGCTACTACCATTTTGGAAATCAGTTCTTCCAGTACCCCCAATCAACAATGTATCGCCGGTAAATACAGCATCACCAATTAATATACATATACAATCATCTGTATGACCAGGAGTGTAGAGGAATCGCACTTCTGTGTTGCCAAGATTAAGTGTTTCCTCACTCAATGTCCTATCTTTAAGGTGGCTTGGAGCATTTTTATGTTGAAGAATTTTTGCTCCTGTTTCCTCCTTCACCTTTTGAGCGGAAGAAATATGGTCAGCGTGAGTGTGCGTTTCAATAATAAACTGCAGTTTTAGCTCATTTTCTTTTAAAAAACTTGTGTATTCTTTTATACTCACCTCTACTGATGGATCAATGATGAGAGCTTCCTTTGTTTCCGTATCGCTAACAATATATGAAAGACATCCTCTCGGTGAACGGAATTGTTTGATTGAAAACGCCATATTTATTCTAGTGGCAAACCTCCCTCTTTCCAGGAACTGACGCCGCCTTCAAGAATAATCGGATGAATGTTTTGCAATTCAAGAGTTTTCGCAGCAATTTCACAGCGCTTTCCTGAGCTACACACCAAATAGACATTTGTACGACCCCTTAGATCGTCAGGATGTTCTTTTAGTGTGTCCATGGGAATGTTGATTGAATTGTGGATTTTTCCACTCTCTAGTTCATCAGGATTTCGAATATCGACTATTATATTATTAGCGTCTTTGCTTTGAATAATTTCCAAAAGTTTATGTGGGGTAATACTGCTAAACATACAAAAAGGATACCAAATTAACATAAAGTTGGGAAATAAAATATAAGCTACCTCGTACGCCCGAGGAGCATAGCTTCCTCGTGCTAGCTGTTAGATGCGGAGAGGGAGGGTGAGAAAGCGAATACTTGGAGCTTTTGCAAGACCTTGCCAGATATTTCATGAGACCGCAGTCGAAATTAAATATCGACAAGGTGTACTGATCCTGTAAGGATTCGGTCACAAGTCACTAAACATATTACTTCGCTACGCTCGTAATCTGTTAAGTGCTCGCGACCCCGACTCGCCGCTTACTCCTGCCCCGCAGGCGCGGCTCCGTCCTTTGAATCCCTTCACTCGACAAGACAGTAAAAATTCAACGGCTCAACGAGTTGAGCCGTTGAATTTTTCTGTTGCGGAGAGTGAGGGATTCGAACCCTCGAAGGCCGTAAAGCCTTACTTCCTTAGCAGGGAAGCCCATTCAACCGCTCTGGCAACTCTCCATGTGTTCAATTGTAAACTATACTCGTTCGTTGCCATAAGGCCATATGGCTTCCCTGCTAAGGAAATCTTCGCAGGGGTGAGAAAGTCCGGGGGACTTTCGAACCATTCAACCGCTCTGGCAACTCTCCAAAGTTCTATCGTAAGCTTCAAAATACCATATTACGCCGTTTTTTTCATCTTTTCTTCGACCCAAAGTAATTACTCTTAGAACTTTTAGTATAATAACAATATGGAAAAATTATTTTGGTATTATGTTTAAAATTGGTGAAATCTGGGGCTATCCGACCGATACTAGTTTTGGCTTAGGTGTAAGAGCCGACGACGAGGATGGTCTCGAGCGATTAGCTTTATTAAAAAGAGACAGATCCAAAAAGTATTTTTCTCTTATGTGCGCCGATGAAAAAATGTTACGCGACTTTGCAAACGTACCAAAAGATTTTAACGTTCACAATTTCTTTTTCGAAAAGCCTCGGACAATTCTACTTGAACCAACTGATAAATTACCAAAATCAAGATTCTATCCGGCTGAAAAGGTCGCCTTCAGAATTTCTACTGTTCCTGACATAGCTCGTCAAATTGAATTCCCAGTTACAGCAACTTCTGCGAATTTATCTGGCAAAAATCCTATTTTTGAAGTTTTGATGCTTCAAAAAATATTTGGTGATAAAATAAAGATATATGACAAAATTTCCGTTTTAGAAAAGAAGTCCTCAAGCGAAATGTGGGATTTCACCGAAAATCAACCAAAACAAATCCGATAAACTTTATAATAACGTTATATCGTAAGCATCAAAATACCACATTATGCCACTTTTTTCATCTTTCCTCTATATAAAATAATGCTATTATAGGTGAACTATTATTTACTAACATTACTATATGAATACGAAAATAGTTATCATTATTATAGTCATCGTACTTGGATTTGTTTTCTTTATCGCTCGTGACGGCTCAGATGAAGTTTTGCTTGAAGACTCAACCGGTGAGGCGGGAGTAGAGTCGGCTGTACCTGCTCCTGGCTCGGAGGGAGTGGACGAAATGATTGTTGTGGAAGATGAAGATGCTATGGAGGATGATTCCCTCGGGACTGAGTCCTCGGGACGAACGTCTGCAGAACCAGGTGCCAAAGGTGCTGACAGTACCGAAGGTACTGGAAGTACTCCAGCTGTAGTTACTTACACTGCCAGCGGTTTCTCGCCGACCACAGTTACAATATCGAAAGGTGAAAGTGTCACTTGGAAAAATGAAAGCAACCGACGCATGTGGGTAGCAAGCGCAGTGCACCCAACGCACACTATTTACCCTGAACAAACAGATGTGGACTGTCTTGGAAGTTCATTTGACGCATGTGCAGGAGCGGGAGTCGGAGTAAGCTACGAGTTTACTTTTAACGAAGTTGGTACGTGGAAGTACCACAACCACCTAGGCATCTCTAACACTGGTACTGTTATTGTTGAATAGTCTATATGCCCAAAGACAAAGTTGAATTGTTACTACGTCTTGGGGTCGCATTTGCCTTTATCTATCCTGCTGTAAGCGCGTTCTTTAATCCGTTTGCGTGGGTAGGGTACTTCCCTTTATTCCTTGGAGATTATGTATCACTCGGATTTGCATTATATTTTGTTGGTCTTTTCGAAATCGCGATCGCGTTCTGGATATTGTTTGGAAAAAATATTTTCGTTCCAAGCACTCTAGCAACAATTTTTCTTATTGCAATTGTTGCGTTTAATTGGTCGCAAATGGATGTCTTGTTCCGTGATCTACCGATCGCGGCAATGTCGTTAGCGCTAGCGCTAAAATATAGGCCTGCTAGCGCACAGATTTCGCAATCGCAGGACAAACTCGCTTATCGAAAATACTAGGGATTATCTTGTTTTTTGATGGCTTTTTCACTATCGAAGCAAGCGAATGCGCCGCTTTAATCTTCATATTTTCCGTGATTTTTTTAGCTCCTCTGTCGAGCGCCCCACGAAATATTCCTGGAAAAACAAGAGCATTGTTAACCTGATTTGGAAAATCACTACGTCCTGTTGCAACGATCTTAGCCCCGGCATCTTTTGCAAGATGAGGATAAATCTCAGGCACGGGATTGGCAAGCGCAAAGACGATTGCGTCCCTTGCCATGCTACGCACATGTGCTTTTGTAATTGTTTTTGGACCGGAGACGCCTATCAGAACATCCGCTCCTTCTATTGCAACGCTCGAGTCTCCTTTTTTGTTTTTCTTATTTGTTTTGCTTGCAAGCAACTTTTTGTATTTATTTAAATTTTTTCTTCCTTTGTAAATAATTCCACGACTATCAACAACGACAATATCTCTTATACCGACGCGTACTAAAAGATTTGTAACCGCAGTTCCTGCCGCTCCCGCGCCAATGATAACAATCGAAAGTTTTTTTAGATTTTTCTTCACAACTATCGAAGCGTTGATGAGTGCTGCAAGAACAACAATCGCTGTTCCATGCTGGTCGTCGTGCATGACTGGAATATTTAATTCCTTTTTCAAACGTTCTTCAATTTCAAAACAACGAGGCGCAGAAATATCCTCAAGAATAATCCCGCCAAATCCTGGTGCAATGTTTTTTACCGTGTCGACGATTTCGTTAACACGCTGCGTGTCCAAAACTATCGGGTATGCGTCAATCCCCGCGAACTCTTTAAAGAGAACTGCCTTCCCTTCCATGACGGGAAGCGCGCCGAGCGCGCCTATGTTTCCTAGACCTAATACAGACGAACCATCAGAAACAATAGCAACTGAATTCCCTTTTATTGTATATATACGCGCGCGCTTTTCGTTTCCTTTGACAAATTCTGACACAAACGCAACGCCTGGTGTGTAAATTATGGAGAGATCTTTTGCAGAATTAATTTTTGCTTTTGGAGTTACTTCGATTTTTCCGCCCAATTTTTTATGTATTTCGAGCGCTTTTTGATTGATCGTTTTTTTTACCATAGTTATTAGCTTTAAGAGTATATCATGGCGTCTCATCCTTTTTGCTATACTAGAGCGATGCAATTAAATGACCTTCTGACAGAGCATTTCAGGCTTGTCGAAACGCAAAAAAAGGCTCTAAAAGTGCTCAACATAGCCACAGTGGACGACCTCTTGTTTCATTTCCCCGCACGCTATGAGGATTTAGGAAATGCAAAAGCGATAAGAGATCTCGAACGTGGCGATAATGCCATTGTTTATGGTGTACTTTCTGGGCTTGAAATTAAGAAAACATTTCGATCGAGAGTGGCGATTGCTAAAGGAAAGATAACGGACAACACGGGAAGTATAAAGATTATGTGGTTTAACCAACCATATATTGCAAAGATGTATCCAGAAGGGAGTATGGTGCGCCTTTCCGGAAAAGTGACGGGTGACAAATCTTTATACATCTCAAATCCGACAGTCAGGGAAGTAGACCGCCTTCCTTCCGAAGTTGACGATTCGCTTTTTGCAAAGGGAAAAGCCACCTCTACTGGCTCTGCCATAGAACTAAAAGACTTACTATACCCTGTCTACAAAGAGAGTAGAGGGATTACTAGTAAGTGGATGTATCATGCGATCCAAAAAATATTTCAAAACAAAGTTTTAGATCAAATTTCTGATCCAATTGACTCAAAGACGCTCAAAAAATACCATCTTCCAACAAGAAAAACTGCGCTTGTTTGGATACACACTCCAAAAAACAAGCGCGACGGCGAAGCTGCGCGAAAACGGTTTGCGTTTGAGGAAGTTTTCTTTATTCAGCTAATGAAGCAACAGGAGAAAAGCAAAAATGCAAAAAAACAGACGCTTTCGATAAAAGTATCCGAGAGTGATATAAAAAAGTTTGTTGGGCGCTTCCCGTTTGAGTTAACAAAGTCGCAGAAAAAAGCGATTGACGCAATTGTTTCTGATCTCCGAGGTAACCACCCAATGTCGCGGCTCTTAGAGGGAGATGTGGGAAGTGGAAAAACTGCTGTTGCCGCGACAACCATTTACAGTGTGACGATGACACGTCCTAAAGATCAGAGTTTCGGAAATCTACAGAGCGCTTACATGGTACCGACGGAAATATTAGCGCGCCAACATTTTGAATCCTTTATGGAGCTTTTCAAACATTTGCCGGTAAGTATTGGGCTTATTACCTCAAGTGGCTGCAAAAAATTTCCGTCAAAAATTAATCCAAATCTTGCAACTGATATATCTCGCGCACAACTCCTAAAGTGGGTAGCTGGTGGAGAGATTCCAATCCTCATTGGGACGCATTCGCTAATTCAGAAATCCGTAAAGTTTGAAAATCTGGCCTACGTCATTATCGATGAACAGCACCGTTTTGGGACCATGCAAAGGCAGAAGCTGGTCAGAAAGGACGATATTACGCCACATTTGCTTTCTATGACAGCGACTCCCATTCCAAGAACCTTAGCACTCACTGTCTACGGAGACCTTGATTTGACTTTGCTTAGCGAAATGCCTCATGGCAGGAAACCAATCATAACCGAAATAGTGACGCTGGGCTCGCGCGAAAAAACATATGAAGCTGTGAAGAAAGAGTTGGATGCCGGCAGACAATTGTATGTGATATGTCCTCGCATCGATGAACCGGACCCGAACAAGCTCCTTGCGCTTAATGTGAAAAGTGTGAAAGCAGAAGCGAAGCGATTGAAAAAAGATATTTTCCAAAAGTACGAAATTAGTATCTTACACAGCAAAATGAAACCAAAAGAGAAAGAGGAAATCATGAATAACTTTCTCTCGGGAGACACCCAGATCTTGGTTGCAACAAGCGTTGTTGAGGTTGGGGTAAATGTTCCGAACGCAACAGTCATTATCATTGAAGGAGCAGAACGTTTTGGCTTGGCGCAACTCCATCAACTTCGTGGACGAGTTATAAGAAGTAACCATCAGGCGTACTGTTACACTTTTGCTGACACAAAAGCAAAGACGAGCGTTGCGCGTCTACGCGCCCTAAAGAGCGCGAAAAATGGTTTTGAACTTGCTGAAGAAGACTTGAAGATTCGAGGTAGCGGTGAACTTTACGGCAAAAAGCAGTGGGGGTTAACGGATATTGGTATGGAAGCGATAAAAAATATAAAAATGGTCGAGGCGGCCAGAAGCGAGGCGCACGTGTTGATTGCTAGCGATCCGAGCCTTAAAAAATCTCCGGATCTTCGTAAAGCGGTTTTAGCACGAGCTGAAGATTTGCATTTTGAGTAAGTGTCTCTTTGGTATATTATTTGCCCATAAATGCGCGCATAGCTCAATCGGTAGAGCACCGAGCTTATATCTCGGCGGTTCTAGGTTCAAGTCCTAGTGCGCGCACAAGAGGCAGTCAAATCTCAATGCACAGCATTGGGGTTTGTACTTGCTCTTCGCGCACTAGGACTTGAAAGACGGAGCCGGTACACAAGACGAACGGAGTGAGTGCTTGTCGGCGAGTCGGGGCAGCAGGTACTTATGAGCGAAGCGAATTAGTAACCTGCGCCAAGTCCAGAGTAGCGCACATAAAACACAAGCCCAGATGCAACGCATTTGGGCTTTTGTGTTTTACAGCGGAATGGGACTCGAAAAGGTTGCCATCTGTTTTTTATTAGGTGTTTGTATCTTCTTCTTTTTCTTCGTCCTCTTTGGGTTTGATGCCGTTTAAGATCAAAAGTTTCTCGAATTCTTCGCGCTCCAGAGTCTCCACATCCACGAGTTTTTCTGCGATTGAGTTGAGCGCTTTTCTGTGTTCGATCAAAATATTTTCCGCGGTTTTGTATGCTTTATCAATAATACTTTTCACTTCTGCATCAATGTCAGCTGCTACTTTCTCCGAATGTTTTTTATTGATTAATACACTCCCATAAATTGGTTCACCGTCTTCAGTCTCAAGAGCAATCGGCCCCATTTTTTCTGACATGCCCCACTTTGTTACCATGCCACGCGCAAGTTTTGTTAATTGCTGAAGGTCGCTCGACGGGCCTGTTGTTATGTCGTCAAAGACCATTTTCTCTGCAATGTACCCGCCGAGGCTGGTTGCTATGTCAGCAATAAATTCGCGCTTTGAATGATACCTCTTGTCCTGGAAAGGAAGCTTTAGTGTATAGCCCCCGGTGTGTCCACGGGCTATGATAGACACTTTATGGACTGGATCAGACCAAGGAATGACAGACGCGACTAGCGCGTGCCCCGCTTCATGATAAGCCGTGATTCTTTTTTCTCGTTTGGAAAGTATGTGACTCTTTCGTTCAGGACCCATCATAACCTTTTCAATAGAACGAACGAGGTCAAACTGCGAAATCTTTTTGCGTCCCTCACGCGCTGCAAGAATCGCACCCTCGTTCATTATCGAAGCGAGATCAGCACCGGAAAAGCCGGGGGTTCTCTCTGCAATTACAATTAATTTAACGTCTTCAGTAAACGGTTTTTTGCGCGCATGAACTTCTAAAATTGCTTCGCGATCTTTTCTGTCTGGAAGGTCAATCGTTACACGCCTGTCGAATCGTCCGGGGCGCAAGAGTGCAGGATCAAGCACGTCTGGACGGTTCGTCGCTGCAATGACAATTACTTTTTCATTTTGTTCAAACCCATCCATCTCTACAAGGATTTGGTTTAGAGTTTGTTCGCGCTCATCGTTTCCCCCGCCAACTCCGGTTCCTCGGACACGTCCTACAGCGTCAATCTCATCGATAAATATAATTGCGGGTGATGTTTTCTTTGCCGTCTTGAAAAGATCACGAACACGACTTGCCCCAACGCCTACAAACATTTCTACAAACTCGCTTCCTGAGATCGTAAAGAAGGGGACGTTCGCTTCACCAGCTACTGCGCGTGCTAAAAGTGTCTTTCCTGTTCCAGGCGCACCCATAAGTATTATGCCCTTAGGAATGCGAGCTCCAATATCTAAAAACTTCTTTGGGCTTTTGAGAAAATCGACAATTTCTAGCAATTCTTCTTTTGCCTCTTTTGTTCCTGCAATATCTTTAAATGTTACGCGTTGGTTTTTGTCGTCGGGATCAATCATTCGCGCTTTTGATTTCCCAAATGAAAATGCCTGCATGCCTGCGCCCTTAACTTGGCGAGAAAAAAACCATAAAAGCAGACCGATAAAAAGTAATGGAATGAGGAATGGTCCAATGTTCGCAAGCCAAAACAGAAATCCGCTTGGACTTTGAATATCTATTTCAACACGGAGAAGCGCCTCGCTCGATACGCCGTAGTTTACAAATGTTTCGGTAATGGGCGTGCCTGTTTCTTTCTTTGACTCTTTTTCGGTCTCATCGCGATAGACTATCTCCAATTCATCCCCCTTTACGACAACACTTTGAACGAGGTCGGCTTCGATGTCGAGTGCAAGTTGTGAAAGTGGAATTTCGTTCGATTCCTCGCGAGTCTCAACGATTAGAGAGTAAGCGCTTACAAGAAAGAAGAAAATAATAATGGTCGAAAACAGGTTAACCCAAAACTGCCTGCTGTCAGGCATTTTGGGGTCTTTTTTGCCGTCTTTTCCGATTTTGCCCTTATTCTTAGGGCTTTTTTGACTATCCTTTTTATCCAAGAATTTCATGGTAGAGTAATTATACACAGATATGTTGTAAAATAAAGCCTATGTCAAGATTGATCGAAAATAAGAAAATACGACTAAATTATGAGATTTTAGAGACATTCGAAGCGGGAATGGAGCTTTTTGGATTTGAAGTGAAAAGTTTGCGTGCGAAGAATGGTTCGCTCAAAGGAAGTCATGTTACAGTTCGCGGAGGAGAGGCATATCTTATCGGTATGCATATTGCGCCATATCAGCCGGCTAATACACCGGAAAGTTACGACCCGGAGAGACACAGGCGTTTGCTTCTAACACGTAAGGAAATCGATGAGCTTGCCGGTTACGAAAATAAAAGGGGCTTGACAATAGTGCCATTATCAGTGTATAGTGATAAGCGAAAATTGAAAGTTCGGCTTGGAGTTGCGCGAGGAAAAAAGAAGTTTGATAAACGCGAAGTACTAAAAGCGCGCGACGCCAAAAGGCACATTGACAGAGAAATGAAAAATCGTTAAGGCCAGATCATTCGCCTAAAGTATGTTTTAGGACTGTAGATGTTCGCCTGAACAAATTTTATGAAATAAAATTTGTTTTAGGGGGATGACCTGCTTAGACGGTGAGATTACATTATATATATGCATATCGAGATCCAGATACTCGTAAAACACTGGAAAGTTCATAACTGCAAAGTTAAAGAACACAGTGATGGGGATTTTGTCTCCACTCACGCCAGCTCCTGCTTACGCGTAAGCGTAACCTTGAGCCACTCTCCAAACCATTCCTCTTTGGCTTTGGGTTGAGTGTTATAAATTAGAGGATAGGAAATTTAAATGTCTCGGTAAATTTCCAAAACTTAGAGGCTAGAGCCGTAATACATTTTGTTTGTTTTTAAGTACTACAGCCGACTAACAAAAAACGAAATATATATGTAGAAATATCTATCTTGCCTCACCGGACGCGAGCTCATTACTCGCCATCTCCACAAAAATAACGAGCAAAGCGACTATATTTTTGTAGGACACAGAAATATCAAAATATTTCTGTGTATCACAATAACCAAAGAACACCCTCGATGGGTGTTCTTTGGTTATGATAGTTGGACTGAAATAGTTAGTGATTCGTGACCATTTCCCAATTAATCAGCACGAGCTTGCGAGTTCCTCTTGCTCCTGAATTAACTCCGGAGCAAATTCAGGAGCAAATTTTTGATCAAATATAAACTAAAATATGTCGAAGACCCTGAGGAGCTTTGCGACGTAGGGTGAAGATATATGGAAGTATAAAATGGTTTGTTTTAAAGTATATTTTTAGATTATGTAAAAAGAAAGAGACGACCTCGGT
>JACZSL010000021.1 GCA_022574205.1 Patescibacteria group bacterium
AATCAAAAACAAGTGAGAGGAGAGATCCGTATGCGAAAGCATACAAAGTCCACCAGCAGGGACTAAAAACATGGGGAAGGCTGCTGGAATGTAATTCATTGTGTGTTGCCGGCACACAGGTCTACATTCTTTCCCTCCATAGTTAGGAAAGGACGAGGCGGGAAGCTACACGCTTCTCCCTCGTCCCCACACTTGAGCTCATAACAGAAGTTGTGAGTTGAAATGTGGAGCTCAGAGGCACTCTCGCAAGAAGATGCTCTCTTCACTTCCTTGAAATATCAGGAAGATTCTTCTTGCGGGAGTACCTCTGTGTTTTCTTGACAACGGCTGTGATTTTCCTACAATGACAGGGCAGATATCAGAAAGGTCGTTTTTGTTGAATATACCGAATACCCAACTATGGCAGACGAACAGTTCGCATATCAAGATCTATTGGAATACATCGTAAAGGGGTTGGTAGACCACCCAGACGACGTAAAAATAGAGCGCAAGGTGGATGAGATGGGTGTGCTCATGATTCTTACAGTACACTCAGAAGACATGGGTCAAATTATTGGCCGCCAGGGTTCAACAGCCAGATCAATCCGCACGTTAGTGAGGATTGCAGGGCTCAAAGCTCACGCCAGGGTAAACCTCAAAATTGAGGAACCAGAAGGCGGAAGGCAGCCGCAAGAGTCAAGGGAAGAACCAAAAGAAGAGAAAAAGGAATCTCTTGAAGACCTAACCATCTAAATTGAAATCCAGGAAAACGATGCTACACTAAGAGCATCGTTTTCTTTTCGTATGATTACCTTTGATGTATTAACCATATTCCCCGAACTTTTCGAGCCGTTTAAAAAGGAATCTTTGCTTTTTAAGGGAGCAAAAAAGAAACTGCTGAAAATCCAAGTTCACAACCTTAGGCAATGGACCAAGGATAAACACAGAACCATAGACGACAAACCCTTTGGCGGGGGATTAGGTATGGTAATGAAAGTGGAGCCCGTATATAGAGCAGTGCGAAAACTTAAAAAGAAAGGGAGGAAATCTAAAGTTATTCTCTTTACCCCGCGTGGAAAAAAGTTTAACCAGACAATAGCCCATGACTTTTCCAAACAAAGCCAGCTCATCTTCATTTGCGGCAGATATGAAGGGGTAGACGAAAGAGTTGCAAAGAAGATAGCGGACATTGAACTCTCAATGGGGGACTATGTTTTAATGGGGGGTGAGGTGCCTGCAATGGCTGTTATTGAAACGGTTTCACGCTTAATTCCAGGGGTGATAGGAAAACCCCAGTTCTTAAAAGAACGTCTTGGCAAAGGACGAACGAAAGGATTTTTGGAATACCCCCAATATACGCGGCCTGAGGTATTTGCTGTGCCCGCCGAAGCCCAGGGGGCGAAGGCGGGAGCCAAAAGAAAAAAGTATTGGCGAGTCCCAAAAGTATTGGTTTCTGGTGACCATAAAAAGATTGCAGAATGGATGGCAAAACACGGACGCATGATTGTAAAGTAGCTCATTTTGTGCTAACCTATATCTGACTTAATTCCATTTAAGTAATAGGGTCGGTGCCGGAGTGGCCAATCGGACGTGGCTGTAAACCACGCGGCTTTATGCCTTCGGGGGTTCGAATCCCTCCCGGCCCACACTTCGACTCGCTTCGCTCGCTCAGTGTAAACATACTAGCGAGTCGAAATGCCCTGAGCCTGTCGAAGGGCAAACACGAAAAACTGTTATGAATGCCGTTGTAGCTCAGCTGGTAGATTTACCCGCCGTAGTCCCGCAAAGCGGACGCAGGCGGGGCAACTCTCCACCTTCGCGCCGAGATAGCTCAGTTGGAAGAGCGCATCCATGGTAAGGATGAGGTCCCGGGTTCGATCCCCGGTCTCGGCTCAAGCTTCGGCGGACAAGCATGGTAAGGAGTAGGTCGCCGGTTCGAATCCGGCCAACGGCTCAAGAGAAATGTAACAAAAAAATACCATGGCAGGAAAAAGAAAAGCATATACAAAGTTACTGTGTGATGAGTGCAAAAATATTAACTATGCTACTCACAAATCCTTGCAGCGAAACCGCAAGGAGGGTGAACAAAAGTTAGAATTCAAAAAGTTTTGCAAACATTGCAAAAAACACACAGTTCACAAAGAATCCAAGAAGTAATCCTTGGAGGGGTGTGGTGAAGTGGTATCACGGAGGTCTCCAAAACCTTCGTCGGGGGTTCGATTCCTCCCACCCCTGCTACGTTCAGTTCACTTCGTTCATGAACGTGGCAAGCCACGTGAATAGAAGTAGAACATGAACTGTGGCCTGCCACGTTCAGCTCACTTTATTCATGAACTGTGGCCTGCCACAATCATGTAAACTCAAATTAATTCATGCACTATTTTTATATTCTTCAAAGCCAGAAGAATCAAAAACTCTATGTTGGTCAAACTCCCAATCTAAGATCGCGTCTAAAATCTCATAATGCTGGTGAAAATAGAGCAACAAAACCAAATATTCCATACGAATTAATCTTCTATTCTGCTTTCAAAAGCGAAAAAGATGCTATCAACTGCGAACAATATTTTAAGACAACATCTGGCTGGAAAAGACTTCGTAAAATGTTAGAAGAAACACTAAAAGCAAGGTAGCAAAGAATCGCCAAGAGGGCGTTTTTCCTTTACAAAACACAATATTCTGCTAGACTATTAATATTCAAGGTCGGCTAATACTTCATTTACTAATATTTATTCCATGAAAAAAACTACATGCAAGACTATAGGTGGCGTTTGTGACGAGGAGATCCGTGGGGAAACTGCTGAAGAATTGATGGCCAACGGTAAGCAGCACCTTCATGATGCGGCTGAGACCGGCGACGAAGATCACAAAGGTGTCATTCAAAAAATGGAACAGATGAGCGAAGAAGATCGCAAAAAGTGGGCTGAAGAACTTACGAATAAGTTTGATGCACTGGAAGAGGCTTAAAGTTAGATCCCGATAGGTAGAAGGGTGTGATCTCTTATTATACTAACCAATCAATCACCAAGCAGGCGATTTTTTGGTAGGATATATTTATGAACATAAGAGTGAAAATTGTACTGTTGGGATTGATGATATGGGTGATAACATTCATAGTAGGCTTCGTAGGCTTCGTCATTTTTGATACCGAGGCGAATGGTCCCTCTGGGTTATTGTGGATTAGTGCTATCAAGGTATTTTCCCTGGGGATTGGTTTAGCCTTGGCGTTATTTTTAGTTTATAGAGATAAAGGACAAAACTACAAATCTACGGCTTGGAAAGCTGGAATAGCATGGTATGTAATAATATTGTTGATGGACTCGATTGTTTTAGTCGGACTTTTTGGCTTGGAATTAGAGCTTTGGTTCCCATTGATTTTTACTTATTTCATGGTTGCAATAATAACCATTGTTGTTGGCTATCTTTTAGCTTGGTCTAAAACCAAATTCGGCACATAAAACCCACCACTTAGCCTTATTCTGGTTCTAACGTCGTCCACGAGCCCCTGCCAAAATAAATTTTTATTGAGCAAGACCCTATTGCTTAAATTATAGTAAAATTATTAATTCGAATTTTTCTACAGGAAGATGTAGCGTTTTATAAGCATATGCAATCCAGACAGAGTATGATATGATGGGACTATGAAAAATGAAACTATATCCCCAGCGACATTACTGCAAAAACTAAGAGGAACAAATCCTCCTCTGCTACTTGATGTGCGCAATAATTCTGATTTTCAATCTTGGCATATTCCTGGAAGTGAAAATATGACTGCTAGTGATCTTGAACAAAAAATGTCCCAATTAGATAAAGATCGAGAGATAGTTACAATATGTGCTCGAGGTGTTTCTTCCAAGGGTTCAGCAGAACTGTTGTCAAAAAATGGTTATCAAACAAAAGTTTTGGAAGGTGGTTTAAAAGGCTGGAATACAGTATACGAGATAGTTGAAATTAAACCAGTTACTCTATCTTATTTAGAAGTTTTTCAAGTAAAACGTCTTGGCAAAGGTTGTTTGTCTTACATGGTTGTTCTTGTGGATAAAAAACATGCAATAGTAATTGATCCCTCGCAACATTTGATCAAGTATACTGACTATCTTAATGAGCACAATATAAAGATTGTTGCAGTTATTGATACACATATACATGCTGATCATATTTCCGCTGGACGATTGCTGGCAGAGCAAGAATCAGCAACTTATCTTTTACCAAAAAAGAGTGCTGTTTCATTTCCGTTTCAATCACTTGAAGACTCATTGCGTGGTATAGTTGGAGTGGAAACGCAAATCATTGAGACTCCAGGTCATACTAACGAAAGCGTATGCATTGTCCTTGATAAATCATTCCTTTTTACTAGTGATACACTCTTTGTAGAAAGCGTGGGACGTTCTGATTTAGGTCAAGAAGTTGCACATAATGCGAAAATATTATTTCATAGTGTTATTGATGAAATATTCAAATTTGATGACAAATTGGTAGTTCTCCCGGCCCACAATCAGAAAACAATGCTACCAGGTGAAGGAGCATATTCAGCCATGCTAGGTGATATAAAAAAGAAAAATGATATTAACAAGTTTAACACTGATGATGAATTTGCCTCTTTTATTAAAGAACATCCTTCTCCCACTCCTCCAAACTATTCAAAAATTAAAGAGATTAACAAAAGTGGAGAACGTAGCGATAATGATTTGGATGAACTGGAACTAGGCGGTAACCGTTGCTCAGTCTCACTGTAGAATTTTTTTTGATTGGCGACATAAAAGCTACCAGATTTAATCGTTTGAAATGACGGTTTTTTGTTTACCACATACAGACCTCCAGAAACTGGAGAGGCGGTGTGGTGAGGTTGGAATTTGAAATAGTAAGGGAGATAGGGTAAAATAATAGTTAATTATACCCTGTTCGACTTTTGTGGCGTTAGGGCTGCCAACACATTTTATTATCGAGCAAGACTCACGTGTCTAATTTTAGCTAAATTTTAGGTACTAAAATTTTGATATATACACAGTCCACTTGGGGCTAGAACTAAACCGCCTGAAAAGGCGGTTTTGTGATATAATTGCATTATGAAAAATCAATTTCGTAATAAAAAGGAGCGTAGAGTTTCCCTCTCCAATAAAGAAAAAGCGCACATTCTTTCTATTTATTCTTCA